>CAYZYC010000055.1:0-6224 GCA_964481165.1 uncultured Limnobacter sp. | reverse complement strand
ATAGCGCGCGAGGGTAGGATCGGCGGTCAGCAGCGTCAATCCTTCGGCTTCGGTTAGTCAATGATGCGCTCGTTGACAAGCCCGCTCCGCTGTCCGTTCCCGTCAGAGCACCGCATCGCCCACGAACGGATTCGCCGCCCGCTCGTCGCCGAACGTCGACATCGGCCCGTGCCCCGGCACGAACGCCACGTCGTCGCCGAGCGGCCACAACTTCTCCTTGATCGACGCGACGAGCGTCGCGTGATCACCGCGCGGGAAGTCGGTTCTCCCGATCGAACCCTGGAACAGCACGTCGCCGACGACGGCGAGGCGGCTCGGCGCGTGAAAGAAGACCACGTGGCCCGGCGTGTGCCCGGGACAATGACGCACGTCGAGCACCTGCTCGCCGAACGTGACCGTGTCGCCGTCGTCGAGCCAGCGGTCGGGCTCGAACGACGCCGCACCCGGCATGCCGAACATCCGCCCCTGCTGGCCCAGCTGCTCGATCCAGAAGCGGTCTTCCTCGTGCGGACCTTCGATCGGAACGCCCCGAGCCCGCGCGTACACGCCGGCCTGTCCGCAATGATCGATGTGGCCATGCGTGAGCAGCACCTTTTCGAGCGTCGCGTTCTGCGCGTTCAGCGCGGCATCGATCCGTTCGAGGTCTCCCCCCGGGTCGACGGCCACCGCGCGACGGCTGCGTTCGCAAACGAGCACCGAGCAGTTCTGCAGGAACGGCGTGACCGGGACGATCAGCAGCTTCATGCCGGGCTCCACGCGTACGCGCGAAGCACCTCGATCGGAATCAGGCGAAGCGCGGCCTCGTGCGTCGCTTCGAGCACCACCGGCGGCGCGAAGCCCGCGTGCCATGCCTCGACCCAGCGGGCCGCGCACAGGCACCAGCGATCGCCGGGCGACAGGCCCGCGAAGCGCCATTCGGGACGCGGCGTGACCAGGTCGTTGCCCTGCGCCACCGAGAAGGCGAGGAACGCCTCGTCGACGCGCACGCACACCGTGTGCTGGCCGGGATCGTCGCTGTCGGCTTCGCAGCAGCCGGTGCGCAGGAACCCGGTCAGCGGATCGTAGGAGCAGGCGTGCAGCGGGCCGCCCAGCACGTTGCGCGAGGGGATGGTCTCGATCATGGGAAGAACAATCGACGCATTCGGGGACGAGTCGGTTATACCACCGCTTCGCGATCGGCTTCGCTGCGCAGGTCGTCGCGCGGTGCGCGGAGTCCGCTACAGCATCAGCGGGCGGTTCGGCAGTTCGTCGACGTCGTCCGCACGTCCGGGGAACGCCTCGACCAGCAGCCGTTCGATCCGTTCGATCGCCTCCAGCGTGCCCCTCTCGAACTCGCCCGCCCGGTACGCCAGCGCCAACGCATCGCAGATTTCGCGCCAGTAGGCCTGCGTGATCGCAGCGGCCGCGGCCCGGTCGGCGACGATCTCGACCGCATGGTCGGCGAGCAACACGTACAACAGGACGCCGTTGTTGTTCGCCGTGTCCCAGACTCCGGTCTGCGCAAACACTTCGAGCGCGCGGTCGCGCGGCGAGCGCCCGCGCCAGGCTTGTGCGACCGGCAGCGACGATTCGATGGCCACCCTCAGCTCGGCCGAATGCAGCCGTTCGCTTGCGACGATCGACTCCTCGATCTTCGTCAGCAGCGAATCGGGAAACGAGCGCCGTGCATCGCCCGCATCGGTGCGGAAGTGCGCCCAGCAGCGCGCGAACCGACCGGCCATCACCATCCTCCCGAGGCGCCGCCGCCTCCGAAGCCGCCGCCACCCCCACCGAAGCCGCCTCCGCCTCCGAATCCGCCTCCACCGCCCCGGCCGCCCCCGAAGCCGCCCGGGAAGCCGCCCGGTCCCGAGCGCCACGTGTGGCGGCCGACGCGGCCCATCGGCCCGCCGCCGGTGGAGAACATCGACAGCAGCACGACGAACAGGAAGATTCCGCCGATTCCGGCAAGCAGCGCCGACGCGCCGCCGACCCACGCCGCGATTCCGCCGAACGCCCCGCCGAGCGCCGAGCCGAAGAAGCGCCCGAAGATCTGGCGCACCACCACTCCGATGACGAAGGCACCGAGCAGCAACGCAACCCAGTCGGTCCCGCCGTCGCCCTGGCGCTGCGTCGCGCTGCCGCTCCACGCCGGCGGCAGTTCCTCTCCTTCGATCAGCTTCACGAGGTCGCCGACGCCCGCCTTCAATCCGCCGGCGTAGTCGTCCTGCGCGAAACGCGGTGCGATCGACTCGGCGATGATGCGTCGCGCATAGGCGTCCGGGATCGCGCCTTCGAGCCCGTAGCCGACCTCGATGCGCACGCGCCGGTCGTTCTTCGCGACGACGAGCAGCACGCCGTCGTCGACGCGCCTGCCGTCGACGGTGCCGCGACCGATCTTCCATGCCTCGGCGACACGAATGCTGAAGGGCTCGATCGGCTCGGGCTGGGTCGTCGGCACCATCAGGATGACGAGCTGCGACCCCTTGCGCTGCTCGAGCGCCGCGAGCTCGGCCTCCAGCGCCTGCTGCTGCTCCGCGGTCAGCGTGCCGGTCAGGTCGTTGACCCGACCGGCGAGCGGCGGCACCGCGACGAGATCCTGGGCCATCGCCGAGACGACGAGCCCGATGCCGAGCAGAAAAGCGAGCATCGCGCGCAGCGCCGGATTCACGATGCGCATGTCAGTGCCCCGGAAGCTGCGCGCGACCACGCGCCTGCGCGCCTGTGCGCCCCGTGGCAACCCTGCGCAACGGAATGTTGCGTTTGCGCTCGTGGAAGGCATCTCACGACGGAAAACGCAACCTCTCGTTGCGGCGCGCCCGTGGGCGCCGGCGCTGCTGGCACCCCGACCCGCAGCACCCCGGCCCGCCGAAGCCCGGCCCGCCGAAGCCCGGCTCGCGGCACCCCGGCTCGCGGCACCCCGGCTCGCGCAGCACCACGCTCGCAGGGCGCCGGCCACCGGCCGTCACTGTTTCGCGCCTTCGGGTCGCTGGAAATCGACGGTCGGCGGGCGCGAGATCTCGGCTTCGTTCTCGACGGTGAACTGCGGCTTCTGGTCGTAGCCGAACACCATCGCCGTGAGGTTCACCGGAAACTGGCGCACGAGGACGTTGAAACCCTGCACCGCGTCGATGTAGCGCTTGCGCGCCACGGCGATCCGGTTCTCGGTGCCTTCGAGCTGTGCCTGCAGGTCGCGGAAGTTGGCGTCGGACTTCAGCTGGGGGTAGTTCTCCGCAACCACCAGCAGCCGCGACAGCGCGCTGGACATGTTGCCCTGCGCCTGCTCGAACTGCCGCAGCGAACCGGGATCGCTCGGATCGACCTGGATCTGCCCGACGCGCGATCGCGCCTCGGTGACCGCGATCAGCACGTCGCGCTCCTGCTCGGCGAAACCCTTCACGGTATTGACCAGGTTCGGTATCAGGTCGGCCCGGCGCTGGTACTGGTTGACGACTTCGGACCACGCCGACTTCGTTGCCTCGTCCGCCGACTGGATCTGGTTGTATCCGCAACCGGAAAGGACGATCGCGAGCGTCAATGCGCCCAGTGCGTGCAGGATCCGTCGCATGGCTTTTCCTTGTTCGTGGCGGGCCGGAAAGCAGTCTACCCGAGCCTCAGCGCGGATCGCGCAGCGATGCGAATCGCCGACGGAACTTCGCCAGCTTCGGCGAAACGACGGCCGCGCAGTATCCCTGGTGCGGATTGCGCTCGAAGTATCGCTGGTGGTACGGCTCGGCGGCGAACCACTCGTCGAGCATGACGACTTCGGTGACGATCGGCGCGCCGAAGAGCGGCTCGCCGCCGTTGCCTTCGCCGCTTTCCAGGCGCGCAACGAAAGCGAGCGCCTCGCGGCGCTGCGCTTCGTCGACTGCGAAGATCGCCGATCGGTACTGGGTGCCGATGTCGTTGCCCTGACGGTCCGGCGTCGTCGGGTCGTGGATCCCGAAGAAGACCGCGAGCAACTCCTGGTACGAAATCCGGTCCGCGTCGAACTCGATGCGCACGGCCTCGGCGTGTCCGGTGTCGCCGCTGCACACCGCCTCGTAGGTCGGGTGGCGCACCGTGCCGCCGCAGTACCCGGACTCGACCGACAACACGCCGCGCACTTCCAGGAACACCGCTTCGAGGCACCAGAAACAGCCGCCCGCGAGCACCGCCACCTGTCGATTCATCGCCGTCCCTCCCGATCTTCGCAGGCACCGGATGCCTGCGCTGCGGTCATCATCCGCCAACGACGAACGAACCGAGCACGAGACCCCAGAGACTGCTCGCCACCGTCAACGTCGCGATCGATCCGAGCAGGAACTCGCCGCCGCGCTGGTCGTCGACGTCGAGCAGGATGTGCGCGCCGGCGAACAGCAGGTACGCCGACCATGCCGCGGCGAACGGGTACAGCAACGACGCCGGCATCAACACGATCGCGAGCGACGCCAGCCAGGCAGGCGCCGTCCCGAAGAACGCGAGGTTCAGGCTGCGCGTGAAATCGCACCGGCCCTTGCAGACGGGAGCGAACACCGTGAAGACCACCGCCATAGCCAGCGTGCCGCCGAACCACGTCGTGAACAGCATCGGCACGCCGGCGGCGCCGAACAACGGATAGTCCGGGCCGAGCGCGCGCTGCTGCCATTGCGCCTCGTAGCGCGACAAAGCGAAGTACAGCGCCCCGGTGCAGACGATCGAAAACGGCAGTACCAGCCGGAGCATCAACTGCCCTGCCGGAAGCGGATGCTCCCGCAGGCATCGCCACACCGCGTGCGGCCAGACGAGAATCAGCAACACGCCGCGCATCGCAACCTCGCACCTCGTCACCGGCGCAGCGCAATTCGCGTGCCCAATGCGGGCCGCCGGGGCGCCCGTTCACGCGCGTCCACGCCACGCCTTGCGGTCGCACTGCGGCGCGGCGTGCGGACGTGTGCGAATCCGTCCGCCTCGAACTACGCTCCCTGCGGCTGCGGGCTCCCGTTCTTCCCCGGACGGCGCGTGCCTTCGAGCGCCTTGCGCGCGGCTTCTTCCTTCGCGCGCTGCATCGTCGTGTGCAGTTGCGTCGCACCCGCGTGGTACTGGACCGGCCAGCCGATTCCGCGGAAGTCGTAGTCGGCCGCTGCGCGCAGCGTGAAATACGGATCGGCCAGGTGCGGACGGGCCAGTGCAACGAGGTCGGCCCGACCCGAGATCAGCAGCGTGTTGACCTGGTCGGCCGTCGTGATCGCACCCACGGCCATCGTCGCGATGTCGGCTTCGAGGCGCACCTGTTCGGCGAAGACCGCCTGGTACATGCGTCCGTACACCGGTTTCGAGCCCGGATCGGTCTGTCCCGTCGACACGTCGATCAGGTCGCAACCGACCGACTTCATCGCCCGCGCGACCTCGACCGTGTCGGCGCCGGTCATTCCGCCGGGCATCCAGTCGGTGGCCGAAACGCGCACGCTCATCGGCTTGTTGCGCGGCCACACGGACCGCACCGCCTCGAACAGCTCGAGCGGGAAACGCATCCGGCCCGCGAGCGAACCGCCGTACTCGTCGGTGCGCCGGTTCGTGATCGGCGACAGGAAGCTCGCGAGCAGGTACCCGTGCGCCATGTGCAGTTCGAGCATGTCGAATCCGGCCTGCTCCGCGAAAATCGCCGAGCGGCAGAACTGCTCGATGACCAGGTCCATGTCGGCACGGTCCATCGCGCGCGGCACCTGGTTCACTCCCTCGCGATACGCGAGCGGCGACGGCGACAGCAGCGGCCAGTTCGACTGCCCGTTGCTTTCCGGCAGCGGCCAGTCGGCCTGTTCCCAGCCGACCTGCGTCGAGCCCTTGCGTCCGGCGTGCCCGATCTGCATGCAGATCTTCGACGCGGTGCTGGCGTGCACGAAGTCGACGATGCGGCGAAACGCCTGCGCCTGCTCGTCGTTCCACAGCCCCGTGCACCCGGGAGTGATCCGTCCTTCCGGCGAGACGCAGGTCATCTCGACGAAGACCAGCCCGGCTCCGCCGAGCGCGCGAGACCCGTAGTGCACGAGATGCCAGTCGCCGGGCACCCCGTCGATCGCCGAGTATTGCGCCATCGGGGACACGACGACGCGGTTCGGCACCCACATCTCGCGCAGCCGGAACGGTGCGAACATCGGCGGCGCATCGATCCAGGCGGGACGTGCCGTCTTCGAAGAACCCGCCGTCTTCGAAGAACCTTCTGCGCGCGTCTTGCCCGATGCGCCATTGCCGCCCGCCGACGCGCCCGCATCGATGCCGAGCGCCGCGGC
>CAYZYC010000054.1:0-17169 GCA_964481165.1 uncultured Limnobacter sp. | reverse complement strand
GCGGGCGGCTGCGCAACTCGCCCTCGTCGCGGCGCCCCTTCGGGGCTTGCGCCTCGGAGCTCGAACAGTGCTCGCCGACTGCCCCCGCGACGGCTGCGCTGCTCGGCGGCTTCAAGGCACGCCCGCCCCGACGGCCCGCAACCGCGCTCGCAAGGGGCGTGGCGCTCGGGAGCGTGGGTGTGTCGAGGGCGCACCGCGCGAGCGGACGCAGTGGGCGGATGTGGCGAGCTGACGCAGCAGGCCGACGTGCCGCCGCACCGAGCCGCCGCACCGAGCCGCCGCACCGGGCCGCCGCGCCGAGCCGCCGCACCGGGCCGATGCACCGGGCCGATGCACCGCCGATGCTCCGTGCCAGCGGACCGACCGACCCGATCAGCGTGGATGCTCGGAATTCGAGCAATTTCGTTCGGAGAACAAATTGTTCGGATCAAAACGCTCGATTTTCGAGCATTCAGATTGCACCCACGCGGCGACATGGTCGCGACCTCTGTGCGCGACCACGCTTCGCGGCCCGCCGGGCGCGCTGCGCGCTGCGCACGCTCGCAGCGAGCGCAACGAACGACGGCGTGTCGCCGGCCGAACGCGCCGCTACAACGGATACCCGTCGAACTCCTTGACCGCCGCGATCTCGGTATGCGACACGATCCGCGCAACGCCCATCGTCAGGTCGTTGATCCACGCGTCGGTCAGGCCGCGGTAGTGTTCGATGTCCCGGCAGGCGAAGCGGATCAGGTAGTCCGATGCGCCGCTGACCAGGTAGCAGGCGATGACCTCGGGGCATTGCAGCGCGCGCCGCTCGAAGTTCTGCATCGTCGTCTGTCGCTGGTCGACGAGCACGACTTCGGCGTGTACGACCAGCATCTCGCCGTGCGCGCGCCGCCCGATGATCGCCCGGTAGCCTTCGACGAACCGCTCGCGTTCGAGGCGGCGCACGCGGTCCAGGCACGCGCGCGGCGACAGTCCCACGCGTTCGGCGAGCAATTGGTTGGTGATGCGGCCGTCCTGTTGCAGTTCGCGCAGGATCTGCTGGTCGATCGCATCGAGCCGCTTCATGCGGCGAGTGTACGCGCCTGCGTCCGGGCGTCGCGTCGAGCCGCGAGCGTACGTCGACGCTTCGAGCCTGGATCGTGCGTGGCCTTCAGGCCGCGAGCGTGCTTGTTCGCGTCTCGGCTCTTCGACTGCGGTTGTCGAGCCGCAGCGTCAGGCAGTACACGGCGCCGCCCGAGCGGTTGAACGCGTCGAGCGGCGCGATCGTCACGCGGTAGCCGCGCTCTTCGAGCTGCCGGCGCAGCTGCGCCGATCCGTGGCACATGACGACGTCGCGGCCGATGCTCACCGAGTTGATCGCGAAGCGGCTCGCGTCTTCTTCACCGGCCTCGATCAGCCGGTCGCCGACGAGCGCGCGCAACAGCGCCTGCGACTCGGCGGTGAACGCCTCGGGGTACCAGACGATCTCGCCGCCCGGCAACACGCACAGGCAGGTGTCGAGGTGGTAGAAGCGCGGTGTCGCGAGTTCGAGCGAGGCGGTGTCGACGCCGAACACGCTGCGCACCGTGTCGCGTGCCTCCAGGCTCGAGCGCTGGCCGTGGCCCATCCACATCAGCCGGCGGGACGGGTCCCAGATCGCGTCTCCGGCGCCTTCGAAATACACGCCGTCGGGCACCTCGTGCAGCGAATCGACGATGCCGCGTTCGCGCAGCGTCTCGAAACTGCGCCGGTTGTGCGTCTCCTCGCCGCGACGCTCCGGGTTGCGGAAACGCGCGAGGATCGCCTTGCCGTCGAGTACGACGGCACTGTTGGCGGTGAACACGAGGTCGGGCAGTCCCGGTTGCGGCGTCATCGTCTCGATGCGCGCGCCCAGGCGCCGGTAGTGGCTGCACAGTTCGAGCCAGCTGTCCTGCGCATCGCGCAGCAGGCGTGCCGCGTCGAGCGACCACGCTTCGGGCTGCATCCACGGATTGATCCGGTAGCTGACCGAGTAATGATCGGGTGCGCACAGCAGCAGGTGCGCGGTCGGCGTCGAGGGAGCCACGGCGCGCTCGCGCGGATTCGCGGCGGATGTCGGTTCGATCTGCCTGACGGCAACCGGTTCCGGGCCTGCACCGCCGAGCGCGAGCGCGGCCGGCGCATGGCGCCGCACTCGCGGCGCAAGTTCGTCCAACGCCGTGCCGAGCCGGTCGATGCCCCAGTCCAGATCGGCCTTCGTGATGGTGAGCGGCGGCGCGATGCGCGCGACGGTGTCGTGCGTTTCCTTCGTCAGTACGCCGAGTTCAGCGAGGCGATCGACCAGGCCGACCGCTTCGATTCCCGAGTCGCGCAGGTCGATGCCGGCCCACAATCCGCGGCCGCGCACCGCGATGCGGCGCCCGGCCGCGAGCTCGTGCAGCCGCTCGAACAGATGGCGTCCGAGCACCGCGCTGCGTTCGGGCAACTGCTCGTCCTGCAGCACGCGCAGCGCTTCGAGACCGACGGCGGCGGCGAGCGCGTTGCCGCCGAAGGTCGATCCGTGGCTTCCCGGTTCGAAGAGATCCATCACCTCGCGGTCGGCGAGAAACGCCGACACCGGCAGGATGCCGCCGCCGAGCGCCTTGCCGAGCACGAGTGCGTCGGGCCGGATGCCTTCGTGCTCGAAGGCGAACATCCGCCCGGTGCGGCCGAGACCGGACTGCACCTCGTCGAGAATCAGCAGGACGCCGCGCCGATCGCACCAGCGTCGCAACGCACGCAGCCATCCTTCGGGCGGCACGACGATTCCGGCTTCGCCCTGGATCGGCTCGACGAGCACTGCGCAAACATCGTCGGCATACGCAGCATCGAGCGACGCCAGGTCGCCGAAGCGGAAGTGGCGGAACGCCGCGGCGAACGGCCCGAAGCCGTCGCGATATCCGGGTTCCGAAGAGAAACCGACGATGGTCGAGGTGCGTCCGTGAAAGTTGCCATCGGCCACGAGGATCACGGCGCGGTCGCGTTCGATGCCACGGATGCGATATCCCCAGCGGCGCGCAGCCTTGATCGCCGTCTCGACCGCTTCGGCGCCGGTGTTCATCGGCAGCGCGCGTTCGAAGCCTGCCAGTCGACACAGCTCCTCGAGGAAAGGCCCGAGCCGGTCGTTGTGGAATGCGCGCGACGTGATGCAGACGCGCGCGAGCTGCTCCTGCGCCGCCGCGACCAGCCGCGGATGGCAGTGCCCGTGCGACGCCGCCGAATACGCGCTCATGAAGTCGAGGTACCGGCGCCCGTCGGTGTCGTGCAGCCACACGTCGTCGCCCCGCTCGATCACGATCGGCAGCGGATCGTAGTTGCGTGCGCAGACCGCACGTTCGCGTTCGATCGCTTCTCTTGCGGCTCCCGGGAGCCGACGCAGCATGTCGTTCATTCGCCGCTCCTTGCCAGACAGCAACGATGATCGGCGATGCGCGCCACAGCGGGGAGCGATCCGTATCGACGTTCGGCGCGGATCCTGCAGCGCGACCCGGCAGCGACCGCCGATTCGGCAGGCGGAATCGGCGGTCGCGACTCGCGCGCGGCGCTTGCACGCTCAGGACGGCGCTGCGCCCGATCCGGTCAGCGGCCGATGACGGTTGCGACCGGCACATCGCAGCGGAGTACCCCGTCGACAGCGAACTCCCGCCACTTGCCGTCGACTTCGTCCTCGAGCGCGGCGCGCTGCTGGTCGTCGGCATCCGCGGCAAGGCCTGCCAGCGGCGTGCTGGTCACGTACTGCCACAGGAACTCCCGGGCCGGAGGCAGTGCAAGTGCCGTTCGGGCAGTTCGCACGTCGGCCTCGCGAAATCCCGCGGCGTTCATCATCTCGCGCAGTTCGTTCTCGTCATGCAGCGAGAAGACGATCCGGACGAAGGCCGCGGCTCGAGGGCCCAGGTGCCTGCCGAGTGCGTCGGCCATCGCGGCGAACAACGGCGGCGTCGGGCCGGGAACGCTGAAGACGACGCGGCCGTCGGCGGCGACGACACGCCGCATCTCCCGCAGGGCGCCGACCTTGTCGGGAATGAACTGGAGTCCCAGCTGGCACAACGCGACGTCGAACGCGCCGTCGGGGAGCGGAATTGCTTCGGCGCTGCTTTCGTACCAGTCGATCGCGGGGCCCGACGATGCCGCCGAACGCGCCACGTCGAGCATGCAGGAATTCACGTCGAGGCCGGCGACCGTGCCGCTCTCGCCGACCAGTCGCGCTGCCAGCTTCGCTACGGTGCCGGTGCCGCACGCGACGTCGAGGACGCGCTCGCCCGGGCGCAGGGCGGCGGCACTGAGCAGGTCATCGGCGAGCGGCGCCGAGATGGCCGGAACGAAATAGCGCTCGTAGTTCTCGGGCGCGGTTCCGCCGTAGTTCCGGCCGAATGCCTGTTGTGTCATGGCTGCCTCCGTGGGTTCGTGCCTGAGTCTTCAGGCTACGGAGGCGGGCGCGACCGCGCATCGTGCAGATCTACCGTTTCGATGCGCGAGCCGGATGGTCGAAATTGACCGTTTCCTCGCCTTGCAGCAGGCCGTGCTCGAACGCGATCGCGGCGGCCGCGGTTCGCGAGGTCACCTGCAGCTTGCCGAATATGCTGCCCAGGTGTCCGGCGACCGTGTGCTCGCTGATGAACAACCGGGCTGCGATCTCCCGGTTGGTCTGTCCCTTCGCGAGCAGCCCGAGCACCTGCAGTTCGCGGCCGCTCAGCTGGAATGCCGAAGCCGCGCGGCGCTTCTGGTCGCGTGCTCCGAGTTCCCGCAGGGCCGGTGCTGCCCCGAGACGCTCGAATGCGCGTGCCGCGGCTTCGTGGTGGCTGCGCGCCGTCTCGGCATCGCCGAGGCTGCGGCACGCGTGGCCGATGCGCACGCGCACGCACGCCGACTCGTACGGCGCGTCGAGATGCTGCCAGGCCATCCATGCTTCGCGCAGCGCGGCCAGTGCCGCCGGCGCATCGCCTTGCGCGAGGAGCACGGCGCCGGTCGCCTCGGCAGACGACGCGCGAAGGAACGGAGCGTCGGATCCGGCGACGAGCTCCTCCAGTTCGTCCGCAGCGGCCTTCGCGGGCTCGATCGCGTCGGCGGCGATCATGATCTCGACGCACGCGCGCAGCACTCCCGGGCGGGACATCGCAGCGACCGGTTCCGGCCGTCGCCCGGGCTCGCCAACGACGCGGTGGATGGCGGCCCTGGCCGCATCGACGTCTCCCTGGGCCAGGCGCAGCAACGACAGGCCGGGTTGCGGCTCGGTTCCGTGACGGCCGGCCTCGCGATACATGTCTTCGGCAGGGCCGTAGTCGCCGCGCAGGCGATGGATCTCGGCGCACTGGTAGTAGGCGCGTCCTGCCCAGGAGCCCGCGCGGCCGCGGCACGACTCGATCGCTCGCCGGGCCTCCGCCATCGCGTCGGGCCATTCGCCCTGCAGCCGGAGGATTTCGGAGCGGTGTACCAGGCACTCGCCACGGTAGGGAACGAGATCGGGTTGCGTTGCGCACCACTCGTTCAGCGCCTGCGTCCACTCCCTGCAGCGTCGCAGATCGAAAACGCGCTGGCACGCGAGGATCACCGCGCAATAGACCATGCCCGCGGCCATCGGCGATACCTCGCCGGTGGCGACTGCGATCATCGCCTCGTCGAGTCGCGTCATCCCCTCGGCGGTCAGCCGCAGTTCGATCAGTGCCTGTCCCAGTCCGAGCAGGCCGAACGCAGACAGGTCACGGTCGTCGAACCGGTCGGCGAGCGCGATCACCTGCTCGAACCCGGCGCATGCGCCTTGCGCATCGCCCTGCCGCATCTGCGCCAGGGCCGAAAGCATCCGCACGTACACATGTTCGGCGCTCTCGGGACGGTCTCCGACGAGTCGCTGCATGCGCGCGAGCCATCCGTTCGCCTGTGCGACGTCGCCGCCGAGAAGTGCGACCAGGCCCAGCCAGAACCCCCAACGCGCCGCGCGTTCCGGTTGCCCCGCATCGATGAAGCGGTGGTGCGCGCGCTGGAACAACGTCTTCGCGTCCGCGTCGCGGCCGACGAGATAGGCAGCCTGTGCAAGGCGCTCGAGGTCGACAGCTTCGAGCGGTGTGTCGGCGTCGGCAGCGGACAACTGTCCGTACGCCTCCTTCCATTCGCGACGCGCGTAAGCCTGCCTGCCGCGCTCGATCTCCATGGCCGCCCGCTAATGCGCCCGGAAGCGGTAGCCGTTCACGCAAGGCCCTAGCGCCCGCCCAACCTGCGCAACGCCCCGAGCGTGTTCGGGACGTGTCCGTCGGGGTTCGACGACGAGTAGGCGTAGGCGACCCTGCCGTCGCTGCCGACGACATACGAAATCCGGCGCGCGTAGCTGCTGACGAACGGCATCGCCGCGTCGTACGACTTCATGATGCTGCCGCTGGAGTCCGAGGCGACCGCGAACCTGTTGCGGCATTCGCTGACCGAGAACTTCTTCAGCGTGTCGATGTCGTCGCGCGAAACGCCGATCACCGTCGCGCCGAGCGCGGCGTACTCGTCGTGCGCTTCGGCGAAGTTGTTGGCCTCGATCGTGCAGCCTCTCGTGAACGCCTTCGGATAGAAATAGACGACGACCGGGCCGCGCGCGAGTGCCTGCTCGAGCGAGAATTCGAAGGTGTCGCCGGCGAGCGCGGCCGGCGCGGTGAACGCGGGTGCGGGATCGCCGACCTTCAGCTCGGCGTGCGCCACGGACGGCGCGACGACGAGCGTCGATGCAATCAAGGCGACCGGCGCGACCGACGCGACCGACGCAGCCCATCCGGTCGAAGCGACCGGCGCCGCAGGCCCGAGCGAAGCGAACGACGCGAGCGCCACGCCGGCAACGGCATGGCCCGCGGACCGGGATCGATGGTTCATGGTGCTTCTCCGGACACGAGACCGTCGGTTCGGTCGATCGTAGCGCGTCGCGGCGATCCGGGGGATACGACCCTGTTGTCCTCGGGAATCGCTGCTTCACGTTGACGCGCGCCTGCGCGCACCGCGCCGCCTGCGCGCGCCGCGCGCCGGCCGGCATGGCCTGGGAGTGCAGGCCAACGGGCGCGTTCTTGCGGCAGATCAAGGACGCGGCGATCCGCAACCGATGTAGTCGAAGACCGGACACCGACGAACCGGCAGCCGCGGCATTCGACCGCGACACCGGCCGAGGAGACATCGTGTTGCAGATCATCGTTCAGGGGCGCGGCGGGCAGGGCGCGCAGACCGCCGGCACGCTGCTGGCGACGGCGTTCTTCGCCGAAGGGCGCCAGGTGCAGAGCTTCGCCAGCTACGGCGGCGCGCGCCGCGGCACGCCGGTGAGCTCGTACATCCGCGTCGACGATCGCCCGGTTCGCGTGCGCTGCGACATCGAGCAGGCCGACGCGATCCTGTGTTTCGACGCGAGCCTGCTCGAGGGGCGACTGCTCGCGGCCGCGATGCCGCACACGCAGATCGTCGTGAACTCGGTGCAGGGTCCGCAGCACTTCGCCGCGGCATTGCCCGGACGCCGCGTGATCGCGGTGGATGCGCTGTCGATCGCGCGTCGCCACGGGCTCGGCCGCATCGTCAACTCGGTGCTGCTCGGTGCGACGGCGCGTGCGCTCGGAGCGCCGTCGCTCGAAGTCCTGAAGCGCACGTTGATCGACGAGGCGCCGAAGCAGAAGGAAGACAACGCAGCGGCGTGCGAGGAAGGCTGGCTCGACGTCGATGCGCAACTGCAGAGGAGCGCGGCATGACCGCACGCGACCTGCCGCCGACCGCGTGGACGACGGCGAGCACCGAGGTCTTCAAGACCGGCACGTGGCGGGCGAAACTTCCGCGCCACGTCAGCGCGCCGTCGCCGTGCCATGCGGCCTGTCCGGTGAACGGCGACATCGCCCAGTGGATCGGGCGCGCGCGCGAACGCGATTTCCGCGGTGCCTGGGAGATCCTCACGCGCAACAACCCGTTTCCGGCGGTCGCCGGCCGCGTCTGTCATCACCCGTGCGAGAGCGCCTGCAATCGCCAGGGCTTCGACGAGCCGCTGTCGATCTGCAAGCTCGAACGCCACGTCGGCGATCTCGCGCTCGACGGGAACTGGGCGTACCCGCCGCCCGAGGCCGATCTGGCGCAGCGCGTGGCGATCGTCGGCGGCGGCCCGTCGGGACTGTCGGCCGCGTACCACCTGCGTCGGCGCGGCTACGCGGTGACGATCTTCGAGGCCCGGCCGCAGCTCGGCGGGTTGATGCGCGACGGCATTCCGGCGTACCGGCTGCCGCGCGCGGTGCTCGACGCAGAGATTGCGCGCATCCTCGATCTCGGTGTCGAGGTGCGCTGCGGCGAGAAGCTCGATTCGCCCGAAGCGTTCGCGCGACTGCGGGACGATTTCGACGCGGTCTACCTCGCGGTCGGCGCACGCCGGCCGAAACGGCTGCCGCAACTCGACTACGCGCAACCGTGGGTGGTCGACGCGGCGGCGTGGCTCGAGCAGGCGAATTCGGGCGCCGTGCCGAAGCTCGGCGCGCGGGTCGTCGTCATCGGCGGCGGCAGCGCCGCGATCGACGTGGCACGCAGCGCGCGCCGCGCCGGTCACGAAGTCACGATCGTCGCGCTCGAGAACGAAGCGCAGATGCCGGCGCAGCGCGAGGAAGTCCACGAAGCGCTCGAGGAAGGCGTGCGACTGTGCGACGGGTCGTCGCTCGTCAGCGCGTCGCACGACGGCAGCCGCGTCGTGCTCGACTGCATCCGCGTGCGTTTCGTCGCAGGCGCCGCGCGCGGCGAGTTCCGCATCGAGCCGATCGCCGGCAGCGAGTACCGCCTCGAGGCGGACGCGATCGTCTCGTCGATCGGCCAGGATCCCGACCTGTCGGCGCTCGAGCAGGCGCTCGCGCGCCAGGGCGCGCTGCTGCACGTCGACGCGGCGCAGCGCACCAGCGTCGCCGGCGTCTTTGCGGGCGGCGACGTCTCCAGCATGGCGCGTTTCGTGACCGAGGCGATCGGCATGGGCAAGCGCGCTGCGCTCGCGATCGACGCGTCGCTGCGTGCCGCGCAATCGGGGGCGGCGCATGCGCCGGGGAACGGTGCTGCGCGCGCACAAACGGACGATGCTGCGCACGCGCAGCAAGCCTCGTTCGACTCGGCCCTCGAGCTCGCGGGCGTTCGCATGCGCGGGCTCGGCGTCGACGTGCAGGCGCTCGTTCCGCTCGACGCGATCGCCACGTTCTACTACGAACCGGTGCCTCGCGCGCCCGAACGGCGGCTGCCGCCCGCGGCGCGGCTCGACAGCGACATCGAGGTGCAACTCGGCTTCGATCTCGAGCAGGCGCTCGCCGAAGCGCAGCGCTGCTTCTCGTGCGGCCACTGCATCTCGTGCGACAACTGCTTCCACTACTGCCCCGATCTGGCGATCCGCAGGCTGCCCGACGGCGGCTATGAAGTCGACGGCAACTACTGCAAGGGCTGCGGGATCTGCGTGCGCGAGTGCCCGACCGGCTCGATGGAGATGATCGAGGAGGTGAAATGAACGACGCCCTGGTCCGGCCGATCCGCGAGCCCGCCGGGAAGGCGGCGTCGAAGGCATCCGGCACGTCGATGCGCGAGCAGACGATGCTGCTCACCGGCAACCATGCGGTGGCGTGGGCGGCGAAGCTCGCGCGCCCGAAGTTCGCTCCGGGCTATCCGATCACGCCGCAGACGCCGATCCTCGAGAAGCTCACCGAGTTTCAGGCCGCCGGCGAGTTCGACGCCGAGATCATCACGCCGGAGTCGGAGCATTCGGTGATGGCCGCCTGCATTCCGGCGTCGCTCGCCGGCGTGCGCGTGTTCACCGCCACCGCCTCGCAGGGGCTGTTGCTGATGCACGAGGTGCTGCAGTACGCGAGCGGCGCACGCGCGCCGATCGTCGTCGCGAACGTGAACCGTACGGTGGCTTCGCCGTGGGCGTTCTGGCCCGACCAGACCGACAGCCTCGCGCAGCGCGACACCGGGTGGATCCAGTTCTACAGCGAGAGCGCGCAGGAATCGCTCGACTCGGTGATCCAGGCGTTCCGCATCGCCGAGTCGGTGCTGGTTCCGGCGATGGTCAATCACGACGCGTTCTACGTCTCGCACGCGCTCGAGCCGGTTCGGGTGCCTGCGCAGGAGCTCGTCGATGCCTTCCTGCCCGCGTACGCGCCGCCGCACCGGATCGATCCGGCGCAGGTCGAGTCGTGGGGCAACGTCGTCACGCAGGAGATGTTCGCGCGGCATCGGCGCGAGCTCGCCGACGCGATGGCGAAGGTTCCGCAGCTCGCGGTCGACGTCGATCTCGAATGGGCGCGGCTCACCGGGCGCAGCTGGGGCATCGTCGAGCGGTACCGTTGCGACGGCGCGCGCACGGTGCTGGTGACGATGGGCAGCATGTGTGGCACTGCGCGCGACGCGGTCGACGCGATGCGTGACGAAGGCATCGCCGTCGGATTGTTGAAAGTGCGACTGTTCCGGCCGTTGCCGGTGGTTGCGTTGCGTGCGGCGCTCGCGGGCGTTGCCGAGGTGATCGTGCTCGACCGCAACTACTCGCCCGGCTGCGGCGGCGTGCTGCACCAGGAGCTGCGCGCGGCGCTGTACGGCATGACCGATGCACCGACGATCCGCGGGCTGCTCGCGGGGGTCGGCGGCGTCAACGTTTCGCCGGCGCGGATCTGCGAGTTCGTGCGCAACGCCGCGTCGTACGACGCCGGGCCCGATCCGGTCTGGGTGAGCTGACGCTGCGAGCGACAACGGGGAGAACACGATGAGAAAGCTCGAGGTCGTCGAAGACGCGATGTTCTGCTCGGGGCACGCGGCGTGTCCCGGCTGCATCGAGGCATTGTCGGTGCGTCATGTGCTCGCGACGCTCGGCCCGGACACGGTGGCCGTCGTGCCGCCGTCGTGCATGGCGATCATCGCGGGGCCGCAGCCGTTCTCGTCGTTGCGCATTCCGGTGTATCAGCCGACGCTCGAGTCGAGTGCGGCGGCGGCGTCGGGGCTGCGCCGTGCGCTCGATGCGCAGGGCAAGCACGACACGCAGGTGGTCGTCTTCGCCGGCGACGGCGGCACCTACGACATCGGCTTCCAGTGCCTGTCGTCGGCCGTCGAGCGCAACGAAAACTTCCTCTACGTGTGCCTCGACAACGAGGGCTACATGAACACCGGCGCGCAGAAGTCGTCGTCGACGCCGCGCTTCGCGTCGACCGGGTCGACGCCGGCCGGCAAGCTCTCGCGCAAGAAGAACCTCACCGAGATCATGGCCGCGCACGAGATCCCGTACGCGGCAACCGCTACCGCCGGGTTCCTGCCCGATCTCGTGCGCAAGGTGAACAAGGCGAAAACGATCCGCGGCACGCGGCTGCTCACGTTGCTGATTCCGTGCATCGACGGCTGGGGGCTGCCTGACGACGGTGGGCTGCAGGCGGCGCGCTTTGCGGTGGAAAGCGGTGTGTTTCCGCTGTACGAGGTCGAGGAAGGCTATCGCTACACGCTGAACCACGCGCGGCGCACGCGGCCGGTCGCCGACTACCTCGCGCTGCAACGCCGCTATCGGCACCTGAAGCAGCGTGAGCTCGATACGCTGCAGGCGGACGTCGACTCGGGGTGGGAGCGGCTGACGCAGCGGGTTGCGGCGAGCGAGGCACAGGCGGCGGCGTAGGCAACCGACGATGGTGGCGGGGCGCAGCTTCGCCCGGCAAGGCTTTTGACGAGCGGGGCGTCATGCGCAAGCCCATCGCGACGGTGATCTTCGACTTCGAGGGCACGCTGGTCGATTTCCAGTGGCGGCTGGCCGAGGCAGAGGCGGAGTTGCGCAGGGCCTTCGCTTCGCTGGGCTACGGCACGAAGGGCAACTACGCGGAGTTGTGGAACGCCGCGGCGGATGCCGCAACGCCGTCGGGGCGACTGGGCGCGCTGCGCACCGGCGTCGGCCCGGTCTACGATCGGTGGGACGCCGATGCTTCGACGCGCTGGTCGCCACGCCCCGGCGCGACGGAACTGCTCGGTACACTTGTCGGTCGCGGCCTGCGCGTCGGCATGGTCACCAACATCGGGCGTGCGGCACTCGACGGCGCGCTCGCACGGCTGGGCTTCGACCGCCAACTCGCGCCGGTGGTGAGTCGTGACGACGTGCGTTTGATGAAGCCGCGCCCCGAGGGCATCCTGCGCGTGCTGGACGAATGGAAGGCGGCGCCGGAGGAAGCGCTTTTCGTCGGCGACAGCCGCGCCGACGTGCTGGCCGCGCGCGCGGCTGGTGTGCGGGTGGCCATCATCGACGGCGGCGAATGCGCCGAGGCGGATTTCGCTGCGCTGCCGCCCGACTACATGGTTTCACGGCTCGACGAGATACCGGCGCTCGGAGAACGACGACCATAGGCGCCTGGTCGGCGCTCAGCCGATCAGTCCCGGCAGCCAGGTGGCGATCGGCGGCCAGAGAAACACCAGGGCCAGCAGCAGCAGACTCATCACGACGTAGGGCGTCACCGCCCGGAAGATGTGCGCCATCGTCACCGGTGGCGGGGCGACGCCCTTCATCGTCATCAGCAGCATGCCGTGCGGCGGCAGCAGCAGCCCGAGCTGCATGCAGATCAGGAACATCACGCCGAACCAGACGGGATCGATGCCCAGCGTCTGCACGATCGGCATGAAGATCGGCAGCGTGATCATCATCATGCTGACCTGGTCGACGAACAACCCGAGAAAGATCAGCACGCCCATCATCAGCGCCACGACCGTCATCGTCGAGAGGTCCTGGCCGGTGATGATCTGCACGAGCCCGTTGCTCACTCCGGAGAACGACAGGATCTGCGCGAAGGTCGTCGCGCCGACGATGATGAACAGGATCATTCCGGAGATCGCGACGGTGCCGCGCAGCGCGTGCATCGTGTTCGCCACGGTCAGCGCCCGGTAGACCATCGCAAGCACGACGGTGGCCAGCGCGCCGATCGCCGCCGACTCGGTGGGCGTCGCCCATCCCGCCGTCATCGACGCGACGACGACGACGAAGATCGACACCAGCGGGATCACGTAGACGACGAAAGGCCGCCAGCTCTCCCATCCGTGGTATTGCGTGATCTCGGACTTCGGGGCGAGCGACGGCGTGATCTTCACGCGCAGGACGATGTACGCGACGAAGGCGACCGACAGCAGGGCACCGGGAACGACGCCGCCGATCAGCAGCTTCGCGATCGAGATCCCGGAGAGGCTGCCGAGCAGCACGGTCAATGCCGACGGGGGGATCAGCATGTCGACTGCGCCGATCGCCATGATCGGGCCGGTGGCCATCGTCGGGTGGTAGCCGCGGGCGAGCATCATCGGCAGCATCAGGCTGCCGAGCATCGCCGTGGTGGCGATCGTCGACCCCGAGATCGCCGAGAAGACGGTTCCGGCGACCACCGCGACGACCGCGAGCCGTCCCGGAACCGCGCGGATCAGTCGCTCGACTCCGTCGATGACCTTCACCGCGATTCCGGTGTGGAACAGCACTTCGCCCATCAGCACGAACAGCGGAATCGGCGTCAGCGCGAAGCTCTGCACCGATGCGACGCTGTTGCGGGCGAGCTGCATCATTCCCGAGTCGCCGCCGAGGAATATCCACGCGCCGACGAGGTTGATCACCAGGAACGAGAACGCCACCGGAAGACCGAGGAACAGCAGCACCGTCGAGCCGCCGAGCATCAGCCATGCCGCCGCCTGCCAGCTCATCGCGCTTCCCTGCGGCTCAGGATGCCGACACCGCGTCGTCGCGCGGCGCGCGCTCGCCGGCCAGCAGCCGATGCATCCGGAA
This sequence comes from uncultured Limnobacter sp., assembly GCA_964481165.1. GTDB lineage: Bacteria > Pseudomonadota > Gammaproteobacteria > Burkholderiales > Burkholderiaceae_E > Zeimonas. Next base: position 3,452 of record CAYZYC010000054.1, on the reverse strand, counting down.
CACGACCTCGATCGCGAGCAGCGCGAAGGTGAACGGAAGCGGCGCGAGCCACCACCATTCGGGCGTCACCAGCGTCTTGATCAGGATCGATCCGGCAGACCAGCTCGCGATCGTCGCCTTCGTTCCGTAGACGATCAGCGCGATGCAGCACGCGAAGGCGAGCACGTCGGTGACGATCTCGCAACTCCAGGCGAGCTTGCGCGGGATCGCGCGCAACAGGATGTCGACGCGGATGTGCTGCCCCTGGCGCAGCAGCCACGGGGCCGCGAGCAGCGTGATCAGGTACAGCAGCGTCTCGGAGACTTCGTTGGACCACTCGATGCCGCGCAGTCCGGGAAACAATGCGACGTTGCGCAGCAGGACGTCGGCGCAGATGATCAGCATCATCGCCGCGAGCATCAGCCCCGCGACGGTGAACAGCGCCGTCAGCAGGCGGTCGTAGGCGTCGGAGAGCCTGCGCACGGGCGAACGGTCACGCGCGAACCGGCGACTACTTCGACAGGGCCGCCTTCAGTTTCGGACCGTACTCCGGGCTGGCCTTGACGATGCTCGCCCAGCCGACTTCGTTGGCCTGCTCGACGTACTTCTTCGCCTGCGCCGCGTCGAAGGTGATCGTCTGGATGCCGGCCTCCGCCTGGCGCCGGGTCTCGGCTTCGTTGTCGCGTTTCCAGAAGTCGTTCTGCGCCTCGAAGGCCAGCATCTGCTTCTGCAGGTACTCGCGCTGCTGCGGCGTCAGCCGTTTCCATGCGTCGAGGTTCATGACCAGCGACACTTCGACGTTGTAGAAGCCCGGGTCGACACGGTATTTCGTCTTCTCCTGCCAGCCGAGGTCGAAGATGCCGCCGATCGGCCAACCGTAGCCGTCGACGACGCCGCGCTCGAGCGCGGTGTACACCTCGCCGGGGGCGGTCGTGACCACCTGCGCGCCCAGCGACTGGAAGAAATCGCGGTAGACCGGCGTCACGCGGATCTTCAATCCGCTCAGGTCCGGCTTGTCGATCTTCTTGTTCAGGTACAGGTGGAACGCCTGGTCCTCGACGGGCCGGCCGAGATAGACCATGTTCGCGCGCTTGTTCCAGATCTCGTTGATGACCTCGAAGGCGCCGTTCTTTCGCTGCTCGGCGATCGGCGACTGCGCGAGCTTCAGCGCGTCGGCCTCGGGCATCAGGTTCGTGTAGAACGCCCCGGTCGTCAGTGCGACGTCGACGACTCCGGACTTGACCGCGTTGCCCACTTCGAAGGTGGGCATCGCGCGCGGGCCGCCGATGAAGTTCAACTGCAATACGCCCTTGCCTTCGGCGTTGACCGCCTTCATCCACGTTTCGAGCCGTTTCACGTAGATGCTGTTCTCCGAGAAAGCGCTGACGACGCGCAGCGTCGTCTCCTGCGCCGAAGCAACAGGCGCGGCGAGAACGGCAGCCGCGACGATCCCGGCGGTGACAAGGCTCTTCATGGAATCGCTCCTCGATCGTGCGCGCCGCGCCGGACAATCGCGGCACGGTGGTGCGTGAGCCTAGTTTGCGCAGACGACGCCTGTCAAATCAACGCTTTCGGTGCTCCGGTGCGCACCGGCGATCGGCTACACTGAACGGTTCCCGGTGTCCGGCGCCACGCCGGACCGCCTCTTCGGGCTGTCTCTCGTACCGGCCACCGCGTGTCCGGTTCGGCCACCGCATGTTCGGGCAGATGAGTTACGCGTTCTCCCGCTCGCGCCGCGCAGTCGTCCCGGCGCGCCTCGCGTTCCCGTCGTTCCTGCGACCGAGCCGCCGACTGCGCGCCGCAGCGCTTGCGATCGCCCTCGCAGGATGCGCGACGACCCCCGGAACGCCGCCGCTGCCGCAGGTCGCTTCGCCGAGCTGGTCGGCGCCGCTGCCGCACGAAGGCAGCCCCGAAGCACTCGCCGGCTGGTGGGCGCGTTTCGACGATCCGGCGCTCGCCGCGCTGATCGAATCCGCGCAGCGCGACAGCCCGACGCTGGAACAGGCGGCACAGCGAATTCTCGAGGCCCGTGCCGGCGCGCGCATGGCGGGTGCAGCCCGGTGGCCGTCGCTCGATGCGCGCGCGACTTCGACGCGCGGCAACACGTTGCTGATCGCGGCGGGCAGCGCATCGCCGAGCACGATGAGCTCGGCGACGCTCGACTCCGCCTGGGAGATCGACCTGTTCGGCGCCGTGCGCAACCAGGCAGCGGCGGCGCGTGCGCGCGCCGAAGGCGCCGAATCGCAGTGGCACGCCGCACGCGTGAGCCTCGCCGCCGAGGTCGCCGACGCCTACACCGGCGTGCGTGCCTGCGAGGCGCTGCTCGACATCGAGGAAGCGCAGTCGCAGTCGCTGGTGCGCAGTGCCGAACTCACCCGGCAGAAAGTCGAAGCCGGTTTCGAATCGCCGGGCAACGGCGCACTCGCCCGGGCGAGCGCCGCCGAATCGCGCGCGCGCGCCGTCTCGCAGCGCGCCGACTGCGACGCCGCGACCCAGCTGCTGGCGATGCTCTGCGCGATGCCGGAATCGCGGTTGCGCCCGTTGCTGGCCGCGGGCCGCGCGCGCCTGCCCGAACCGGCGGCGTTCGAGGTTCCTTCGATACCGGCGCAGGTGCTCTCGCAGCGCCCCGATCTCGCGGCCGCCGAGCAGGCGATCGCCGCCGCGGCTGCCGACCTCGGCGTCGCCGAAGCCGATCGTTTCCCGCGGGTCAGCCTTGCCGGTTCGATCGGACGCACTGCACTGCGCATCGGCGGAGACACGTTGAGCGGCAATTCGTGGTCTCTCGGCCCGACGCTGCTGCTGCCGCTCTTCGACGGCGGGCGACGCGGCGCCGCCGTCGACGCGGCGCGCGCGCGGATGCACGCCGCGCGAGCCGACTGGCAGGCAAGGGCGCTGGCGGCCGTGCGCGAAGTCGAGGAGGCGCTCGTGCGACTCGACGCGGCGGGCGAGCGCATGGACGACGTGCATCGTGCGGTCGACGGATACGAAACGTTCCTCGCCGCGGCGACCACGCAATGGGAGGTCGGCGTGGGCAGCCTGCTCGATCTCGAGCAGGCGCGTCGCAACGTGCGCGCGGCGCGCGCCGCACTCGTGCAGACCCGGCGCGAACGCGTCGCCTCGTGGCTCGCGCTGTACAAGGCGGTCGGCGGCGGCTGGCAGGCGGCGGGTGCCGGATCGCCGCCTGCAGGCGGGGTGCCGGTCGGCGAGCTTTCGATGCAGACCCGGGCGAGGTGAAGGACGCGATGGCGATCCCGAAGACCACGAGGCGCAATCTCTGGACCGCGCTCGCGATCGGCGCAGTCCTGGTGGCCGGTGCGGCCGTCTGGCGCACTTCGTCGGGCGTCGACGATCCGCCGGCGGCGCACGCGTCGGGCGCAGCCGCTCCGGTGTCGAGCGGGGCGTCGGCCGTGCAGGCACGGCCCGCGCTCACCGTGACGGTCACGAAGCCGCAGTCGCAACGGTGGCCGGTCACG
>CAYZYC010000053.1:0-17556 GCA_964481165.1 uncultured Limnobacter sp. | reverse complement strand
CGAGTCCTCTTCTGGGCACCAGACAAAAGCCTGCGCCAGCAGGCTTTCTTGTTTCCGATGCCGATGCTTCATCGTGCCTTCAGGTCGCCCGGCCGCATCTGGTCGTATTCCTCGAAGGGCTGGTGGATCCACGGGTTGCCCGGAAGATGCTCGACGCAGAAGTCGGGCTCGGCCACCGAAGCGCCCTTGCGCCATAGTACCGCCGATCGAATCCGCCGAACCTGCGGATAGCGCTCGAGCAGCGCCGGCACCAGTTGCGCGAGCGTCTCGCCCGAATCGGCAAGGTCGTCGGTCAGCAGCCAGTTCGGACCCGGAAGCGGCCGCGCGCTGCTCAGGTGTTCGGCGATCTGCAGCGTGCCGCGCGTCGTTCCGGAATCGCTTCGATACGAACTCGTGACGATCACCCCGATCGGCTTGTCGAACAGTCGCGAGAAGACGTCGCCGACGCGCAGGCCGCCCCGAGCGACGCAGACGACCGCATCGAAGTCCCATCCGGAATCGCGGACCGCGACGGCGAGCTTCTCGATCAGCGCGTGGTACTCCTCCCACGAGACGTGCAGGTCGGGCGCCTTCGCCATCGGATGCGCCCGAATCAGTGGAACGGGTGCCGCAGCACGATGGTCTCGTCGCGGTCGGGTCCCGTCGACACCATGTCGATCGGCGCGCCGGCGATCTCGGAAAGCCGCTCGAGGTAGCGCCGCGCATTCCCCGGCAGCGCGTTCCAGTCGCGAACGCCGACCGTGCTTTCGCTCCAGCCCGGCATCTCCTCGTAGACCGGTGTGCATGCACCTACCGCTTCTGCTCCGAAGGGCAGCATCTGCAGCGTGCGATCGCCGCTGCGATAGGCGGTGCACAGCTTCACCGTGGAAAGCCCGTCGAGCACGTCGAGTTTCGTGACCACGAGCCCGGTGATGCCGCTCAACTGGATCGAACGCGCGAGTGCCGGCGCATCGAACCAGCCGCAACGTCGCGGGCGCCCGGTCACCGAACCGAACTCCTTGCCGACGGTCGCGAGACGATGTCCGACTTCGTCGTGCAGTTCGGTCGGGAACGGGCCGGCGCCGACGCGCGTCGTATACGCCTTCACGATGCCGATCACCGAATGCAGTGCCTGCGGGCCGACGCCGGCGCCCGCCGACGCGGCCCCGGCCACGCAGTTGCTGCTGGTGACGTACGGATAGGTGCCGTGGTCCACGTCGAGCAACGCCCCCTGCGCGCCTTCGAAGAGCAGGCTGTCGCCCCGCGCCATCGCCTGCGCGAGCAGCGTCGGCACGTCGGCGACCATCGGCGCGATGCGCTCGGCGAGCGCCAGCGTCTCGTCGGCCACCTGTTGCACGTCGAGCGCAGGCGCGTTCAGGAAATGCCGCAGCGTGAAGTTGTGCAGCTCGAGCGTCTCGTCGAGGCGCTCGCGAAAGCGCCGCGGCTCGAACAGGTCGCCGACCCGCAATGCGCGCCGCGCCGCGCGGTCTTCGTAGGCCGGGCCGATGCCGCGCCCGGTCGTGCCGATCTTCGCTTCGCCGCGACGCGCCTCGCGCGCCTGGTCGAGCGCGACGTGGTACGGCAGGATCAACGTGCACGCCTCGCTCAGGTGCAGCCGCCCGCGCAGCGCGACGCCGGCGGCCTCGAGCTCGTCGATCTCCTGCAGCAGCGCCGAAGGCGAAACGACGACCCCGTTGCCGATGTAGCAGGCGACGTGCTCGCGCAGCACGCCCGAAGGAATGAGCCGCAGCACCTGCCTGCGTCCGCCGATGACCAGCGTGTGGCCGGCGTTGTGGCCTCCCTGGAAGCGCACCACTCCGCTGGCCGTTTCGGTGAGCCAGTCGACGACCTTGCCCTTGCCTTCGTCGCCCCACTGCGTGCCGACGATCACCACGTTCTTTGCCATGACCCTGCCCGTGTCTCGAATCCGTTGTTCGGTGTGTCGCCCGGATGGCTAGCTGCCGACCGGCCGAACGGTCCACTTGCCGTCGAGCACCGCCAGTTCGCGATCGCAGGCGAACTCCTGCGGTCCGGGATCGCGACCGGGGAGCGACTGGATCACGATCTCGCCGCGCGCACGCAGCGCGTCGATCGCTTCGATCAACGCGGCATCGTCGGACCACGGAGCGAGGATGGCCGACGCCGGTTCTTCGGCGTCGCGCAGTCCGGCGAGTGCGCGCAGTTCGATCGAGAATCCGGTTGCCGGACGGGCACGCCCGAAGGCGCGGCCGACATCGTCGTAGCGACCACCGCGCGCCACCGCGTACGGAAGCGCCTCGACGTACGCGGCGAACGTGATCCCGTTGTGATAGCGGTAGCCGCGCAGATCGGCCAGGTCGACCGACATCTCGACTGCAGGCCAGCGTCCCCAGACCGGCGAAGCCGACAGCCGCGCGAGTTGATCGAGCGCCGCGGCGATCGCCGGCGCGTCGGGCAGCACCGCGCGCGCGCGGGCGAGCGTCGATTCCGGACCGTCGTGGCCTTCGCCGATCCGCCCGTGCAGCGTCGTCAGCGCGTGCAGGCTGTCGCGCAGCGCGACGGGCGCATCGCGCAGCATCTCGTGCAGGCCGGGTGCATCCTTGCCCTGCAACAGCGCGTGCAGTTCGTCGACGTCGAGGCCGTCGACCGGTCCGTGCGCGTCGAGCAGCGCCTGCACGATGCCGACGTGGCACAGGTCGATGCGCACGCGCTCGATTCCGGCGAGGTGCAGCGACCGGACCATCAGCTCGATCGTCTCGACGTCGGCCTCGGGCCCCGCGTGCCCGTACAGTTCCGCGCCGACGTGGATCGGCTCGCGCGTGGCGAGCACCCCCTGCGGGCGCGTGTGCAGCACCGACCCGGCATAGCACAGGCGCACGACGCCGTCGCGATCGAGCAGGTGCGCATCGATGCGCGCGACCTGCGGCGTCATGTCGGCGCGCACGCCGAGCGTCCTTCCCGAGAGCTGGTCGACGAGCTGGAACGTTCGCATCCCCAGGTCGTGCGCCGATCCGGTGAGCAGCGATTCGATGTGTTCGATCAGCGGAGGCATGACCAGCTCGTACCCGTACGAGCGGTACAGGTCGAGCAGGCGCCGGCGCAATTCCTCGATGCCGCGTGCCTCGGCCGGCAGCACATCGGCAATACTTTCGGGCAGCAGCCAGCGCAGCATGGTGGTCTCGTGGAACGGTGCGGGCGCCGGCGCGCATGGCGCCGGCGCGCTCGGCAGAACAGGATATTCTAGGTCAGATCAGCAGCAGCGCGATCCCGGCGAGCGTCGCTCCGAAGCCGACGAAGCGGATCTGCCCGTCGCGCAGCCGCGCGACCCGAAGGAAGACTTCGCGCCAGTTGGCGGGCGACACGAGCGGCATCATCCCTTCGAGGATCAGCACGATCCCGATGGCGCGCAACCAGTCTTCGATCGTCACCGTGGACTGCCGGCCGGCGCCTTGAAGAATCGGAAGAACTCCGACGACGGGTCGAGCACGAGCACGTCGGACTTGCTACCGAAGGACTGCCGGTACGCTTCCAGGCTGCGATAGAAACCGGCGAACTCGGGGTTCTTTCCCCACGCGGCGGCGAACAGCGACGCGGCCTGCGCATCGCCCTCGCCGCGCAGGCGCTGCGCATCGCGGTACGCCTCGGCCAGGATCACCTCGCGCTGGCGGTCCGCGTCGGCCCGGATCTTCTCCGACTCGGCAGACCCGGTCGCGCGCCGTTCGTTGGCGACCTGCTTGCGCTCGGACTCCATTCGCGCGAACACCCGCTCCGAAACCTCCGGAGCGTAGTCGACGCGCTTGAGCCGCACGTCGATGATCTCGACGCCGATCTCCCGGGAGTCTTCGTCGATCCGCGTGCGGACGACGTCGACGACCTGGTTGCGCGCGCCCGAGATCATGTCCGAGACGGTGCGCCGCGCGATCTCGTTGTTCAGCGCATCGCGCAGGCTGCGATTGATCCGGTCCACGGCAATCTGCTCGCTGCCGGCCACCGAACGGATGAACGTCGGCGGATCGACGATGCGCCACTTCACGAACGTGTCGATCATCAGGTTCAGCTTCTCGGACGTGATGAAGCGATCGCTGTCCGACGTGTCGATCGTGAGAATGCGGTTGTCGAAGTACCGGACGTTCTGGAACGGCGGCGGCAGCTTGAAGTACAGCCCCGGCTCGTCGATGACGCGTCGGATCTCGCCGAGCGCGTAGAGCACCGCGTACTGGCGCTGGTCGACGACGAACATGCACGACATCAGCAGGAACAGCGCGATCAGCAGGCCGATGACGAGGGGAATGACTTTCTGCATCGTGATTCCTTCGTTCAGCGGCTGTCGCGTTCGCGGCTGCGCAGGCTGTCGGTGCGCGGCGCAGGCGACCCGTCCGGCGGCAGCGCCGAGGGCTGCGGCGCCTGGCCGGCGCGTGGGTCGGCCACGGTCTGGCCGAGCAGCTTGTCGAGCGGCAGGTACAGCAGGTTGCCGCTGCTGCGCGAATCGAGGTACACCTTGCTGGTGTTCGCGAAGATGTTCTCCATCGCGTCGAGGTACATGCGGTCGCGCACCACCCTGGGCGCCTTGTCGTACTCGGCGAGCACCTGCGCGAAACGGCTCGTATCGCCCTCGGCGCTGGCGATGACGCGCTGGCGATAGCCGTCGGCTTCCTGCATCAGTCGTGCCGCCGCACCGCGGGCCTTCGGAATCACGTCGTTGGCGTACGCGCGGCCTTCGTTGATCAGTCGTTCGCGATCCTGCGCGGCCTTGTTCGCGTCCTCGAAGGCAGCCTGCACCTGCTCGGGCGGCTGCACCTGCTGGATCGTCAGGTCGACGACCGAAATCCCTGCCCGATAGCGGTCGAGCAGGTTCTGGATCTCGACGCGCGCGGCCTGCGCGACCTGTTCCTTCTCTTCGTACAGCACCTGGTCGACGCCGTGGTTGCCGACGGTCGCGCGCATCGCGGTTTCGGCCGTCTGTCGCACGATTTCCTCGGGTACCGCACCGAGGTTGTTGTTGAACAGGTAGTCGGTGACGTTGCCGACGCGATACTGCACCGTGAACTGCATGTCGACGATGCTCTGCTCGAGCGTGAGCATCAGCGATTCACGCAGCGTCTTGTTGCGCACCGCGTTGCGGTAGCCGACCTCGACCGTGCGCAGCTGCTGCACGTCGACGATCTCGTTCGTCTCGATCGGATACGGCATGCGCCAGGTGAAGCCGGCCCGGTCGACCAGCTGCTTGTATTCTCCGAAGCGCAGCACCACCGACGCCTGCCCTTCCTGCACGATGTAGAAGCCGCTGGCGAGCCACAGCAGCACGGCGACCAGCAGCAGCAACCCGAACCCGGCGCCGGCGCCCTTCAGCGACGGCGGCTCGCTGCCGTTGCCGCCCGGCGGGCGCGAGCCCCCGCCGCCGCGGCGGAACAACCCGTTCAGGCGACGGTTGAAGTCGCGCCACAACTCGTCGAGATCGGGCGGGCCGTCGTTGTTCGGGCGCTGGGGCGGACGTTGGTCCGAACCCTGGCCTCCACGGCCCCAGCCGGGATCGTTCAGGGAAAAAATCGAGCGGACGGGCTTCCACATGGTGCGGGACAAGACGGTGGCTTCAGGCCGCTCGGTGCACGGCGGGCTCTTGCGAAACGGGGTTTTCGAAGTCCGGGAACGCCGTGGCGTCCGCGCCCGGTTGGCGAGCTTCACGCCAGCGCTCGACCTGCTGCTCGATGGCCTGGCGCAGGTCGCCGAGCCCCGCGCCGGTGACGGCGCTGGCCAGGACGCGGTCGATCCTACCATAGCGGTCGCGGCCGACTTCGGGTTCTCGCCCGATCCGGTCGATCTTGTTGTAGACGAGGATCTGCGGAATCCCGGCGGCCCCGATCTCCTCGAGTACGCGCCCGACCTGCTCGATCTGCTCGTCGCGGTCGGTTGCCGACGCGTCGACGACGTGCAGCAGCAGGTCGGCGTGCGCGGTTTCCTCGAGCGTGGCCGTGAACGACTCGACGAGCTGGTGCGGCAGGTCGCGCACGAAACCGACAGTGTCGGAGAGCACGACCTCGGTGCCGCCGGGCAGGCGCAGGCGACGCGTCAGGGTGTCGAGCGTGGCGAACAGCTGGTCGGCCGCGTAGGTGCCCGCACCGGTCAGCGCGTTGAACAGCGTCGACTTGCCGGCGTTCGTGTAGCCGACGATCGATACGGTGAACGCCGGCTTGCGATCGCGCGCGCGGCGTCTCGTGCGGCGCTGCTTGCGCAGTTGCGCGAGTTGCCCGCGCAGCCGCTTCACGCGCACCGACAGCATCCGACGGTCGAGTTCGAGCTGCGTCTCGCCGGGTCCGCCGCGCACGCCGATGCCCCCGCGCTGGCGCTCCAGGTGCGACCATCCGCGCACCAGCCGTGCCGACAGGTGTTCGAGCCGGGCGAGTTCGACCTGCAGCTTGCCCTCGTGGCTGCGCGCACGCTGTCCGAAGATCTCCAGGATCAGCTCGGTCCGGTCGACGACCGAAACGTTCCAGCGCTGCTGCAGGTTGCGTTGCTGGATCGCCGATAGTTCGTGGTCGAACAGGACGAGCGAAACTCCCTCGGCCTGCAGTCGAGCCGCGATCTCGTCGACCTTTCCCGACCCGATGAACAGCGCGGCGTCGGGGCGCGAACGGCGCACGATCAGGCGGCCGCACGGAGCAAGCCCCGCCGACGCCGCGAGCGCGGAGAGTTCGTCCAGCGAATCGTCGGACCGGTGGTCGGCGCCGAAAGCGACGCCGACCAGCAGGCACGAGGGCGGTGTCGGTTGCGCGCTCAGCTTTCCGGACTTTCTTGCTGGAAGTTGACGGCGCGGCCGGGAACGACCGTGGATATCGCGTGCTTGTAGACCATCTGGGTGACCGTGTTGCGCAACAGCACTACGTACTGGTCGAACGAATCGATCTGGCCTTGCAGCTTGATGCCGTTCACGAGATAGATCGACACCGGCACGTGCTCCCTGCGAAGCAGATTCAGGAACGGGTCTTGTAGCAGCTGCCCTTTGTTACTCATGGGAACTCCGGATTGTTTTGGTTGGCTCGGCGTTCGATCGTTGCCGTGCGGCCACTCTATCGTAATTCGGGGCAACCGGCCGGATTTCAAACCCGTCCGACGTACGGATTGGATGCGCTGCGAAACTCGACGCGCAGCGGCGTTCCGGCGAGCCCGAACTGCTCGCGAAACCAGCCTTCGAGGTAGCGACGATACTGCTCGGGCACCTGCGCGAGCGCCGTGCCGTGGATGACGATGACGGGCGGATTCTGCCCTCCCTGGTGCGCATAGCGCATCTTCGGACGCCCGGCGCCGCGCCGCGGAGGCGGCTGGCGCTCGACCGCTTCGTGCAGCGCGCGCGTGAGCTTCGGCGTCGACAGCTTCGCCACCGCGGCCGCGAACGCCGCGTCGACCGAGCGCATCATCGCGCGCACGCCGAAGCCCTCGAGCGCCGAGACGAAGTGCCAGCGCGCGAACCGCAGGAAATGCAGCTTGCGATCGAGTTCGCTGCGCAGGCGCTCGCGCTCTTCGCGGCCGGCGAGGTCCCACTTGTTGACCGCGACCACCAGCGCGCGTCCCGCCTCGACGATGTAGCCGGCGATCGTCGCGTCCTGGTCGGAGATCTGCTGGCTGGCGTCGAGCAGCAGCACGCAGACGTTCGAGTCCTCGATCGCCTGCAGCGTCTTGACGACCGAGAACTTCTCGATCGCTTCGTCGATCCTGCCGCGGCGGCGCAGGCCGGCCGTGTCGACGAGCGTGTAGGGTCGGCCGTCGCGCTCGAAATCGATCGCGACGGCATCGCGCGTCGTGCCGGGCTGGTCGAAGGCGATGACCCGTTCCTCGCCGAGCAGCGTGTTGACCAGCGTCGACTTGCCGACGTTCGGCCGACCGACGATCGCCACGCGCACACGCCTGGGCGGCTGCGGCTCGCCGGGCTGCGCATCGGCCCGATCGGAGTCGCCGCCCGGGTCGCTCTGGTCACCTTCGTCGCCGTCGTCGCCTTCGTCGGTGCCGACGGCACCGCCCTCGCCGTTGCCGTCGCCGTCGACGTCGACGTACGGCTCGAGCGCGATCTCGATCAGGTCGCGCACGCCGTCGCCGTGCGCCGCCGAGATCGGCAACGGGTCGCCCATGCCCAGCTCGTGGAACTCGGCTGCCGCCTGCGCGCGCGGACGTCCCTCGGTCTTGTTGACCACGAGGAGCACGCGCTGCGCCGAGCGGCGCAGTTCGTCGGCGATTTCCCGGTCCCGGCCGGTCGGACCGTCGCGTCCGTCGACGAGAAACAGCACCACGTCGGCTTCGACTACCGCCTGGCGCGTCTGACGCGCCATTTCCCGCGCGATGCCGACGCGGGCGATCGGCTCGAAGCCGCCGCTGTCGATGACGATGAACGCCTGCTCGCCGACGCGGCCGCGCCCGTACTGGCGGTCGCGCGTCAGGCCGGGGACGTCGGCGACCAGCGCGGCGCGACTTCGCGTGAGCCGGTTGAAGAGCGTCGACTTGCCGACGTTGGGCCGGCCCACGAGCGCCACGACCGGCAGCCGCGACCGCTTCGTCAAGGCATCTCCGTCATTCGATCCGCAGCGCGTACAGCGCACCCGCGCTGGTCTGCACGATCGCCAGGCCGGCTGCGGCGACCGGTGCGCCGAGGATCGCCGAACCGTCGGTCGACAGCCGCGCGGCGATCGCTCCGTCGTCGCGCTTCAGGCCGTGCACGAGGCCGGTGCTGTCGCCGACCGCGACGTGCGCCGACAGCAGCAGCGGCGCCGCCAGGCCTCGGCGCTGCAGCTTTTCCTGCTTCCAGACGCTGGCGCCCCGGCGCGAGAACGCGTGCACGTTGCCGCGTTCGTCGGGGACGACGAGCAGGCGCGAGTCCATGTCGAATCCGGCCGGAGCGGAGATGTCGCGTGCCCAGAGCGTGCGCCCGGACGCCAGGTCGAAGCAGCCGACGCGGCCCTGGAACGTCGCCGCGCAGATCTCGCGCCCGGCGATCAGCGGCATGCCGACCACGTCGGCGATGCGCTCGATTTCGTTGGAGCCGCGCGGAATCGCGACGGCCGCCTCCCAGCGCAGCGCGCCGCTGTCGAGCGTCAGCGCGACCAGGCGCCCGCCGGGCAGCCCCACGTATGCGGAACTGCTGTCCATCGCGATCAGCGAAGTCTGTCGCAACACCAGCGGCGGAGCCTGCCGATGGAAAGTCCAGCGCCGGTTTCCGTTGTCTACCTCGAATGCCGACACGCGGTTGTCGCTGGTGCGCACGACGACCAGTCCGAGCGCGACGCTCGGAACGGTGACGATCTCGGCGCCGGCAGGCACCGACCAGCGGATCTTTCCGTCGCGATCGAGTGCGATCAGCGAACCGTCGCGATCGCCGACGACGACGGTTTCACCGTCGCTTCCGGCACCGGCAACCAGCGCCTTGTCGAGACGCGTGCGCCAGCGCTCGCGTCCGGTCGCCGGATCGATGCGCACGACGGTGCCGTCGCGTGCGGCCGCCCAGACGCTGTCGCCGGCGAACACCGGCTGGAAATTGACGCCGCCGCCCTTCAGCGACATCGACCATGCGACCGACGCCGGCGACGGATCGGTGATCGCCGGCGGCTCGGGCATCTTCGGGCGCGACGACGACCACGGCCACAGCGCGCAACCGCCGAGCGCGAGCACCGCGCCTGCCCACGCCGCCGCGCGCAGGCCCTTTGCGAGCGCGATCACGAAGCCTCTCCGCCGAGCGCGTCACGCTTGAGTTGCACCAGCCGGCGCAACGGACTGTCGGGCGAGAACGCCGCGAGCGCCTGCTCGTAGGCGCTTCTCGCTTCGCCCGGCTTGCCGGCGGCCACCAGCAGGTCGCCGCGCAGATCGGCGTACAGGCCGGCGAACCGACCCGACGCCGCGACGTCGAGCAGCGCGAGGCCTTCGTCGAAAGCGCCTTCGTCGAGCAGGATCCTGGCCAGGCGCAGCCGCGCCGCATGCCGGAACTCCGGGTCGTCGGCGTTGTCCACCGCCCATTGCAGCGGCGCTTTCGCGGCCTTCGCGTCGCCCGCGTCGACGTACGCGCGCGCCGCGACCAGCGCCGCCATCTCCGCGTACGCGGTGCCCGAATAGTCGCCGAAGAGACGCCCCGCGGTTTCGCGGACCTTCTCGACGTCGCGAGCGTTCGCTGCCTGGCGCAACTGCTCGTAGACGACCGATGCCTGCGACGACTGCCGCTCCTGGTACCAGCCCCAGGCACGCCAGCCGGCGATCGACAGCGCCAGCACCGCGACGATCGTCACGAGGAAGTTGCCGTACCGGTTCCAGAACGCCTTCAGCGACTCGAGTTGTTCCTGCTCTTCCAGGTTGTAGGCCATCGGCTGTGGTCTCTCCGGTCAATCGTTCGTTGCGATCGCGTCGTGCACCCGCTCGACGAGGCGCTCGAGCGCGACGGTCTCCTGACGGCCGCCGCCGGCAGCCGACTCGCGCAGCCACTTCAGCGACGCCTCGCCGCGCGCGAGTTCGTCGACGCCGACGATCAGCGCGAATCGCGCGCCGCTCGCGTCGGCACGCCGGAACTGCGACTTGAAGCTGCCGCCGCCGCAATGCAGGATCACGTCGAGGCCGCCGTCGCGCAGGCGTTCCGCGGCCTGCATCGCGGCCTGCAGCGTGGCGTCGCCGTGATGCACGACGTAGACGTCGCACTGCGCGGACTGCGCGGCGATCGTGTCGTCGCCGCGCTCGCGCATCATTCCGAGGACACGCTCGACGCCGAGCGCGAAACCGCAGGCCGGCGCGGGCTTGCCGCCCAGCATCCCGATCAGCGGGTCGTAGCGGCCGCCGCCGCAGATCGTCAGCGCGCTGCCGCCGATGTCGGCGATCCACTCGAAAACGGTGAGGTTGTAGTAATCGAGCCCGCGCACGAGTCGCGGGTTGATCCGGTACGGCAGGTTCTGCGCGCGCAGCAGCGCCTGCACGCCGTCGAAATGCGCGAGCGACCCGGCGCCCAGGTGGTCGACGAGCTTCGGCGCGCCTTCGACCAGCGACTGCATCGCCGGATTCTTCGAATCGAGGATTCGCAGCGGGTTCGTGTGCAGCCTGCGCGCCGCATCCGCATCGAGCCGGTCGGAATGCGACTCGAAGTACGCGATCAGCGCTTCGCGATGCGCGCGCCGTTCCTCGGCCTGACCGAGCGAGTTGATTTCCAGGCGCGCACCGCGCAACTCGAGCGCGTCCCACAGCCGCTGGCACATCAGGATCACTTCGGCATCGGCATCGGGCCCTGCCAGCCCGAGCGCTTCGGCGCCGACCTGGTGGAACTGCCGGTAGCGCCCCTTCTGCGGACGCTCGTGGCGAAACATCGGCCCCGCGTACCACAGGCGCTGCGGGCCGTCGTACAGCAGGTTGTGCTCGATCGTCGCGCGCACGACGCCTGCGGTGTTCTCGGGGCGCAGCGTCAGGTGTTCCCCGTTCAACGCATCGGTGAACGAGTACATCTCCTTCTCGACGATGTCGGTGACCTCGCCGATTCCGCGCACGAACAGCCGCGTGTGCTCGACGATCGGCGTCCGGATGCGCCGGTAGCCGTACGCGAGCATCGTCTCGGCGACACCGTCCTCGAAACGCTTCCACAGCGCCTCGTCGGCGGGCAGCACGTCGTTCATGCCGCGCACGCCGTGGATGCGCTGCGATTCCTGCTTCGCGACCCGGTTCACGCCGTCATTCCCGCTGCGTCCCGTAGCGGCGGCGCACGTAGTCGTCGACGATCGCCTGGAACTCCTCGGCGATGCGCGCGCCCTTCAGCGTCACCGTGCGTTCGCCGTCGACGTACACCGGGGCCACCGGCTCCTCGTCGGAACCCGGCAGCGAAATGCCGATGTCGGCGTGGCGGCTCTCGCCGGGCCCGTTCACGACGCAGCCCATCACCGCCACCTGCAGCGATTCGACGCCCGGGTACCGCTGTTTCCAGTTCGGCATCTGTTCGCGCAGCCATCCCTGGATGCTCGCGGCGAGCTCCTGGAAGAACGTGCTGCTGGTGCGCCCGCACCCCGGGCACGCGACGACCTGCGGGGTGAAGGCGCGCAGCCCCATCGTCTGCAGGATCTCCTGCGCGACGACGACTTCGCGGCTGCGTTCGCCGCCCGGCTCGGGCGTGAGCGAAACGCGGATCGTGTCGCCGATGCCCTCCTGCAGCAGCACCGCGAGCGCCACCGACGACGCGACGATTCCCTTGCTGCCCATCCCGGCCTCGGTCAGCCCGAGATGCAGCGGCCAGTCGCAGCGCGCCGCGAGATCGCGATAGACGGCGATCAGGTCCTGCACTTTCGACACCTTGGCCGACAGGCACACGGCATCGGCGGGCAATCCCAGTTCGACCGCGCGTCGCGCACTGTCGATCGCCGAGGTCACCAGCGCCTCGCGCAGCACCGCCTGCGCGTCCCACGGTTGCGTGCGCGCGGCGTTCTCGTCCATCAGCCGCGCAAGCAGCGATTGATCGAGGCTGCCCCAGTTCACGCCGATGCGCACCGGCTTGCCGTGGCGACACGCGACTTCGATCATCTGCGCGAAATTGTCTTCGCGCCTGCGGCCCGCGCCGACATTGCCGGGATTGATCCGGTACTTGGACAGCGCCTGCGCGCAGCCGGGGTGTTCGGCCAGCAGCTTGTGCCCGTTGTAGTGGAAGTCGCCGACCAGCGGAACGTCGACTCCCATCCGGTCGAGCTGCTCGCGCAACGGCGCGACGGCGGCCGCTGCAGCGGCCGTGTTCACGGTGACGCGGACCAGCTCGGAGCCGTGCCGCGCAAGCTCGCGGACCTGGATCGCGGTGGCGATCGCGTCGGCGGTGTCGGTGTTCGTCATCGACTGGACGACGACCGGCGCGCCACCCCCCACCTGCACGGTGCGCGCGCCCCAGGAAACGCGCATCGCGCGAGCGCGACGACGCGGCAGCGGACCGACGGGCATCGGTCGGCACGAGCGCGCGTCGGATGGCAAACCGGCGTCCGCGGTCACGAACGGTACCGCCGCGCTCACTCGACCGTCAGGCGGGCCACGCCGTTGCGCGTGACCGCGCCCAGGTCGATCGTCCGGCCATCGTGCTCGAGGCGCACGAACGGCGCGTTGCCGAGCGTCACCGAGTACGGCTTGCGGCCCGACACTTCGCGCGTGCTCTGCGCCGGCTCCGTTCCGTACAGCAGCCTGCGCCCGTTCGCGTCACGCACCTCGACCCACGATTCCCGCTCGAAACGCAGCACCAGCGAATCGGGAGAGCCGGCGGTCGTATCGCCTGCGGCAGCGGCCGGCCCCGCGCTCGCAGCGGCGCCCGAACCCGTTTCCGTCGAAGCCGACGGAGTCGTCGCGCCGGCAGGCGTCCTCCCCGGTCCCGACGTCGCCATCGAACCGGCATCGGCACCCGCCGATCCGGAAGCGGCGCTCGCCGGGCCACCCGCGCTGCTCGCGGCGGATGCCGCCGATCGCGCCGGGTCCGATTCGCTCGACCCGGCCGCTGGCGCCGGGAGTGCCTGCGCATCGACGCCGGCGCGCGGTGCCGGCGAAGCGCCGGTCGAAGTTCCGCCCGACTGCGAAGCGGCAGCTTCGGATGACGTGGACGAAGTGGACGACGAGGATGCAGCCGAACCCTCCCCGCCGGGCGGCACCGCCGCCGGCGTGCCCGAGGGCTGCACCGGAACCGATTCGATGGCGCGCCCGCTCGTCGGAGCGTCGAGCACGCGCGACAGGTCGGCGCCGCGTCCGAAGTACATCGCGATCGCGACCACGCCGAGCACACCGAGCACGATCCAGGTGAGCCGACTGCCCGACCCGCCGTTGTCGAATCCCAGCGCACCGCGCCGCGGCATCGGGGCATCGAGCGAAGCCGACGCGCGCAGCTCGGGAACCTGCGCGGTGTCTCCGAGCGTCGCCAGCAGCGGGCCGACGTCGGCCTGCAGCGCCTTGCCGTACGCGCGGATCGCGCCGCGCACGAACGCGTGGCCCGGCAGGGCTTCCCAGCGACCGTTCTCGATCGCATCGATCTGCCGCGGCATCATCCCCAGCTTCGAGGCGACGTCGGACATCGACCAGCCGCGCTTCTCGCGCGCCGCGATCAGTTCCTGGGGACTGCCGATCGGTTCTGGCGCCGACTCGGCAACGTTCGATTCGGTGGACATACGCTCGGTGCGCTCGGTTCGGTTGCGCTCGGTGACGTTCACTCGCTTGCGCCCGGTTGCGCTCGCCCGGTGGCGTTCGCTCGTCTGCGTCGGGTCATTCGCTGGTGTACTTGCGCTGCGCGAGCAATCCGGCCTCGCGCGACTGGGGGAAAAGGCGCCGCAATTGTGCCGCCAGACTCGCCTCGGCGTCGGCGTTGCCCGCCGCGCGCTCGGCGCGCAACGCAAGCCACAGCATCTGCGCGTTCGGCTCGTAGGTGCTGATCAGCCGCTGCGCGTAGAAGCGCGCGCGCTCGGTCTCGTTGCGCTTCAGGTAGAGCTCGGCCAGGTGGTACATCGCGACCGCGTTCGCCGGATCGACCTGGAACGCGCGCTGGAAGCTGCGTTCGGCACTCGCCTCGTCGCCGATGCGCAACGCGCAGATCCCGGCGTTGTGCAGGGGCTTGGCCGGCGTGCGATACAGCGGATCGTTCAGCGCGCGGGCGAAGTAGTCCTGCGACTGCCGCTCGCGGCCGGTCTGGCACAGGAACCAGCCGTAGCTGTTGTTCAGGTCGGCGTCGTTCGGGCGCAGGCGCAGGCCGCGCTGGAAACTGTCTTCGGCCTTTTCGCGCTCGCCGAGATCCATGTAGACGAGGCCGAGGACGCCGTAGGCCGGCGCATATCCCGGATCGATCGCCAGCGCCTGGCGCAGTTCCTCGAGCGCGACCTTGAAGTTGCCCTGCTGGTAGTAGTTCGACGCCAGCTCGAGCCGGATCCGCGCGCGGCGTTGCTCCTCGGTTTCCTCGCGCGACTCCGGGATGACCGATTGCGCGGATCCCTGCGCCGCGGTCGAACCGGGCTCCGGCACCGGATTCGTGGCGCAGCCGGCAATCCACACGGCACACAGCAACGGCAGCAGTACGGCAGGTTTCACCGGAACTCCGCAGGGGATCGGGAGGAAGCCGCAGGCGGTGCGGCACCGACGGCACTGGCACGGCGTCCGTCGATCGCCTGCACGCGCCTTTGGCGCTCGGCGCGCCGGGTACGGTCGCGGACTTCACCCGCCAGCTGGCCGCAGGCCGCGTCGATGTCGTCGCCGCGCGTGCGCCGGATCGTCGTGATGATGCCCGCGTCGGAGAGCCGTTGCGCGAACGCGCGAATGCGCTGCGCCGGCGAACGGCGCAGGCCGGAATCGGGGAACGGATTGAACGGAATCAGGTTGAACTTGCACGGTACGTCGCGAACGAGTTCGACGAGCCGCTCGGCGTGCCCGTCTCCGTCGTTGATTCCGTCGAGCATCACGTACTCGAAGGTGATGAAGTCGCGCGGCGCGCGCTCCAGGTAGCGACGACACGCCGCCATCAGTTCGGACAGCGGATACTTCCGGTTCAGCGGCACGAGCCGGTCGCGCAGCGCATCGTCGGGCGCATGCAGCGATACCGCGAGCGCTACCGGGCAGTCGTCGCGCAGCCGATCGATCATCGGAACGACGCCCGAGGTCGACACGGTCACGCGCCGACGCGACAGCCCGTACGCGTGGTCGTCGAGCAGGATCCGCAGGGCCGTCACAGTAGCCGAATAGTTCTGCAGCGGTTCGCCCATTCCCATGAACACGACGTTGGTGACGATGCGCTGGCCGTCGCCCGCGCCGGTCTTCCCGTCGCTCGCACGAAGCGCCCGGTTCGCGTGCCACAGTTGCGCGACGATCTCGCCGGCACGCAGGTTGCGCGCGAAGCCCTGCCGGCCGGTCGAGCAGAACAGGCAGTTCACGGCGCAACCGGCCTGCGTCGATACGCACAGGGTGCCGCGCGCGGTTTCCGGAATGAAGACGGCCTCGACGGCGTTGCCTGCGCCGACGTCGAGCAGCCACTTGCGCGTCCCGTCGGCCGACTCCGAGTCGGCGATCACGCGCGGCGCCGCGACGACCGCGCGCTCGGCGAGCACGCTGCGAAAGTCCTTCGCCAGGTCGGTCATCGACGCGAAATCGTCGGCGCCGCGCTGGTGGATCCAGTGCATCAGCTGGCGCGCGCGAAACGGCTTCTGCCCCCAGTCGAGGCAGCACTGCGCCAGCGCGCCCGCATCGAGTCCGAGCAGATCGACCTTCGCGGTTTCGTCGGGCTTGTCGCTCATCGCGGCAGTCGTGCGCTTCCCGGGTGCGCGATCAGCGCGAGTGCAGATCGAAGGCCGGGAAGAAGAACGCCACTTCGGTGCTCGCCGTTTCCGGGCTGTCGGAGCCATGGACGGCATTGGCATCGATGCTGTCGGCGAAGTCGGCACGGATCGTTCCGGCAGCCGCCTTCTTCGGATCGGTGGCGCCCATCAGGTCGCGGTTCCTGCGGATCGCGTCTTCGCCCTCGAGCACCTGGATCATCACCGGGCCGGAGGTCATGAACGCAACGAGGTCCGCGTAGAACGGCCGTTCCTTGTGCACCGCGTAGAACGCCCCCGCCTGGTCGGGCGACAGATGCATCATCCGCGCGGCCACGACTTTCAGCCCAGCCTGCTCGAAACGCGAATAGATCTGTCCGATCACGTTCTTCGCGACCGCGTCCGGTTTGATGATGGAGAGAGTCCTTTCGACGGCCATGAGCTTTCCCGTTGGATCGCCGATGCGCACGGCACGCTGCACGCGAGCCTGCAAATCGGCAAATGCATTGTGTGGTCGATGAATTATTGAACAGTTGCCCGGAGAATCCGCTGCCGCTGCAACCTGCCGACGGAATCTGTGGCGTCGCGCCGACGCCCCGGTCACGTACGGGCAACGCTCGGTTATCGTGCGGAACGCATGCCGGAACGGCCTGCCGTGCAGCCCGGGCCTGCCTTCGGCTTCGGCCTGCCCTTCAACCGATCTGTAAGTTTAA
This sequence comes from uncultured Limnobacter sp., assembly GCA_964481165.1. Classification (GTDB taxonomy): domain Bacteria; phylum Pseudomonadota; class Gammaproteobacteria; order Burkholderiales; family Burkholderiaceae_E; genus Zeimonas. The sequence continues at coordinate 638 of CAYZYC010000053.1, read as the reverse complement.
CATGCGCCCGGTCACTAAACCGGTGTCGCACGGCAGAAGCTCCATCGGGCCGGAAGGTCTTGCATTCCGTGCGGAAAGGCCTCAGATTCCGTCCCGATTGCATCGAAACTGGGTCCGACTCAGGGAAAACAGGGAGAGAACACGCATGGCGTTCGAGCAGAACCGATTCGGCACCCCGATGCCGCAGGGATACGGCGACGGTGCCGTCGCAGCGGCCACCCGCAACCGGGTGCTGCGCAACACCTACTGGCTGCTGGCGCTGTCGATGGTTCCCACGGTGCTGGGCGCCTGGATCGGCGTGCAGACCGGGTTCAGCTTCTTCGCCGGGAGCCCCTTCGTCGGTCTGATCGTCTTCCTCGGCGTCGCCTTCGGCTTCTTCTTCGCGATCGAGAAGTTCAAGAACAGCGCGATCGGCGTCGCGCTGCTGCTCGCGTTCACGTTCTTCATGGGGCTGATGCTCTCGCGGATCATCGGCGCGGTGCTGGGCTTCTCGAACGGGGCGAGCCTCGTCATGACCGCCTTCGGGGGAACCGCGGCGATCTTCGCCGTGATGGCCACTGTCGCCACGGTCTCCAAGCGCGATTTCAGCGGCATGGGCAAGTGGCTGTTCATCGGCTTCATGGTCGTGTTCGTCGCCG
>CAYZYC010000052.1:12501-17609 GCA_964481165.1 uncultured Limnobacter sp. | reverse complement strand
CCTTGAAGTGGCGGATCGTGTACATGTCGAGCAGCCCCTGCGTGGGGTGCGCGTGGCGTCCGTCTCCGGCATTGATCACGTTCACGTGCGGGCCGCGTCCGCGCGTACGCTCGATGTGCTGCGCGATCAGGTACGGCGCCCCGCTCTCCGCGTGCCGGACGACGAACATGTCGGCGTGCATCGCCACCAGATTGTCGATCGTGTCGAGCAGCGATTCGCCTTTCGACGTCGACGAGGTGTTGATGTTCAGGTTGACGACGTCGGCCGACAGCCGCTTCGCGGCGATCTCGAACGTCGTTCGCGTGCGCGTCGAGTTCTCGAAGAACAGGTTGAACACCGACTTGCCGCGCAGCAGCGGCACTTTCTTGACGTCGCGATCCGAGACGCCGAGAAACGTCGCCGCGGTATCGAGGATGCGGTGGATCAGCGCGGCCGGCAGCCCTTCGATCGTCAGCAGGTGCCGGAGTTCTCCCTTCTCGTTCAGCTGCGGATGACGCATCGGCATCGTCGGCGTCACTCGATGCGCAGCGAGAAACGCCCTTCGGCGTCGCGGGCGAAGGCGAAGTTGCGGGGCGCGGCCAGCGGGTGCACGCTGCCGCAATAGCGCGCTTCGATCGGGAGTTCGCGCCCGCCGCGATCGAGCAGCACGGCGAGCTCGATGCTGGCCGGCCGACCGTAGTCGAAGAGTTCGTTCATCGCCGCGCGCACCGTGCGGCCGGTGTACAGGATGTCGTCGACCAGCACGATGTCGGCGCCGTCGACTTCGAACGGCAGGTCGGTCGCCTTCATCTCGCTCGGCAATCCGCGGCGCCCGTAGTCGTCGCGGTGAAACGCGCTCGACAGCGTCCCCAGCGGGCGAGCGAGCGCAAGATCGCGGTGCAGTCGCTCGGCGATCCAGGCTCCGCCGCTGTGGATGCCGATCAGCGAGATCTCCCGGCCCGCGATGCCGTCGCGCAACGCGTGCAGCAGCCGCGCATAGATCGACTCCGCGTCGGGCCTGTCGTTCATTTCTTCGGGTTCGGGAAGGCGGTCATCGGTTGCTCGACAGGTATTGTCGCAGGATTATCGCGGCCGCTTCCGCGTCGTCGTGCACTCCGGATGCATCGCGGGTGCCTCGATCGGCGATCGCGGCGCCGGCTTCCATGCTCGACCAGCCTTCGTCGACCAGTTCGACGGGCAACGCGAAGCGCCCGGAGAGCTGGCGCGCGAAACGTTCGCAGCGCGACGCGAGCTCCGGCGCCGGGGCCGCGCCTTCGCCTCCACGTTCGCCGTCGCGATGGTGGACGGGGCGCCCGACGACCAGCCGCTGCGGTTGCCATTGTTCGACGAGTCGTGCGATCGCCGACCAGCGCGCGGCGACGGGTTCCGCGGGAATCACCATCAGCGGATCCGCGGTGCCGAGGATCGTGTTGCCGACCGAAACGCCGATGCGCAGGGTCCCGAAGTCGAAGCCGAGCAGCGTCTGCGGCGCCAATCAGGCGTGCCCGGCCGAAGGAGCCAGGAAAGCAGGATCGATTCCGAGCAGTCGGAAGGCCGCGTGCAGGCGTTCGTCGACCGGCGTGTCGAAGATCAGTTCGGCATTCGCCGGCACGGTGAGCCAGGCATTGTGCGAGATCTCCTCTTCGAGCTGGCCCGGCCCCCAGCCCGCGTAACCGAGCGTGACGATCAGCCGGTCGGGGCCGGCGCCACCGGCCACGGCTTCGAGCACGTCCTTCGACGAGGTCAGCCCGATGCCCTCGCCGACCGCGACGGTGGAGTTCCACTCGCCGACCGGTTCGTGCAGGACGAAGCCCCGGTCCATCTGTACCGGACCGCCGAACAGGACGGGAGCGTTCGCCAGCGGCGCGATCTCGAGCTTCAGGTCGATGCGCTCGAACAGCGTACCGAGATCGATTTCCATCGGACGGTTGATCACCAGCCCGAGCGCGCCTTTCGGACTGTGTTCGGCAACGAAGACCACGGCGCCGCCGAAGTTCGGATCGGCCATGCTGGGCATGGCGATCAGGAACTGGTTGGTGAAGTCCGCCGGCGCTTGCGAGCCCATGCAGCGATTGTAAAGGCGCGGTACCCGCGGCACAATCGGCGCCCGGAAAACCCTGCTGCGCAGGCGCAGCGGTTGCGCGGGCGCAGCGGTTCATTCCCGCGCGCGTTCGCCACCCATGCGCGGCGTTCGCCCCGCGCCACGCAGCGGCTCAGGCACCGTGCCGGGTGCGTCCCGCGGGTTTTCGCAGAAGCGACGCGAGGTGCGCGAGCAGTTCGTCGTCGCGATACGGCTTGCCCAGGTACACGTTCACGCCGAGCGACATCGCATGGTTGCGGTGCTTGTCCGCCGTCCGCGAGGTGATCATCACGATCGGCGTCGCGCGCATCCGCTCGTCCGCCCGAACGTTCCTCGTCAGGTCGAAGCCGTCCATGCGCGGCATCTCGATATCGACGAGCATCAGGTCCGGCTGCCGGTCCTGCAGTTGGCGCAGCGCGTCGACTCCGTCCTTGGCGAGCATGACGTCGTAGCCCTCGCGCAGCAGCAGGCGCTGCGTGACCTTGCGAACGGTCAGCGAGTCGTCGACGACCATCACCGTCGGGGGAACTTCGGCCAGCGTGCGCCGCGCTGCTCCCGGCGGGCGCTCGAGCCACAGGTCTCCCAGTACGCCCTGCGCGAGGCGCGCCGGGTTCAGGATCAGCACGATTTCGCCGTTTCCGAGCACGGTCGCCCCGCCGATGCCCTGCACGCTCGCGGCCTGCGCACCGACGTTCTTGACGACGACCTCCTGGTTGCGGCTCACCGCGTCGACGTGGATCGCGAGGCGCAGGTTGCCCGATCGCACGACGAGCACCGGCGAAAGGTGCTGCGCCACCGGATTCGAATCGTCGAGCCCCACCAGCGCGCCGAGGTAGTGCAACGGCACCTGCGCGTCCTGCCAGTCGATCGAGCCGCGGTCGTACGCTGCCGCGAGCGCCTGCGGCTTCAACTGCAACACCTGCTCGACGCTCGACGACGGAATCGCGTACTGCGTCGCACCGACGGTGACCAGCACCACCTGCGCGATCGCCAGCGTCAGCGGAAGGTGGATCGTGAACCGGGTGCCGGTGCCGGCAACCGATTCGACTTCGATGCGCCCGCCGAGCGCCAGCACTTCGGCCCGCACGACGTCGGTACCGACGCCGCGACCGCTCAGCTCGGTTACTTCGCTCGCCGTCGAGAACCCCGGCACGAAGATCAGGTCGGCGATTTCCCGTTCCGTCGGCTGCGCATCGGCTGCGACGATCCCCAGCTGCCGCCCGCGAGCGAGGATCTTCTGCAGATCCAGCCCTGCCCCGTCGTCGGCAAACACCAGCACGAACTCGTTGCCTTCCTGCCGGACCTCGAGACGGATCTCGCCGGCTTCCGGCTTGCCGGCCGCCTTGCGCACCGGGACGGGCTCGATGCCGTGTGCGACCGCGTTGCGCAACAGGTGCTCGATCGGAGCCGCCATGCGCTCGAGGACGCCGCGGTCGACCTCGACCAGCGCGCCGCGCAGATCGAGGCTGACCCGCTTGCCGAGTTCCTTGCCCGCCTGCCGCACGATCCGGTACAGCCGATCGCCGATCGAGCCGAACTGCACCATGCGCATCCGCATGAGGTTCTGCTGCAGGTCGCGAAGCACCTGCGTGTGGCGAAGCATGTCCTGCGAGGCGCCATCGAGACTGCGCATCGCATTCTGCTGCACGGTGGCAACGTCGTTGACCGACTCGGCGAGCATCCGCGAGAGTTCCTGGAACCTCGTGTAGCGGTCGAACTCGAGCGGGTCGAATTCGACGTTCGTCTCCTTCTGGTTCGCGAAGCGCGCCTGGATCTGCGATTCGGCCTGGATCTCGATTTCGCGCAACTGCGAACGCAGCCGGCCGACGTTCTCGGTCAGGTCCTGCAGCGATACGCGCAACGTCCCGAGTTCGTTGTCGAGCCGCGAACGCGCGATCGCTACCTCGCCCGATTCGTTGACGACGCGTTCGAGCAGATCGGCGCGCACGCGAACCAGCGCGCCGGCGGCCGGCGCAGCCGACTTCGCGCCGGCGGACGTCGCGGCCGCCGTTGCCGCGGCTGCCGCGGGCGTCACCGCCGCGCCTCGCGCTGCGGGTGCTTCGGCGCCGGCCCGAACTCCCGCGTCGGATTGCAGCGACCGGGACGACTGCTCCGGCTGGACCGTCTCCGCAACCTGCATCGCTCGTGCGTCGCCCGGAGATTGCGTAGCGCCCGCACCCTGCATCGACTGCACGCCGGAACGGTCCGGACCTGCGCCCGGGTCGCGGATCGCATCGAACATCGCGACGACTTCGTCGTGGTCGGCGACCAGTTCCTCGATCAGCGACGCCGGCACCGCGCTGAGCACGATCGCCGCCTCGATGCGCGTCTCCATCTCGTGCACGCGCTGGCCGAGCGACATGGCGCCGGCCATCCGCGCACTGCCCTTCACCGTGTGCAGGTCGCGCATCAGCTTCTGCGCCAGCGAACGTTCGCCCGGCGAAGCGAGCCAATCACGCAGATTCTGGCCGATGCGCGGCAGATGGTCGCTCGCCTCCTCGACGAAGAGCGGCAGCAGTTCGGCATCCAGGTCGGAGTCCGCTCCATTGGCGGCGAACTCGCTCGGCAGCGCCCTGGGATCCCAGCGCGCCGCCAACGCGTGCACCAGCGCGAAGCAGTCCGGTTCGGGACGCGGCTGCTGGCCGGCAGCGAACTGATGCAGCATCGCCTGCATGCGCTCGATCGCGTGCGCGTAGTCGTTCAGGTCGTCGGCGCCGACGGGGCGCGCGAGCGCACGCTGGCGCAGCAGGAACGTTTCGAGCTGTTCGGCCAGCGCCTGCACTTCGCCGAGACTCACCAGCGCCGTGCTGCCCTTCAGCGAATGCATCGCGCGCTGCGCGCGTTCGCTCGCCACGCGCGCGGGCTCCTGCATCCAGTCGAAGGCGTCGGCACTCAGGGTGTCGATCAACTCGTCGGCTTCGGACAGGAAAATCTCGTACAGCGAACGACCGATCGTCCGGTCGCCGATCTGCACTTCGTCCGGCGAAACGCTCGAGGAATCGGTCGCTTCGATCGGCTCGGCTTCGATCGATTCCGCCACGATCGATTC
>CAYZYC010000052.1:0-12401 GCA_964481165.1 uncultured Limnobacter sp. | reverse complement strand
TCGTCCCGGACCGAATCGCTCTCGACCGGATCGGCTGCAATCGCTTCGATCTCGATGGGTTCGTCCGGAATCGCTCCCCCCGAGACCGGCTCGGCAGCGATCCAACCGCCCTCGATCGCATCCGTCGCTCCCGACGGTTCGACTTCGACCGGCTCGGCGGCCGCCAATGATTCGACCTCGATCCGCTCGGCTGCGACGGGTTCGGCCGGGATCAGCTCAGCCGCGATCGATTCAGCCGGGATCGGTTCTGCGGGGACGGGTGCGCCCGCGAGCGACTGCACTTCCGTCGCTTCCGTCGCTTCGGTCGCTTGGGTCGCTTCCGGCACTTCGATCGCGTCGACCGCTGCCGCAGACTCGCTCGCCTCGACGTCGCCGACTTCGTCCTGTACGTCCGGCACTACGCATGCTTCGGGGGCGGTCGGAGCATCCGCGGCCTCGCACGCAGCGTCGGCTTCGCCGAGCGCCGCAGCCAGCCGCGCCAACGCCTGCTCGTGCGGCAGCCCGTCGCGCAGCGTCGTCGCCGCGTCGATCATCGCGACAGGATCCACCGTCGGCGCACGCTGCGACTGCAGCGCGTCGACCCATTTCGCGAAACCGGTTCGCGCCAGGTCGATCAGTTCGTACAGCGCTGCGGTCCCCGGACGCTCTTCGGCGAGCCACAGGTTCAGCACCTGCTCCATCGACCAGGCGGCGTCGCCGAAAGCCTCGAGCCCGACCATCCGGCTCGATCCTTTCAGCGTGTGGAATCCGCGGCGGATCGTGATCAGCAACGCGTCGTCGGTCGGCGCGGCTCGCGAATCGACCGTCGCCGATTCGATGGCCTCCAGCACTTCCTGCGCCTCGCCGAGGAAGATCTCCAGCAGCTCGCTGTCGATCTCGGCTTCTTCGCGCTCCGGCTCGTCGGCAACCGGCGCTTCGTCGGCAGCGGCAGCACCGGAAATCTGCGCGACCGCGGCCCGCAACGACCCCATGTCCAGGTCGCCGTCGGTGTCGATGCGCGCGATCGCCTCTTCGGCGTGCGACTTGAGCGCGGCATCGTCGACCAGGTTCGCGTCGTCGCGGACCTGCGCGAGCGTGCGGCGCAGCGCGTCGCGCGCCTCTCCGTCGTCGGGGCGTTCGGAGAGGGAAACCACGAGCTCGCCCGCGCGCTGCGTGTGCTGCGCCACGAGCGACTCCGCGGTGGCGTCGAGCGATACGACGACGCTGACCGGATCGGGCCGCGGTTCGTTCAGGATCGCGTGAAAGCGCCCCGTCTCGCGGTCGAACTCGAAACGCGCACCGGCGCGGCCCGCCTGCTGCAGGCCTTCGACGAAGAAACCAAGGGCACCGACGCTGTCGGCGACCGCTTCGCAACGCTCGACCGCCGGCGCCTCGTCGTCGGCGGCGAAGGACTGCACCTGGTCGGCCACCGCGGAAGCGGCCGATGCCGCATCCTGGTGTCCGAGCAGCTGGAGCGCACCCGAAACCTGATGCAGCTGGCGCACCGTCTGCGGCAGGTCGGCGCGCTGCGTCGCGTCGCGAAAGAACGAGTCGAGCGCCTGTTCGGCCGAACGCAGGTTGCCCTGCGTCTCGACGATGAACGTCGCCATCGTCAGCCGCTCCTGCGCCGCGTGGCTGATGTCGCGCAGCCATTGCGGCATCTCGTCGTCCGGCGGCGAGCCCGACGCGGTCTGCACGAGGCGCGCGGCCATTTCGGCGGCACGCGTGTCGTAGTCGTCCTGTCCCTTCAGCCCGCGCTCGAAGATCTGTTCGGCGAACAGCAGCGCCGAGGCGGCCTCGAGCGCCAGCGCCTCGGACAGCGCCTTCGCGTCGAGGGCGAGCAGCCGGGCCGTTTCGCCGAACGCGTCGGCCAGCGAGCGAACGCCGGGAAACGGCAGCGATCCCGCGGCGGCACGCAACGCGGCGATCGCCTGTGCGAAGGTCGCGAGGTCGGGAGCGCTTCCGCGCGCGAGCTTTTCCCACGCGAGCTTCGCGCGCGCTATGGCTTCCTTCGCATCGACGATCGAACGCGTGTCGACGCGCCCGAAGCGCGGCGTCTCGAAATCCTCGGGAACCGAGCCCGGCAGACGGAACGCGCGCCGCACCTCCGCGACGAGCGGAGAGAGCGTCGCATGCGACTCGTCGATGCGCGCGAGCGCGAACAGCGTGTCCTTGAGCAACCGCTCGGCAACCGGCGCACCGTCGGAGAGCGAGCGGCGCAACTGCAGGTTCAGCCGCGCGAGCAGGCGCTTGCCGTAGACGTCCAGGGCAAGGGTGCGGTCGCGCAGCGCCTCGAGCCACGCTAGCGCGACTCTCCAGAAAGTCGGATGCGAAGCACCGACCTGCGATGCGCCGATCGTCGCAATCGCCGCGTGCAATGCGGCGATCGCACCGGCGTCGTCTGCATTGCGCAGCACCGACAGCAGGCCGCGCTCGAAATCGACGCGCGCGGCGGCGAGTTCGGCCGGTTCCCGGCGGCGCATCGCGGCATCGGCGGCGACCAGCCGCGCCATCACGGGCACGGCGAACAGGTCCGCCGGATGAATCCGTTCCGCGCTGCGCACTTCGAGCAGCGCGCGATAATAGGGATACAGGTACAACGGCTGTTGCGGTTCCCCGAGCAGCAGTTCGTCGAGGTATTCGGTGACCGCGGAGAACGCCGCGGCAAATCGGCGATGCACGTCGGCGTCGAGCACGACCTGCCCGCGAGCGATGCGCTCGAGCAACTGCTCCGCCTCGCCGGTGACCGTCGCGACTCCGGCAACATCGACGATCGACAGCGCGCCGTGCGCCTGGTGCAGCGATGCGCGCGCGGACGCGAGCACCGTCGCATCGCCATCTTCGCCGCCCGCCTCCTCGCCGGCGCCGTCGCCATCGCGACCGGCGCCGTGTTCCAGGCGTTCGCGCAAGCGCTCCGCGCAGGTCGCGAGCGAATCGCGGATCTCGCCGATGCACCACGACAGCGTGGCGAGATCGGCCTGGTCGTCGGCGGCGCTGCTGGAGTCGTTGTCGATCATCGCAGGCTCACGCAACCTTGAATCGCGCCACGGAGTTCTTCAGCTCGAGCGCCAGTTCGGCAAGCTGCATGATCGAGCCGCTCGTCTGCATCGTTCCTTCGCTCGTCTGCTCGGTAACCAGCAGGATGCGCTGGATCGACTGCGCCACGGTGCCGGCCGAAGCGGCCTGGCGGGACGTCGTCTTCGAGAAGTCGTGGATCAGCTCGGCCAGCGTCGTCGACACCCGGCCGATCTCGCCCAGCGCCCGTCCGGCTTCGTCGGAAAGCCGTGCGCCCTCGACGACACCCTGCGTGCTGCGCTCCATTGCCGAGACCGTGTCCGCGGTGTCGGTCTGGATCATGTGAATCAGCGTGGAGATCTGCTTCGTCGCCTTGGCGGAGCGCTCGGCCAGCCGCTGGACTTCCTCGGCGACGATGGTGAACCCGCGTCCGGCCTCGCCGGCCGAGGCCGCCTGGATCGCCGCATTCAGCGCAAGCACGTTGGTCTGCTCGGTGATGTCCGAGATCAGCTCGACGATCTCCCCGATCTGCTGCGACGATTCGCCCAGCCGCTTGATCCGCTTGGCGGTGTCCTGGATCTGGTCGCGGATGCCGTTCATGCCGGCGATCGCGTTGCTCACCGCGCGCGAGCCCTCTTCGGATGCGCCCAGCGACTGCCGCGCCACCTTCACCGATTCCGCCGCACGCGCCGAGACGTCGTTGATCTGGTGCGCCATGCGCAGCACCGCCACGCCGGTGTCGCGGATCTCGCGCGACTGCTGCTCGGTTGCCGCCTGCAGGCTCGAAGCCGTCGTCTGCGCCTTGGTCGACGCCTCGGTGACCAGGTCGGCGGTCGTGTTGATCCGCGACACGAGGTTGCGAAGCTCCTCGACCGTGTAGTTCACCGAATCGGCGATCGCACCGGTGATGTCCTCCGACACGGTCGCCTGCACCATCAGGTCACCGTCGGCCACTTCCTGCAGCTCGTTCATCAAGCGCAGGATCGCCGCCTGGTTCTGGTCGTTGGTGCGCTTGGCATCCTGCTCCTGGCGCCTGGCCATCGCCTCCTGCCGCTGCGCCTCGGCAGTGCGTTGCTCGCTGTCGGAGAGGTACGCGTGGAACAGGCCGTACACCGCAAGCAAGCCGATCGCACCGAATACGGCTGCGATGCCCAGGTTCCAAACGGTGCCCTCCGCGCTGCGCGCCTGCAGCTTGCCGCGAACCGCCTCGATCAGCGCCTGCGTGACTTCGCTGTCCGCGAAGATGTGCCGCTCGGCCTGCCGGGCCTGTTGCAGCTTCGGCAGGCTCGAAAGGATACCGGACAGCGACTGGTCGAGTCCGGCCATCGTCTGCCCGAGTTCGCCGAGCACGCGGCGCAATTCGGCGTCACCCGCCGGGGCGATGCGCAGGCGATCGTTGCCGTTGAGCAGGCTGTCGTTCAGCTCACGGAATCCGGTGATCGACTGCTGCAGCCGTGCCGCTGCGGTCCGGTCGGGCGAAGGCGAAAGGATCAGCTCGTTCACGTCCTTCGCGATGCCCTGCGCGAGCGCAACCAGTTCGCCGGCAGCCGCGACCTCGCGCGCCGGCACGCCTGCACGCAGCTTGCTCGCGATCACTTTCTGCGCCGCCTCGAGCATCTGCGGATTGGCGCGGATCACTTCGCGGTGCATGCCGCCGAGCGACTGCAACAGCAGGTTCTGGTTGATGATCGAATGCGCGGCGGCGTCGGATTGCAGCCAGACGAGCCGAAGCGTGCGCAGATCGGGCATCACCTCGGCGGGAACCGGACGCTCGCCTTCGCTGCCGCGCAAGAGCCGGTCGAGCGCGTTGTCCATCGCCAACCGACTGTCGTTCAGCACCGCGAACGCGGCCGGGTCTCCGGCGATCGCCGGCGGTGCCGCCTTCGCCAGGCGCTGCGACTGGGTCAGCGCGTCGCCGATGTGCTGGAACCAGCGCGACGCGTCGTTGGCCTGGCGCGAATCGAGCGACACCATCATGAACGCGATCAGCAGCGAGACGAGCAGCGTCGGCAGCCACACGACGACCTGCTTGCGAAACGGCATCGCGCCGATCACCGGCACGCGGAACCGGCTTACGCTCCTGGGTGTCGTCGAAGCGATTTCGCCAGCGCCGTCGCGCAGTGGCGCATCGACGACGGACGGTGCGCCTTGCGCAGGAGACGGATGGCGTGGCGCGAAGGTGTCGGGCGCGACCGCGGAGGGGGCCGGCTTCCAGCCGTCGCCGGCCGCGCGAGCTGCGACCGGCTCGTCGGGCAGCAGGTCTTCGAGGATCGCCGTGTCAGGCGACAGCCCTGCGTGCAGGTTGGTGCGCGGTTGCAGGAAGGCCGGAAGCTTGATTGCCACTTTCATTGTCGGTTTTCTCCAGGGCAGTTCAGCGATTCACGGCAAGAAAGCGTTCGTCGCCTGCCAGTCTCTCGAGACTCAGTTCGGTCCAGCGATTGCCGTCCGCGTCGATCCAGCGGCGGCCCATCCATTGCGGCGCGGTCTCGTCGGCCGCCGTATCCTCGGACATCGTCGAGGTGTTCTGCAGTCCCAGCATGCGATCGACCACGATCGCGCCGTTCAGGTTCAGTCGCGGCGAGAACGCGAGCAGCCGCGTCGCCTTCGTCGTCTGGGCGCGCTCGCCGCCTGCGAAGCGGCCGAGATCGGACACGCCGTACAACGAGCCGCGCAAATTCACCAGGCCGCGAAACCAGTCGTGCGTCAGCGGCACCGCGGCGGCCGCGCCGTTCGGAGCGACGATCTCGCCGGCCTCCGACAGGTCGACCAGCAGTCGCCGTCCGCCCACCTCGATGCCGAGCCAGGCGGCCTGGCTCGCGCTCGACGCGGCCTGGCGCAGGCGCTCCGACAGGCGCACCTGGAATTCACGAAGGGTCTCGCGGTCGGCCATGATCAGTGCGCCAGATCGGCGACCCGCGCAAGCAGTTCCTCGGGCTTGACCGGCTTCACCAGGTAGCTGCGCGCGCCCTGGCGCATCCCCCAGATTCGGTCGGTCTCGTTGGACTTGCTGGTGCACAGGATGACCGGGATGTCCTGCGTATCGGGGTCGCGCGACAGCGCGCGCGTGACCTGGAATCCGTTCTGGCCCGGCATCACGACGTCGAGCACCACCAGGTCGGGCCGCTCGGCCTTCACCTTGGTCATCGCCTCCTGGCCGTTCTCGGCGGTGATCACCGTGTAGCCCTTCTTCGCGAGCACGTCGGAGAGGAAAAAGCGGTCGGTAGGGGAGTCGTCGACGACCAGGATCTTTGCGGCAGACATGGAGGTTCCTCGAAAGACAGGTTCGGGTGAAGATCGAATCAGTGGAATCAGGTGCCGGAGTTCGCGGCAATCGGCTCGCCGCGGCGCACGTGGTCGCCGGCGGCACGGACCAGGCTGTCCTTGGTGAACGGCTTGGTCAGGTACTGGTCGCAGCCGACCATCCGGCCGCGCGCGCGATCGAACAGGCCGTCCTTGCTCGAGAGCATCACTACCGGGATGTCGCGATAGCGCGGGCTTTTCTTGATCAGCGCGCAGGTCTGGTAGCCGTCGAGACGCGGCATCAGGATGTCGCAGAACACGAGGTCGGGATCGTGATCGGCGATCTTCGCGAGCGCATCGAAGCCGTCCTCGGCGAGCAGGACCTGGCAGCCCGACTGCTTCAGGAAGATCTCGGCGCTGCGACGGATCGTGTTGCTGTCGTCGATCACCATCACCTTCAGGCCCGCCAACGTGCCGGCGCCGCTCATCGTCAGATCTCCACCATCTCGAAGTCCTCCTTCGGTGCCCCGCACTCGGGGCAGGTCCAGCTCGACGGAACGTCGCTCCAGCGGGTTCCCGGTGCAATCCCCTCTTCGGGCAGACCTTTCTCTTCCTCGTAGAGGAACCCGCAGATCTGGCACATCCACGTGCGAAAGCCTGCGTCCGGCGCGTCGCTCATCGTTGCCTCCTGGCTTCCTCGGCGCGCCGTCTCTTGGGGCGACGCTCATTCGTAGCTGCCCGACGATCGGTCGATGGGCAGCAAGTCGATGGTATCCGCGGGGAAAACGCATACCTGCCACTGCGCCGACCAGTGGCGCGGGACTTGCGATAGACGCGCGCGCCGCATGGGTTGGCATTACGATATTGTTGTATGCAAGTAGCCTCGCATTCTTCCCGCGTGGGGGAGAGATGATCGATCTGATCGAGCGACACCAGCGCGAGATCGAGCAAGCCTGCCGGCGTTTCGCGGTTCGCCGCCTCGAAGTTTTCGGTTCCGCCACAGGACCGGAGTTCGATGAGCGATCGAGCGATCTCGATTTCCTCGTCGAGTTCGAGCCGAAGACCGACAGGAATCTGTTCGAACGCTATTTCGGGCTCGCGGAGACGCTGACCGAACTGTTGGGCCGAAAAGTCGACCTGGTGATGGTCGGTGCGTTGCGCAATCCGTACTTCATCGAGTCCGTAAACAGAACACGTCAGCTCGTCTATGCATCCCCGCTCACCGAAGCTGCTTGAAGACATTCGTGACGCGGCCGCGTTCATTCGCCAGGTGACGCAGGGGCTGACGCTGGACGACTACCGGGGGAATCGTTTACTTCGCCACGCGGTGGAGCGAAACTTCGAGATCATCGGCGAAGCCATCAAGAGACTGGCAACGGCGGATCCGCGAACCGCCGCACGTATCGGCGATTACCGACAGATCATCGCCTTTCGCAACGTCCTGATCCACGGCTATGACCTGGTCGATTTCGACCTCGTATGGCAGGCGGTCGAAACACAGGTCGTAACGCTCTTGCGGGATGTGGAGGCGCTGCTCGCGCCCGACGCCAGACGTCTGCCGACGGGGCTGTACGTCCTGACCCCGGACACCGACGACGACGAATGGCTCGCCGCCGCAGTGGCCGCGGCGATCCGCGGTGGGGCGTCATCGGTGCAATACCGGAACAAGTTGCTCGACGAGGCCGGCAGATTGCGACAGGCGCGCCGGATCGCGAAGCTGTGCCGTGAGACCGGGACGATCTTCATCGTCAACGATTCGGTGGAGATCGCGGTTGCGGCGGGTGCCGACGGCGTGCACATCGGGCGCGACGACGGGGATCTTTCCGCCGCGCGGGCCGCCCTCGGGCCTCAGGCGGTCATCGGCGTGTCGTGCTACGACTCGTTCGAGCGTGCATGGGAGACGCGCGAGATTGCCGACTACTGCGCGTTCGGGAGCGTGTTCGTTTCTGCGGTGAAACCGGGGGCGGTGCGCGCGCCGCTGGCGCTGTTCGGGAAAGCGCGCGAGGCCGGGTTGCACGCGGTGGCGATTGGCGGGATCGATGCGGGGAATGCGCGGCGGGTCTTCGAGGCGGGCGCTGTAGCCGTGGCGGTGATCACCGCGGTGTTCGGGAAGTCGAAGCGCATGGGTGACAGCGCGCGTGCCGATTCCGCATGTGCTGAGTCGCGACTGATCGAAACTAATGCGCGGCGGGTTGCGGAGATCGCGGCCAGTTAGCCCACCTCCTCACCGAGTGGGACCCTGAGTCGCGGCTCGAGCGCGCCATATCGAGGCGCGGAGAGCCTTCCCGGCCCGACTTCGATCAGAAGAACGCCTTCAGCACCAGTGAAGCAATGCCTGCCAGAAGAAGCCCCACCATCCATCGGAGCAGATTCAGTTCACCTCCGACACGCGCAAACGCTGTCTCGACATGCATGCGAAGTGCGTGGGTTTCGGCGCGCAGTTCAGCAGCGAGAGCGTGAATTTCCGAGCGAAGTTCCTGCACCGCCTCGCGAACATCCGCGGTAGATGCCTGATCGATCGATACCGAACGAAACGCATCGCCCAGCGCGGATGCCTGTGCCTCCGCCTGCGGGGTCGGTACACCGGCCGCCTTCAGTCGGGAGGCGAAGTGCAAGGTGTCGAATGGGGCGACGGGCATGATTGGCGAGTGCTGTTCGTGCCCATTCTATTCTCGCCGCGGGAAATGGCAGCGGCCTGTACGCCTACAACATCCGCTTGAAACTGTTCGCCTACTCCGGCCGATCCTCAATCAATACTCGGCCGAGCTGCGGACGATGATCGCTAAGCCGCCTCCATTGAACCAGAGCCTCGCGAAAGAAGGCCGGCGGGTGAAGTCGCTCGAGGCGCTGGATCTCAACTGCCGCTTCTTCGTAGCGATCGTTCAATCCGAGCGCCAACGCGTACCGAAAAAGCGATGGTGCATATGCGAAGCGATGCGCCACCTTGCGCATCGACTCGATGTCGGCCGAGTCCATTCCCTCCGTCGGCCGAGTCCGAGCAAAACGCAGGAATTCCCATTGCTGTGTGAGAAGAGTGAAGGATGGAGTCGGTGACCTCTCTTGCACGACGATACCGGCAGCAGCGTGTCGAACGCGCTGCGCCTCGGAGTGAATCTGCCCGTACTCCCAAGCCACCCAAACGACCAGAAACCATCCGATCGCCAGACTGCCTTGTAGACAAGCACGTGGAACGCGGACGAGGCGAGGCGAGGGGTGCCTGGCTTCGATGATGCCCAAGGAAAAGCCAAGCGGAAGAAGAAAGTACGCGTACTCTACCGGGAACTCGAGCATCGCGTGAATCGCTAGCGCGAGGACAATCAACAGCCCGAAGTAGGATTCGTGCGATGCTGCCCTCGCCGCCCTGGAAGCCACCCACCAAAGGCATGCAAGAACAATGGCAATGCCGACAACAGCGCCATTCCATACGAGCAGGTCGATGAAGAGATTGTGAGCGTGCTCGACAAGTATTGTCTGCGGATACTCGTGCGCAACTGCCACTTGAGCAAGCGATACCTGATTCCACCCGTATCCGAAGAATGGCTCTCTAACAACTGCGTCGGTCAGCTGTCGCCAGAGGAGCAGACGAACGTCTCCGCCCATCGTCTGCTGGAAGCGAGAAGCAGTAGCCTCGGAATGCAGGAGCATGCGCTCGGACAACGCAGGCCAATAGACCCATAGAGCAACCGCAGCAGCCGTGCTCCCGAGCGCCTCGAGAGCTTTCGTCTTCAGGCTGAACCGGCTTCGATATACAAGATGCAGGAAGAGGAACCCTATTACGATCAGCAACGAGGTGCGAGAACGAGACATCGCCACCCCGGAGAACAAGAGCAGCGACAGCAACGCGTACGTCGGGAAGGAGATCCGTCCACTCTCCCTCGAGTAGATCGCAGCCGCCAGTCCGCAGCACAAAAGCGTCCCGAGATTGTTCGGCTGAGCGAGGTTGGCGGAAGGTCGGCCGTGTCCCGGCAGATCCGACAGCCACCATCCTGCATCCAGGCTTAGCCACTGCAACGCAGCAAGAAAGACGGACACGGTCGCGCCGACGAGACAAACGTACGCGAGTAAAGCCGCAGCCGAGTTTCCATGCGAACGATCCATCCGGAAGCCAACGATCAGTGCCAACGCAAACGCGGCGATATAGACGAACGCCATGAAAGCGTCGCCGAAGAAGTGAACTCTTCCGAACGCGCACTGAATCAGGGGAATCAGAGCAATGGCGCACAGAGAGATGGATGACCGCGGAACCTGAAGCAACTGGCGATCATTGCCAGCGCAAGTTCTGAGCGAAAGATGGGAGAGCAGCAGAAGTGAAACGAAAAAGGGAAGATCGTTGTGAAACGCCGGCCAGGGGAACGAATGCGGCGCCGCGGTCCACCCGAAGATCGCGAGTAGTGCAGCACCGCTGACCAGGTACGTCGCCATGTCGGAAATGAAATGGGGCGGTTGGAACCGCCCCATTCATACGAAGGCCAGAGGTCGGTCAGCCGCGGCAGGAACCCGGACGATACTTCGGTGAAATATCGCCCGAGCAAGTCCACTGTCCAACCAGACCACCAGCGGCGATCGCACCGCCGCCAGGAGCAGCGGGGGTGAGTGTGATCGTCGAACCGTCGGCAATCGGGGGATTCAGACCCTGCGAGAAAACCGTGATAACGCCAGCGTCCGTCGTCTCGATTTTGTTAACGTACTTCGACGTGCTCGTAGTGGACTCGCAGCCCCAATCGCCTGCCGAAGGCAGCGATCCGGTAGACGACTGCACGACTTCACTGATCGTCGTGCGACACGCGCTCGCTGCAAGGATCATTTCCGAGACCTTGGCGCGAACGGTGTAGTCCTGATACGCCGGCAGCGCCACCGCCGCCAGAATCCCGATGATCGCCACGACGATCATCAGTTCGATCAACGTGAAGCCCTTCTGCAGCTGCTTGCGAATCTGTTTCGCTTTCATGTTCCACTCCCTATAGGTGGTTGAGGCGGCCGATTCCGTCGGCTCGGCTCGATAGACGCAGGGGGTATGCCAATCGACACGAACGGCTGACGCTGACCGATCAGTGGCGTTGGCTCGAGAACCGTGTGCGGTTCGTCACGGACGGGCCACCGCACGGCGCCTCATATCGACCGCGGCATTTCCGCGGGCAGCCTGAGGCGATCAGATACTGACGCGTTGCGTCACCGATGAAGTGACGCGTTGCGCCAGTTCACCACCGGAGAGAGTTTTGCCACCTCGAGCGGCATCGTTGTCCTATTGACCGGGTTAGGTCTACCGACTGCTGCCCATGACAGCAGCAGCGGGCCAGAATCGTGTGAACCACCGGCGGCTGAGGAAGTGATCCGGCGAGTCACCTGCATATGAGCGGCCCCACCTTCGATACCCTGAAGTTCGCCGAAACCCTGCGCGAGGCCGGCATCCCGGAATCGCAGGCGAAGGCGATCTCGATGGCGGTACGCGGTGCCCACGACACAGCCGAAATCACGACGAAGCCGGATCTGCGGGAATTGGCATCCGAAGTTCGCACCGACATGCAGACACTGCGCAGCGAGATGCAGTCGGACATGCAGTTGCTACGTGCGGATCTGCGATCCGACATCCAGCGACTCGACGCGAAGATCGACCGGCTCGAACCGCAGTTGACCGTCCGGCTCGGAGGGCTCGTCGTCGTTGCGCTCGGCGCCTTCACGGCCCTGTCGAAGTGGATCGGCTGAGCGGCGCAGCGCTCACAGCTCCGGCACGTCCCCCGCTCGAGCAGCCGTGGCGAGAACCGCCCCGGCACACGCCTGCACATGGCGCATGACCGTCCGGTTCACTGCACGCGGAGAAAGCGCGTCCGAGGAGCAACGCCAGTTCGGCTGTGACCGGTCGAGCGCCGTTGGCCATGTGCGAAATCCGCATCGGCGCGACACCGATGGCCCGGGAAAGCTCGGGCTGGGACATGCGAGTTCGCCCTGAATCTCTCTCAGGTATCGACCCGGGTGGATGACAGGAAGACCGGTTTCGGACATGCCGAAACGAATGGTCGTCTCGAATCCGGAACATGCAAGGAGCGACGATGGCGTAGGCATCCGGCCGATACCCGCGCCGTGTGTCGCGCGTTAGAATTGCCTGAAGAGCCGCATACGCAGATGAGCACAACCACGTTCGATACGCTGAAGTTCACCGAAACCCTGCG
>CAYZYC010000051.1:0-17928 GCA_964481165.1 uncultured Limnobacter sp. | reverse complement strand
CGCAGGCCGTCGACGATGCGCCCGAGCTCGACCTCGCGCCAGGCGATCGTGTCGTCGTCGTTCAGGACCAGCACGTAGCGCTTGTCCTGGTCGGTCCCCACCGCGCGGTCGTCGACGAGCAGCGCGTGCACCGGTGCTGCGGCTCCGACCTTCAACCGGGCATACATTCCGGGCGTCAGCCGGCCGTCGTCGTTGTCGAACACGGCCCGCAGCAGGATCGTTCCCGAGCGAGGGTCGATCCGGTTGTCGACGAACTCGAGCGCGCCCCGGTAAGGATGGCCTTCGTCGCTGGCCAGCCCGAGAAAGACCGGGACCGGCGCCTTGTCGCGACCTTCGGACGGCCGCTCGCCGAAACCGGCGGCCGGGTTGGCGCCATACTTCAGGAAGCTGCGCTCGTCGACTTCGAAGGTCGCGTAGATCGGCGAAGTCGAGACGATCGACGTCAATCGGTGTCCGTCCGCACCGGCGGCGACGAGGTTGCCGACGGTGACCTCGGCCCGGCTCACACGTCCGCTGATCGGCGCGGTGATCCTCGTGTAGCCGAGTTCGAGCCGCGCCATCTGCAACGCAGCCTGCGCGCCCTGTACCGCGGCCTGCGCTTCGCGTTGCGCGTTCTCGCGTTCGTCGAACTCGCGCCGCGCGATCGCGTGCTCGTCGAGCAGGCGCTGCGCGCGGACGAGCTCGGAATTCGTCAGCGCGAGCCTGGCCCGCGCCGATGCCAGCGCGGCCTCGGCCCTCGCCACGGCGGCGGCGAACGGACGCGGATCGATGACGAACAGCGTATCTCCCTTGCGCACGACCGACCCGGGCTCGAATTGCACCGACTCGATGTAGCCGGCGACGCGGGAACGGATCTCCACGCCGTCGATCGCTTCGAGGCGCCCCGAGAATTCGTCCCACTCGGTGACCGTGCGTTCGATGACCGCAGCGACGCTCACCGGCGGCGCCGCCAACGCGGCTGCCGCAGCCGGTGCGGTTGCGTCGACGGGCTCCTGGTAGAACAGGTACCCGCCGCCCAGGATCGAGACGATCGAGAGCACCAGCAGGCGTGACGTGCCTGCCTGCGGGCCGCGACCGAGCCGTAGCGATTTCATGCGATGGCTTCCTGCAGTGTGGGGGTTCGCTGTGCGGGCTGCGGCGCCAGCACGAGCAGCCGCGTCGGCTCGAGTGCCTGGACGACCGTCAGCCCGGAGCCGTCGATCACGAACGACTCGCCGTCGCCGAGGAAGATGTCGCGCGGATCGTTGTCCTGCGTGACCCAGACGAGCCCGTCCAGGACAGCGACGATCTGCCCCGGGCCCTTGCGGATGCGCAGCAGCGCTTCCTTGTCGAGATGCCTGGCTGCCTGCTCGAGATCGGTGGTGAACATGATGCGTGCCTCCGAAGATGCCTTGCGCGAGGTCACATCTTCGGGGCCGGCGATTGCGTGGCCGTTTCACCGCCGGGGAAACGGGATTTCAGGTGCAACGCGCTCGTTCGGCAGCGCATACAAAGCCGAAACGTGGCGCTGCGGGCGCCGTCGCGACGGCTCAGTGCACGTCAGTGCACGCCGGGAGCGAGCGACTCGCTGCGCGACGGCGTCTCGCCGGACGGCATTTCGCGAAGCGCCGCAGCGAGGCTTCGTGCGATGTCGCGCGACGCCAGCGGCTTCGCGAGCACGTCGATCACGTGCAGTTCGCGCGCACGCGCGGCGAGCCCCGCGCTGATGTACCCGCTCATCAGCACGATCGGAATCGTCGGGCGCAACGCGCGGATCTCCTGGATCAGCTCCGACCCCGTCATCGCCGGCATCGCCTCGTCGGTCAGCACGGCATCGAATCGATCGGCGCACGCGCGGAACTCGTCGAGTGCATCGACGCTGGACGAGAATCCCACCGGCTCGTAGCCGAGCTGCGCGAGCATCTCCTCGCCCAGCCGCACCAGCGCGATTTCGTCGTCGACCAGCAGGATCGTCTGCCCCGAGCCCATCGCGATCGGTTCTGCGACCTGCGCTGCCGCAGCGACGAAATCCTGCCGCGGCAGGTAGACGATCATCGTCGTGCCCTCGCCCACGCGGCTGTCGACGTCGATTCCTCCGCCGAGATCGGTGACGATCCCGTGGACCAGCGACAGCCCGAGTCCGGTTCCGACCCCGACGTCGCGCGTCGTGAAGAACGGATCGAAGATGCGCTCGAGAATGCGCGGCGAGATGCCGGCTCCGGTATCGCCGACGGTCACCCGCACGTAGGGGCCCGCAGCGAGCTGTGCCGTCGTCACGCACGTCGGCTCGGCGAGTTCGACCGACTCGACACCCACGCGCAACGTTCCGGCGGCTCCGATCGCCTGCACGGCGTTGGCGCACAGGTTCATGACGACCTGGTGGATCTGCGTCGGGTCGCCCAGCACGGCGGCATCGCCCGCGTCGATCGACCGTTCGAGCCGGATGCCGGCTCCGAGCGATGCGCCGACCTGGTCGAGCACTTCGTGCACCACCGACTCGACGTGCACCGGAACACGCTCGCCCATGCCGCTGCGGCTGAACGCGAGGATCCGTTCGACGAGGGACTTCGCGCGCATGCCGGCGCTGATCGTCGCGTCGATGTGCCGGCGCAGCGCAGTGCCGTCGGGGGCTTCGCGCTGCGCCATGTCGCCGTAGCCGAGGATCGCGGCGAGGATGTTGTTGAAGTCGTGCGCGATGCCGCCGGCCAGCGTGCCCATCGCCTCGAGTTTCTGCGCCTGGCGCAGCTGTTTCTCGAGCCGGTCGCGATCGGCCTCAGCGGTCTTGCGGTCGGTGATGTCCTCCATCGAGCCGGCCATCCGGTAGGCGCGCCCATTGGCGTCGCGCAGCGCGATTCCGTGCTGGCGATACCAGTGCCAGCTGCCTTCGTGGTGTCGCAGCCGGTACTCGACGTCGAAGTGGGCCGTCGAGCCGTGCAGGTGCGCGGCGATCGCGTCGCGCACGTTCGGGAGGTCGTCGGGATGGTAGTGCGTGAGGGCGATCCATTCGCGTCGCGGGCGCCGGGGCTCGCCCGGGTCGATCCACAAGGTCTCCTGTGCGCGCGGCGACAGGTACAGCATGTCCGACGGGAGGTCCCAGTCCCACAGTCCTTCGTTCGCCCCGTCGACGGCAAGCTGGTAGCGCTCCTCGGATTCGCGCAGCGCCTGCTCGCTCTCGCGCAGCGCTTCCTGCGTGCGCTTGCGCTCGGAGATGTCGACGGTCGCGCCCGCCACGCGCTCGGGCCGGCCCTGCGCGTCGCGGAAGCACTGGCCGCGCGTCTGGATCCAGCGGTATCCGCCGTGCACCTGATCGAGGATGCGGTATTCGACGTCGATCCGCGGCGTGCGTCCGGCGATGTGTTCGTCGACCGCGTCGCGCAGCAGGTGGCGGTCGTCCGGATGCAGCCGCACCACCGACAGCCACTCGCGGCCCTTCGCAGGACGCGCGTCGCCCGGAGCCATCCCGACGACCTCGCCGAGGTTCTGCGACGTGAATACGTCGTCGCTGGCGACGTCCCAGACCCAGTGCGCGACGTTCATTCCGATCATCGCGATCGCGTAGCGCTCCTCGGAGCGGCGCAGCGCTTCCTCGGCCCGCTTGCGCGCATCGATGTCGCTGATCGAACCGGCGATGTGCAGCGGGCGCCCCGCATCGTCGCGAACGCACACGCCGCGCACGTGGATCCACCGATAGCTTTCGTCGGGGTGCCGTACGCGGTACTCGCCGTCGAAAGCCGGAGTTCGTCCGGCGAAGTGCGCCTCGAGCGCTTCGTCGCGCCGGGGCACGTCTTCGGGATGCAGGTGCACGGTCGCGAACAGCGCCTCCTTCGTCTCGACTTCGGGCCCCGGCGGCATGCCGAGCAGCTGGCGCGCGCGGGCCGAGACGAAAATGCGCTCGACGCTGCGGTCCCAGTCCCAGATGCCGTCGTCGGAGCCGGCGACCGCCAGCGCGAAACGTTGCTGCGTCGCTGCGAGCGTGTCGCGCGCGGCGCCGACCCGCGCGAGCTGGCGCATCAGCAGCCACAGCAGGAACGCCGCCAGGCTGCCGAGCGCCGTCGTGCGCGCCGCGGTGCGGATCGACTGCGCACGCCACGGCGCGAGCACCGTAGAAACATCGCGCCCGACGATCACCGCAAGCGGATACTCGGGCACGTAGCGCACCACACCGAAACGCTCGATCCCGTCGACCGGGCTGACGGCACGCGCCGGAATCTCCTGTCCGGATTCGCGCGATGCGAGGAGCTGGTCGAACATCGGCGATTTCCTGCCCAGCGCCGCGTCGAGCGTCGGCACCCGCGCAACGACGGTACCGTCGCGATGCACCAGCGTGATCTGCGTGCCGGCCTCGGGCACCGCATCGCGATAGAACTGCTGGAAGTAGTCGACGCGTCCGCGCGCGCCGACCGTTCCGATCATCGTTCCGTCTTCCTTCTCGATGAACCGCCCGATCGGAAAGAACCACCCGCCGTCGAGCCGGCTGCGCAGCGAACTGCCGACGTACAGGCCGTCGGGGGGCTTCTCGCGCACCTCCCGGAAGAAACCGCGGTCCGAGATGTTCGCGCCCGGGGGAGGCGGATGAACCCACGACGTCGCCAGCGCGACGCCCGCCGCGTCGTGGATCACGAGCCCGCTGGTCTGCACGAGCCCGACGGCCTGCGCGCGAAGCAGCTCGTGCAACGCATCGGTTCCGAGGTTCGCAAGATCGGCGCCCTTCAGCCGCTGCGAGACGTCGCGCATCACGACGTCGACCGCCTGCACGCTGCGCGCGGTCTGTTCGGCGATCACGCGAGCCAGCGTCTCGAGGTCGCGCACCGCCTCGTCGAGTGCCGACCGGTATCCGCGCACGATGTCGACGACCGCCATCGAGACGATCGCGACGATGAACAGCGATCCGAGCACGGCGACTCCGCGACGTGTCCACGACGTCGCGCGTGGCGACGCCTCGAAGCTGCCGTTGCGCGCGATCATCGCCCCGACGCCAGCACGTTGCGCAACGCGTCGAGCAGCGCCTCGCGCGGCACCGGTTTCGGCAGTACGCCCGCCACGCCCAGTCGCCGCGCACAGGGGCCCGAGCAATCGACGTTCGCGAAGAAACCCGACGACAGCGCGACGATCGGAACCGCCGGGTACGCGTCGGCTACCGTTCGCAGGAACGCGACTCCCTGGTCGCGCGGAAAGGCGACGTCGACGAGCACGATGTCAGCCGAATCGCGGAGGCGCGCCGCATCGGCAGCGCCGGGTTCGGCGGCGAGGCGGCCATCGATCGGCTCGATGCCGTCGGCGAGCAGCCATTCCTCGAGCAGCGCATGCGTTGCCCGGTCCGCACCGACGATCGCCACGCGCGGGCGATCGGGGGTTCGAAGAGTCATCGAGTGTTCCGCTTCCGTTCACGACACCGCCATTTCGAGGGCGCCATCTTGCTGCTGCGTTGCAACGAAGGCGCCCTGTATTACGTTTGAAACCTGGAGGCTCCGCAGACGTTCCGGTAGTCCGGTTTTTCGCTGTAACCTGACGCGTGATGGAACTCGCAACGCAGATCCACCCGCACGTCGCCGTCCTCGACGACGACGTCTCGATACGCGAGCTGCTCACCGACTACCTGACGCAGAACGCGATTCGCGTCACCGCGGTGGAAAACGGCAACGCGCTCGCCGAACTGCTCGCGCGCGAGGCGATCGACCTCGTCGTGCTCGACCTGCGCCTGCCCGGCGAGGACGGCATGCAGATCATGCACCGCGTCCGCCAGGCGTTTTCGGTGCCGATCCTGATGCTGACCGGCGTTCTCGAGGAAGCCGATCGCGTGATGGGACTGGAACTGGGCGCCGACGATTACCTGACGAAGCCCTTCAGCCCGCGCGAGCTGCTCGCGCGGATCCGCGCACTGTTGCGCCGCGCCAAGGTGCAGGCGACGGTGGCCGACCGGGTGAACGAGATCCGCGCGTGGCGATTCGGCGAATGGGAACTCAACGTGCGGCTGCGCAAGCTGCAGTCGTCGACCGGACAGGTCGTCGAACTCACCAACGGCGAATTCAGCCTGCTCGCCGCGATGCTTTCCGCTCCGCAGCGCGTGTTGAGCCGCGACCAGTTGCTCGAGCTCTCGCGGCTGCACAACTCCGAGGTCTACGACCGTTCGATCGACGTGCAGATCCTGCGGCTGCGACGCAAGATCGAACCCGATCCGGCACACCCGCGGTACATCCGCACCGAGCGGGGAGCCGGATACGTCTTCAGCACCGACGTGCAGGCGGTCCGATAGGCGGCGCGGGCAGTCCTGGCGCCGCCGCAGCCCGACGATCGTGGCATCCTGACGCGATGGAAGAGACGATCATCACGCTCGCCACTCCGGTGTTCTTCGCGCTGATCGCGCTCGAGCTCGCATGGGGCCGCGCGCGCGGCCGCAACACCTACCGGCTCGACGACGCGATCAACAGCATCGGACTGGGCGTGCTCTCGCAGGTGAGCGGAGTCTTCGCCCGGTTGCTGCGCATCGGCATCTACGCGTGGGCGTTCGACCACGTGGCGTTGTGGCGACTGCCCGAGGACAGCGTGCTGGTCTGGGTGTTCGCGCTGCTCTTCTACGATCTCTGCTACTACTGGCAGCATCGCATCGGCCACGAACGCACGCTCTTCTGGGCGGCGCACGTCGTGCATCACCAGAGCGAGGACTACAACCTGTCGACGGCGCTGCGGCAGACGAGCACCGGCGTGCTGCTCGGCTGGGTCTTCTACCTGCCGATGGCGATCGCCGGCGTACCCCCGGTCGTGTTCGCGGTCGTCGCGCTGGTCGACCTGCTGTATCAATACTGGATCCACACGCGGCACATCGGACGGCTCGGCTGGTTCGACCGCGTCTTCGCCAGTCCGTCGAACCACCGGGTGCACCACGCGGTGAACGACCGCTACCTGAACCGCAACTACGGCGGCATCCTGATCCTCTGGGATCGGTGGTTCGGGACTTTCGTCGAGGAGGATCCGGCCGAGGCGCCGGTCTACGGAACGCGCCGTCCGCTGCGTTCGTGGAATCCGTTGTGGGCGAACTTCGAGGTCTACGCGTGGATGGCGCACGACATCCGCCACGCCGGCAGCTGGCGCGAACGGCTGCGCGTTCTCTTCGGCCGCACCGGCTGGCGTCCCGACAGCGCACTCGCGCGCGACCGGCGTCGGCCGTTCGCGCTCGATCGGCCGCGCTTCGAGCCCGACGCCCCGCGTGCGGCGCGGGCGTACGCGCTCGTGCAGTTCGCCGTGCTGGTCGGCGCGGCGGTGCATTTCCTGCAGATCCATGCACAGGTGACGACAGCCGAACTCGTCGCGTACTTCGCGTGGATCGCGCTCGCGTTGACGACGATCGGCATCGTGCTCGAAGGACGGCGAATCGGCGTGTGGCTCGAAATCGCGCGCACCGCGGCGACGACGACCGGGCTCCTCGCGACGCACGACTGGTTCGGGGTTCAGGGCGGCCTGCATTCGCCGGCGCTCGCGCTCGCCATCGGATTCGGCATCGCGAGCACGATCTGGGCTGCCGCACTCGCGTGGCGCCGCGAAGCGCGCGCACCCGGCGCAGCCCCGGCTGCTTCGGTGCCGAGCGAACCTGCGTGAGCGCCTGGCGCACGGGCGCGAGCGCGCTGGCGGCCGCGAGCCTCGTCGCCATCGCGGGCGCGCTGTTGCGCACGCAGGGCGCGCTCGATGCGTGGACGCTGCTGCACTGGGCAGGCAAGCCGACGGCCACCTGCGTCGTCCTGTGGCTCGCATGGCGCCATGCCGCGAAGGTCGATTCGCGGCTGCATCGCGGCATCGTCGCCGGGCTCGTCTTCTCGCTGCTCGGCGACGTGCTGCTGATGGCCTCGCCCCGGCTGTTCGTCGGCGGGCTGCTGGCGTTTCTCGCGGCGCACCTGTGCTACCTGCGCGCGTTCACCGGAGACACGCGGCTTTTCGCGCAGCCGGCGGCGCTGGCCGGCCTGCTCGCCATCGGCTCGGGCATCCTGGCCGTGCTGTGGAACGGACTCGAGCCGGCGCTGAAAGCTCCGGTAGTCGTCTACATGCTGGTGCTGGTCGCGATGGCCGCGCAGGCGATCGCGCGCGCGAAGGAGCATCCGGGACGATCGACGCGGGCGGCCGCGATCGGAGCGCTGCTCTTCGTCGTCTCCGACGCCGTGCTCGCGATCGACCGGTTCCGCGCGCCGATTCCGCTGGCCTCGCTGTGGGTGCTCGGCACCTACTGGTCGGCGCAGTGGGGAATCGCACAGAGCGTGCGCGACGCGGTTCCCCTTCGCGGGACGCCGCGAAGCGCGCGACCGGCGCGCGCGTTCGAGCCATGACGCGCGCGTCGGAGCAGACCGGCGCACGCGTCTGAGCGACAATCCGGGACTTCGATCCACGCACGTTCCTGCCGAGTCCGCCCGGAGCCGTTCCCTCTTGTCGCTCTCGCCGCCCGAAGCACCGCTGCAGCCGATCCCGTCGCTCGCCGCATGGGCTCCGTTGTCGCTGCCCGTGTTCCGCATGCTGTGGGCGGTATGGATCACGGCGAACACCTGCATGTGGATGAACGACGTCGCGGCCGCGTGGCTGATGACCTCGCTCACCACGTCGCCGGTCATGGTGGCGCTCGTGCAGACGGCGGCGACGCTGCCGGTCTTCCTGCTCGGTCTCGGCAGCGGCGCACTCGCCGACATTCTCGACCGGCGGCGATTCCTGGTCTTCACGCAGTTCTGGGTGTCGGCGACCGCGCTGCTGCTGTGCCTGGCGACGCTGTCCGGAGCGATCGATCCGGTCCTGCTGCTGGTGCTCGTGTTCCTGAACGGAATCGGGCTGGCGATGCGCTGGCCGGTGTATTCGGCGATCGTTCCGGGACTCGTGCCGCGGGCGCAGTTGCCCGCCGCGCTCGCGCTGAACGGCGTGGCGATGAACGCATCGCGGATCATCGGGCCGGTGCTGGCCGGCGCGCTGATCGCCAGCCTCGGCACCGAGTACGTCTTCGTGCTCAATGCGGTGCTGTCGATCGTCGCGGCACTCGTGCTGCTGCGCTGGAAGACCGAGCAGAAGACCAGCGCGCTGCCGGGCGAACGTTTCCTCGGCGCGATACGGGTCGGCGTCCAGTACGTCCGGCAGTCCGAGCGCATGCGCTCGGTGCTGCTGCACGTGCTCATTTTCTTCGCCCAGTCGACGGCATTGATCGCGCTGCTGCCGTTGCTCGCGCGCGGGATGCGCAACGGCTCGGCAGCGACCTACACGCTGCTGCTCGCGTCGCTGGGCGTCGGCGCGATCGCGGCGGCGTTCGCCCTTCCGCATGTCCGCAACACGACGACGCGCGACGACCTGCTGCGCTGGGGCGCGCGCATCCAGGCGCTGGCGATGGCCGGAGTCGCGTTCTCGCCGAACGCGTGGATCGCGGTGCCGCTGATGATCGTCGCAGGTGCCGGCTGGCTGATTGCCGCCAACGCGCTGTCGGTGTCCGCGCAGCTCGGCCTGCCGGATTGGGTGCGCGCACGCGGGATGTCGATCTACCAGGTCGCGCTGATGGGCGGCAGCGGCGTCGGCGCCGCGGTCTGGGGGCAGGTCGCCGCGCTCGCCGACGTTCGCGTGAGCATCGCATCGGCGGCCGTCGTCGGCATCGTGCTGCCCTGGTTCGCGCGCCACCGCGCAATCGACGGCGGACCCGAGGAGGACCTGACGCCGCAGTCGTGGAAAGCGCCGGTGACGCGCGATCCGGTCGAGCCCTCCGCCGGACCGGTCCTGACGACGATCGAATACCGGATCGATCCGCAGCGGACCGACGAGTTTCGCGCGTTGATGCAGCAGACGCGGCGCAGTCGGCTGCGCGGTGGCGCATTGTCGTGGGAACTGTTTCGCGACACCGCCGATCCCGACCGCTACATCGAGATCTTCGTCGACGAGACGTGGGTCGAGCACCTGCGCCGCTTCGATCGTTTCACCGTCTCGGACATCGCGCTGCGCGAGCGGCGCCTCGCGCTGCATGTCGGCGAACGGCCTCCGATCGTGACTCGCTGCATCGCCGAACCGCTCGCACCCGAGTAGACGCAGGCCCGGCGAAGGCCCCCGAGGGCACCTCCGCGCCGAGGGCACCTCGTCCGCGCCGAGGCGCCTCCGTATCGCAGGCGCCTCGATCGATATAATTCGCGCGATGCACCACCTGCGCCGGAACCGGCCGAACCCGTTCTCCGCATGGCTCGCCTGCCTGGCGATCGTGCTGAACGCACTGGTGCCCGCGTTCGCGCACGCCGTCGCCGGCCTGTCCGGCCAGGACGACGTGGTCGCCGCGGCCGTTTGCAGCTTCGACGGTGCGGGTGCCGCGGTTCCGACAAAGACAGACCCGTTCGATCGACAGTCCCCGCACGCGCCTTCGCTGCCGTCTGCGGCGCACTGTCCGTACTGCCTGACCGGCGCGTCGATCGGGCCGCCCTGCTCCGGGCCGACCGCATCGCTGCCGGCGCCGGCCAGCGAAACGCCGCAACGCCTTTCGCAGGAACAAGTCCCGCCGCACTTCGCGCGCTCGCCCGCGCACGCTCCGCGCGCTCCGCCCGCCGGTTGATCGGAACGACCGCCTGCGCGACGCGCGGACGGCCGATAACGACCTTTCCCTGCCTTGCGTCGCACCCTGCACGCCGGGTCACCGAGCTTCCTGTCCCGACCGATTTCGCTTGTTTCGGGACCTTCCGTATGGAATTGAAATGAAAAAGATCCTGATCGTCGCAATTTCGTCGCTTCTCGCATCCACTGCCGCGATCGCGCAAGTCGAGGTTGCCGAACCGTGGGCGCGCGCCACCGTTCCCGGCCAGCAGGCGAGCGGCGCATTCATGACGCTGACTTCAGCGCGCGACGCCAGATTGGTCGCCGTTCGATCGCCGATCGCCGGCGTCGCCGAGGTCCACGAGATGGCGCTCGAGAACAACGTGATGCGCATGCGCGCGGTCCCGTCGCTGCCGCTGCCGGCCGGCCGGGCGGTGGTTCTGCGCCCCGGCGGCCACCACCTGATGCTGATGAACCTGAAGGCGCCGTTGCAGGCCGGCGACCACGTATCGCTGACGTTGACGATCGAAGGCGCGGACGGCAAGCGCGAAGACGTCGAAGTGCACGCACCGATCCGGCCGCTCACGTCGGGAAGCAGCGACCACGGAAAGATGAAGGGGCACTGAGAATTTCCCACGGGCGGCGCCATTGAAGATATAGTTTCGCTATATCTTTAAACGGCACCGCCCCGATGAAACCCGTCTCCGCACCCGCCGGCCTCGTCCCGCTGCTCGAACCCGAAGGCGCCGCGCCGCGCGTTTCCGGCATCGCGCTGCTGCAACTCGGCTTTCGTCCGTTCTACCTGCTGGCGGCGCTGTTCGCCGCGCTCGCGGTGCCGCTATGGATGGCGCAGTTCGTCGGCGCGCTGCCGCCCCCGGCTGCCTATCCGGCGCTGCTGTGGCACGCGCACGAGATGACCTTCGGCTTCACGCTTGCGGTCATCGTCGGCTTCCTGCTGACCGCCGCGCGCGCCTGGACCGGATTGCCGACACCGACCGGAACGCGGCTCGCGACGCTGTGCGCGATCTGGATCGCGGCGCGCGTCGCCAACTATGCCGGACCGGCCGCCGCCGCGATGCTGTTCGACGCCGCGTTCATCGTGCTGGCGATGATCGCGATCGGCGCCACGCTGATGAAGGCGCGCAACTATCGCAACCTGTTCGTGCTCGTGATCCTCACCGCGTTCCTGGCGGCGAACTCGCTGTTCCACCTGGCGTTGGGCGGTCACACGCCCTGGTCGCCGCTGGCGGCCGCACGCTTCTTCGCGTTCGTCGTGGTCGTTCTCACCTGCGTCATCGGGGGCCGCGTCATTCCGACCTTCACGGCCAACGCGCTGCGCGGCGTGCGCCAGTGGCGGGACGCGCGGCTCGACTGGGCTTCGCTGGTCGCGACCGTCGCCGCGCTGCTCGCGGTGCTGCTCGAGGCGCCCGCGGCTCCGGCCGTTGCATTGTGCCTCGCAGCAGCCGCTTTGCAGGCGACGCGCCTGGCAGGCTGGAATCCGTGGGCGACGCGCGGGAACGCCCTGTTGTGGATCCTGCACGTCTCGTACGCGTGGATCCCGGTGGGGCTCTTCCTGCTGGCGCTCGGCGTGCTCGGCGTCGTTGCGCCCTCGGCCGGCCTGCACGCGCTGACGCTCGGTGCGATCGGCGGACTCATCATCGGGATGATCACGCGGACGGCGCTCGGCCATACCGGACGACCCCTGCGCGCCGGACGCATCGAAACCGCGGCGTACGCCCTGGTACAGCTCGCCGTCGTTCTGCGACTCATGCCGATGCTGGAGACGTCGCTGCCCTACGCGGGCTGGACGATTGCCGCGGCGAGCGCGTGGAGCCTCGCGTTCGCGTTGTATCTGGTCAAGTACGTGCCGGTGCTCTCGCGGCCGCGCATCGACGGCCGCGAGGGCTGAGCGCGCCCTGCGCGCCCGGATGATCGCCCGGATCGTTCGGTTCGACGCTCAGGCCGCGCGACGGCGAATCGAGCCGACCTCGGCGGGCGCGTAGTCGAACTCGAGCCGGCTCAGCGCGCGCTCGAAGTGCTGGCGTTGCGCGACGGCGTGCTGTTCGAGCCGCCGCCCGCCCCAGACTCCGGCGAGTTGGTTCGGCGACACGCCCTGGATCTCGCTGGAACCCTGTCCGGCGGGGCGAATGGTGACCGCGCACAGCATGTACAGGCCGACACGGCGATCGGCGCGCGACGCAGCCTGCATCGTCGGGCCGTGATAGGCGTACAGCGCGAGCGATGCCGGACGTCCTTCCTGGTCCTCGCCTTCGGGCTGCACTTCACCGGCGACGATGAACCCCTCGCGCTCGAGCACACGGCGCAACAGGGCCGATGCGCGGTCGACGGGCAACTCGATCGTGAATCGTACGGGCAACGCTTCCACAGGGACTCCCTTCGTTCAACAGGTGCTTCGTTCGGGTCGAAGCCATGTTGCGGTCGACGCCTTAGGCGAGCCTTAAGAAAGGCGTCGACAGGAGGCACGAGAGCCATTGCGGCGTCTTCGGGCGCCGCCGCCGGCGCCGTTTCGGCGGCAGCTTCCGGAGCCGCCGCGGGCGCATTGCGGACGCTGCCGCCGAGCATTGCGGAGATGCAAGCGCTCACTCCTTAGTGCAACGGTTTCCTGCGACGCGTCGGGTACGGCGGTCACCGGATCCATGTGCTACAACTCCCGGACGACGAACAGGCCCCGAGGCGGAGCATGCCGATGACGATACTCGACGTGAAGGGAATGACCTGCGGTCACTGCGTCAAGGCGGTGACCGCCGCGGTCCAGGCGCTCGATGCGCGAGCGCGTGTCGATGTCGATCTCGCGCAGGGGGTCGTCCGCGTCGAATCGACGAGCCCCGCCGGCACGATCGCGCAGGCGATCGTCGAGGCCGGATACGAAGCGGCACCACGCGGCTGATGGCCGCGCGGTGCCGCGGTCGGTGGAGCGGCGCGCCGCCTCCGGCGACTGGAACGCCTAGGCGCCGCGCGGCGTGCCGGATCAGCTGATCTGCAGCCGCTTCGAGGCGGGAGTCGCTTTCTTCGGCAGCGTCAGCGTGAGCACGCCGTTCTCGAACTTCGCGTTGGCCTTCGCTTCGTCGATCTCGGAAGACAACGTGAACGCACGCGACACCGAGCCGTAGTAGCGCTCGCTGCGCAGCACGCGCTCGCCTTCCTTCTTCTCCGATTCGCGCTTGACTTCCGCGCTGATCGAAACGCGATTGCCGTCGATCTGCACCTGGATGTCGTCTTTCTTCGCACCGGGCATCTCGGCCTGGACCGTGTAGTCGCCATTGGCTTCCTTCACGTCGATGCGGATCTCGAGCGCGTCGCTGGCCTGGCCGCGGGCAGGCTGCAGGACGCCGCGGAAGAGCTCCGGGAACACGTCGGCAAACGGATCGTAGACTGATAGTCGGGACATTCGTAATCTCCTTTTCGATGCACGCGTAGCGGGCGCCCGCACGGCGCCCTTGCGGCATAGATCGGGCGATCCGCTGCCGATTTCAAGAGGGCGACGACCCCTCGGTCAGACGCGCTCGATCAGCGTTGCGATCCCCTGCCCGACGCCGATGCACATGGTGGCGATCGCACGACGGCCGCCACCGCGCTGCAACTGGTTGACCGCGGTCAGCACGAGCCGGGCGCCCGACATGCCCAGCGGATGGCCGAGCGCGATGGCGCCTCCGTTCGGATTGACGTGCGCGGCGTCGTCGGCAATGCCCAGGTCGCGCAGCACGGCGAGCCCTTGCGCGGCGAACGCTTCGTTGAGCTCGACGAGGTCGATGTCGCCGATCGACAGTCCGGCCTTCGCGAGCAGCTTCTTCGTTGCCGGAGACGGACCGACTCCCATCACGCGCGGCGCGACGCCGGCGGTCGCCATCGCCACCAGGCGGGCACGCGGCGTCAAGCCGTGCCGCCTCGCGGCGGCTTCGCTCGCCAGGATCAGCGCGGCGGCGCCATCGTTGACGCCGGAGGCATTGCCGGCAGTGACCGTGCCGTCGGCCTTCACGATCGGCTTGAGCTTCGCGAGCGCGTCGATCGACGTTTCGCGCGGGTGCTCGTCGTTCGAAACGAGCACCGGATCGCCCTTGCGCTGCGGGATCGACACCGGGACGATCTCGGCCGCGAAGAACCCGTTGCGTTGCGCCAGCAGCGCGCGCTGCTGGCTGCGCAATGCCATCGCGTCCTGGTCCTCGCGCGAGATCCGGTATTCGGCGGCGACGTTCTCGGCCGTCTCGGGCATCGAGTCGATGCCGAACTGCTGCTTCATCTTCGGATTGACGAAGCGCCAGCCGATCGTCGTGTCGTGGACGGCGTTGTTGCGCGAGAACGCGCCTTCGGCCTTCGGCATCACGAAAGGCGCGCGCGACATGCTCTCGACGCCCCCGGCGATCCCGAGATCGAGTTCGCCGGCACGGATCGCGCGCGCGATCGTGCCGACCGCGTCCATGCCGGAGCCGCACAGACGGTTGACCGTCGCGCCCGGCACCTCGACCGGATACCCCGCCAGCAGCAGCGCCATGCGCGCGACGTTGCGGTTGTCCTCGCCGGCCTGGTTGGCGCAGCCGAAGATCACTTCGTCGACGGCTCCCGGATCGAGGCCGGGATTGCGCTCGAGCAGCGCGCGCAGCGGGATCGCGGCGAGGTCGTCGGTGCGAACGCTCGACAGCGCGCCGCCGTAACGGCCGATCGGGGTTCGCACGGCATCGCAAAGAAACACTTCGTTCACGGCACTCTTCCTGGAAGGAGAATCCCCGATTGTGCACCGCGGCCGGCGAACGCCGTTTGAGCCGAATCAGCCGCGCGGCTTCAGCGACGCATCGTCCGGCGCATGGTCGGCGACGACCCCGGACGCGGGCCCCGCACGCACGGGATCGAGCGCGTGCACCTGGCTGCGCAACATGCGCAGCAGCACGAGCCCGGGCAGCGCCGCGACCACCGAGAACACGAAGAACGCCGGCCAGTCGAACGCTTCGACGAACACTCCGGAGACCGGGCCGACATAGACGCGGCCGACCGCCGCGAGCGCCGACAGCAGCGCGTACTGCGCGGCCGAGAAACGGCGATCCGTGAGCGCCATCAGGAATGCGACGAACGCCGCGGTCCCCATGCCGCCGCACAGGTTCTCGAACCCGATCGCGACGGTCATCAGCGTATAGCTCTTCGGCAGCACCGCGATCAGCCAGTAGCCGAAGTTCGACACCGCCTGCAGCACGCCGAACAGCATCAGCGATTGGTACAACGGCCGCTTCGCGAGCCACGCGCCGCCGGCGATCGCCCCGACGATCGTCGCGACGAGCCCGAGCACCTTGTTGACCGCGCCGACCTCGGTCGGCGTGAAACCCGCGCCGCGGATCAGGAAACTCGTCGACAGGCTGCCGGCGAACGCGTCGCCGAGCTTGTACAGCACGATCATCGCGAGCAGCGCGACCGCGTGTTCGCGGCGAAAGAAGGCGTCCCAGGGCGCGAGAAACGAAGGAAAGCCCGCGCGCCGCGCGGCGTGCAGCGCGGCGACGAGCGAAAGGACCAGCATCAGCGTATCGGCGGCGAGCGAACGGAACGGCCCGGCACCGAGCCAATGCCACGGCAGCATCCGCAGCAGCCAGAAAGCCAGCACGCCGGCGCCGAGCATCGCGGCGAAACCGGCGAGTTCCCTGCGCACGTCGCTCTTCAGGGGCTCCGTGCTCGGCGCGGCAGGCGCCCAGACGGTGACCAGCGCCATCAGCACGAAAAGCACGGCCATCGCGCGGAACATGCCGGGCCAGCCGAGCCACTGGTCGGCCAGGATCAGCGCCAGGCCGCCCGAGACCAGCATCGCGAGCCGATACCCGAGCACCGACACCGCCGCGCCGGCGCCGCGTTCCTCCTCGTGCAGCAGGTCGGTGCGGTACGCGTCGAACACGATGTCCTGCGATGCGGACAGGAACGCGATCGCGACCGCGCAGGCGCCGACTGCAGCCACCGACAGGCGCGGATCGAGCGTCGCCATCACCAGGCACAGGCCCGCCAGGCCGAGTTGCGTCACCAGCAGCCAGCTGCGGCGGCGACCGAGCAGCGGCGGCTCGAAGCGGTCGGCCAGCGGCGCCCAGACGAACTTGAACGTGTACGGCAAGCCGGCGAGCGCGAAGAAGCCGATCGTGCGGATGTCGAGCCCTTCGACGGTGAGCCACGCCTGCAGCGTCCCGGCCGACAGCGCCAGCGGCAGCCCGCTGGCGAATCCCAGCAGCAGCATCGCCGCGATGCGGCGATTTCCGAAGACCTGCAGCAGCGGGCGCGGACCGGCGGTCACGAGGCTGCAGGATCCCGGACGGCCGGCGCGAGCCGGGGCGCCGATCGCATCACTGCGCCGACGCTACGCGATCGCCGAAGCCGAGCGCGTGCAGCGACTCGAGCATCGCCTGCTCGAGCGGCGTCTGCGTGATCGGGCCGACGGCGCGCCGCAGCGCCGAATCGTCGAGCGCGTGCGGAACCCGCCACAGGTACGACATCTCGACGACCTCGCGAAGCATCGGCACGACCAGCGCGCCTGCGCGAAACAGCGGCCAGGGCAGCGTGCCGCGGCGCCAGCCGCGCTCCGGGCGCAGGCCGAGCGCATCGGCCGCGTGCTCGACCGCAACGAGCATTTCGGTTCCGGTCAGCGTGAATCCCGCGAAGTGGAAACGCGCGAAATCGGGCAGGTCGTCCAGCGACACCACGTCGACGCAGGTGCGCGCGAAATCGGGGACGTAGGCCCAGGCGTGCG
Source organism: uncultured Limnobacter sp. (assembly GCA_964481165.1). Classification (GTDB taxonomy): domain Bacteria; phylum Pseudomonadota; class Gammaproteobacteria; order Burkholderiales; family Burkholderiaceae_E; genus Zeimonas. Next base: position 698 of record CAYZYC010000051.1, on the reverse strand, counting down.
CCACGTCGAGCGGGCCCGGATAGATCAGCTTGCCTGCGTGCGCCGAGCGCAGGACGCTGAGGTCGAGCCAGCTCCCGGTGCCGCTGCCGAAGTAGTCTCCGGCACGGACGACCACGCTGCGCAGCCCGTCGGCAGCGCGCGCCTTCAGCTCGTCTTCGAGTTCGACGCGGATGCGGCCCTTGCGCGACGTCGGTTGCTGCGGGGTGTCTTCGAGCAGCAGCGGCGGCATGTTCTCGCCGAAGTTGTAGACGTTGCCCGGAATCAGGAAACGCGCATCGAGTTTCCGGGCGAGGTCCATCGCGGCGCGCGCCAGCGGCAGCGCCTCGGTTGCCCAGCGCGTATAGGGCGGGTTGACCGCATAGGCGACTACGCTCGCGCCCTGCGCCTCGCGCGCGAGGGCCGCCACGTCGGAGATCTGCGTCGCGAGGTGTCGCGTCCCCGGAGGCGGCGACGAAAGCGGCCGGCGCGCCTGCGCGAGCACCTTCCATCCGGCCGACGAGAACGCGCGCACGACCGACGCCCCGAAGCGGCCATTGGCACCCAGCACGAGGACACTGCGCGCGCGATCGTTCATCCCGCCCCCCTGGCCCGACGATGCACCGTCACCGCGACTCCGGCGGCCAGACCGGCCGGCGCAGTCGCTTCCCGCTTTTCGCGCCGCAGCCGACGCTGCACGCGCACCGGACACTTGTAGTCGT
>CAYZYC010000050.1:0-17971 GCA_964481165.1 uncultured Limnobacter sp. | reverse complement strand
CGCCCGGGAATCCCGTTTGCGGCGGTTCGAGCCAACTCTCGCCTTCTGCGGATTTCCGATGACCTTCGAGTTGTACCTGCTCGGGCTGGCCTTGCTCGTCTACGGCATCGTCGAGCGCTGGTGACGCTCCGGCGCACGGTGCGGCAGATCCCACGCTCGCAGGCGTCGCTCGCGCATCCCGGTGCCCGCGCCCTCAGCGCTCGCGCCGCACGACGACCGGAATCAGCCCGATCGAAGCCGCCGGCGCACGTTCGAGCGCCTGGCGCACCACCGCCGACGAAGGCGACTCGATGCCGAGCGCGCGCATCAACGCCGCTTCGCGCGCCTTCGCCTGGACGAGGTGGCGCATCTTCACGTGCCCGTATCCACGGATCGAACCGGCCGCCTCGGCCAGTTGCACGCAGGTTTCCAGCGTATCGCGCGTGAGGCGCGGCACGATGGCTTCGATCATCGCCGCGTAGTCGACGGCGAGCGCGCGCTCGACGCGTCGCTCGAGCGTGTAGCCGAACGGGTCGAACGGCGTGCCCCGCAGGCCGCGCATTTTCGCGAGCACGCGCAACGCCGGGAACACCCAGGCGCCGTAGCGTGACTTGCGCGGAAGGCCGTCGGGGCCGCGGCGCGCGAACAGCGGCGGCGCGAGATAGACGCCGAGCTCGTACTCGCCTTCGAATTGCGCCTCGATGTCGCTGCGGAACTCCGGCGCCGAGTACAGTCTCGCGACCTCGTATTCGTCCTTGTACGCGAGCAGCTTCGCGTACTGCGTGGCGACCGCTCTTGCGAGCATAGGCGACTCGGCCGAGCCGCGCACGGCGCGTTCGGCGGCCGCGACACGATCGGCGAGATCGCGCAGCCGCGATGCGTGCCGCCGGCTGCCGTATGCGACGAGGTGCTTTTCGAGTCGCGCGGTCAGTTCCTCGAGCGATTCGTCGGCGCCGGCGTGCGCGTCGGCCGCCTGCGTCGGTGCCCGCGAACCGGGCTGGCCGGCGAGCAGCGCTTCGAACGCAGAGAGGTCGTGCCCGGCGAGCCGTCCGAGCCGGAACGCCTGCCGGTTCGCGTCGATCGCGACTGCGTTGAGTTCGATCGCGCGCTCGATCGCGGCGGCCGACACCGGGACGATTCCCTGTTGCCAGGCGAAGCCGAGCAGCACGATGTTCGCAGCGATCGTGTCTCCGGTCGATCGCGTGGCGATCGAATGCGCGTCGCAGACCACGAGCCGATCGGCTCCGGCGGCCGACGCGAGTTTCTCGAGCAGCGCCGACACCGGGACCGTGGCATCGGGATCGGTGACCTGCATCGCCATCGGCAGCACGTGGCGGTTCGCGACGATGCGCGTGCGACCGTGGCTCACCGACTGCAGCGCGTCTTCGCTGGCTGCGACGACCGTGTCGCAGGCGAGCACCGCATCGGCCTGCTGCGTGTCGATGCGCACCTGGTTCAGCGCCGACGCATCGACGGCGAGCCGCACGTGCGACAGCACGCTGCCGCCCTTCTGCGCGAACCCCATGAAGTCGAGCACCGACGCGTGGCGCCCCTCGAGATGCGCGGCCATCGCGATCAGCGCACCGACCGTGACGACACCCGTTCCGCCGACTCCGGTGACGAGCAGGTCGTACGGGCCTTCCCAGGACAGCGGAGCGGCATCGGGCAGCACGTCGATCTGCTGCGCAAGCCGCGCCGCGTCGATCGCGGCGCCCGCGCGCCGCGGGCGGCCTCCGCTGACCGAAACGAAGCTCGGACAGAAACCGTCCGCGCAACGGTAGTCCTTGTTGCACGTCGACTGGTCGATGCGCCGCTTGCGCCCCGACGGCGTGTCGACCGGAACGACCGACAGGCAGTTCGACTTCACGTTGCAGTCGCCGCATCCTTCGCAGACCGCCTCGTTGATCACCACGCGCAGCGGCGGGTCGGGATACTCGTTGCGCTTGCGCCGGCGGCGCTTCTCGGCGGCGCAGGTCTGGTCGTAGATCAACGCCGTCACGCCCGGGATCTCGCGCAGCGTGCGCTGCAGCACGTCGAGTTCGGTCCGGTCGTGGAACGTCGTTTCCGGCGGATACAGGTGCCGCTGCGACGTGTACTTGCCCGGATCGTCGGAAACCACCGCGATGCGCCGCACGCCCTCGGCGCGCACCTGGCGGGCGATCGAGTCGGCCGTCACCGCGCCGTCGGGCCTCTGCCCGCCGGTCATCGCGACCGCGTCGTTGTAGAGGATCTTGTAGGTGACGTTCGTGCCGGCAGCGATCGACTGCCGGATCGCCAGCAACCCCGAATGGAAATAGGTTCCGTCGCCGAGGTTCTGGAAGACGTGCGGCGTACTCGTGAACTGCGAGCGGCAGACCCAGTCGACTCCTTCGCCGCCCATCTGCAGCAGGCCCGAGGTGTCGCGGTCCATCCACATCGCCATTCCGTGGCAACCGATGCCCGACTGGGCGCGCGATCCTTCGGGAACCCGCGTCGACGTGTTGTGCGGACAACCCGAACAGAAGTACGGAATCCGCCGGATCGGATCGGCGATGTTCGACGGCAGAGGTGCGCGTACGAACTGCTCGACGAGCCTGCGCCGATCGAGTGTCGGGCAATGGCGCGCGAGCCAGCCGGCGAGCACCGGCAGCACGCGCGAAGGACGCAGTTCGCCGAGCTCGGACAGCATCGGCGTGTCGTCGCGATCGCGCTTGCCGACGATGACCGGGCGCCGGTCGGCAGGCGCGTTGTACAGCAGCGCCTGCATCTGCTGCTCGACGACCGGTCCCTTCTCCTCGACGACGAGCACCTCGCGCAGGCCGCGCGTGAACGCGAGCATGCGCGCCGGCTCGATCGGCCAGGCGAGCCCGACCTTGTACAACCGTACGCCGGCGCGTGCGAGGTCGTCGAGGCCGACGCCGATGCGGCGCAGCGCCTCGAGCAGGTCTGCGTGCGCCTTGCCGCAGGTGACGATGCCCACGTGCGCGTCGGCCGGATCGGCGAGGACTCGATCGATCGAGTGCAGTTTCGCGAACGCGCGAACCGCGTCCAGCCGCGACGCCATGCGCGCCTCGATCGCGAGGTTCGGGACGTCGTCGGGACGCAGGTGCAGCCCGGCGGGAGCGAGCTCGAAGCGCTCGTGAAAGTCGGTCTGCAGCGCATCGAGATCGACCGTCGCAGCGCCTTCGACGACTTCGGAGATCGCCTTCATGCCGACCCAGGCGCCCGAGGCACGCGACAGCGACCAGCCGTACAGGCCGAACTCGAGCAGTTCCGGAACGCTCGACGGGCTGAGCACCGGCATGCGCCACGCGATCATCGCGAAGTCGCTCTGGTGCGCGAACGACGACGACACGCAGCCGTGGTCGTCGCCGGCAACGACGAGCACGCCGCCGTTCGGCGAGGCGCCGCGCGCGTTGCCGTGCTTGAGCGCGTCGGCGGCGCGGTCGACTCCGGGGCCCTTGCCGTACCAGAGAGCGAACACCGCGTCGACCGTGCGTTGCGGGTCGCTTTCGACCTGCTGCGAACCGAGCACGGCGGTGGCGGCGAGTTCCTCGTTGACCGCCGGCAGGAAGCGCACGTTCGCTTCGCTCAGTCGGTCGCGGTTGCGCCACAGCTGCTGGTCGTATCCGCCCAGCGGCGAGCCGCGATAGCCGCTGACGAAGCCGGCGCTGTTCACGCCGCGTGCCGCGTCGAGCGCACGCTGCATCAGCGGCAGGCGCACCAGCGCCTGCGTTCCGGTCAGGAAGATGGCCCCCGATTGCGCGGCCAGCGCGTCTTCGAGGCGATACCCCGTGGAAAGCGGCACGCGCGCAAGCGCGGAACGGTCGGGCGCGTTCATGGCAAACGCGGCCGCGAGGCCGCAAGCGGATGATTCGTGCAATGCTATGCGCAAACGCCCGCAAGGTCAGCGCGTATTGCGATCGGCGGGCGCACGCTCACGCATGATTCGTGCGCGAATTTCCCGAATCAGGACGTTCTCATGCTCGCACTCGATCGAACCGACATCCAGCTGCTCGCGGCGCTGCAGCGCGACGGGCGTGCGACGAATCCCGCGCTCGGCGAACAGGTCCATCTGTCGGCATCGCAGGTCAGCCGCCGGATCCAGCGCCTCGAGGATGCCGGGCTGATCGACCGCTGCGTGATGTTGCTCCGTCCGGCCCGGCTCGGCCTGACGGTGATCGCCTACACGCGCGTGTCGCTCGAGCGCCACGGAGAAGCCGAGAACGACGACTTCGATCGTGCGGTGCGCGTCATGCCCGAGGTGCTCGAGTGCTACTCGGTGACGGGTCCGTACGACTATCTGCTGCGAATCGCCTCGGCGGACCTCGCGAGCTTCGCCGAGTTCATGCTGCACAAGCTGATGCGCGTTCCCGGAGTGCGCGGCGTCGAATCGAGTGTCGTGCTGCAGGAGATCAAGCGCACTACGGAGCTTCCGCTCGATCACGCGCAGGCCGGCTAGCGTCGCGCAGGACCTCCCGCAGCTTGTCGGCGTACACCGGCTTCATCAGGTGGGCATCGAACCCGGCGGCGGCCGTGCTGCGCCGGTCGCCGGCTGCACCGTACCCGGTCAGCGCGGCGACGTACACCGGGCCGGCCAGCATCGAACGCAGCCGCTTGATGACCGAGAAGCCGTCGCCGTCGGGCATCGCGAGGTCGAGCAGCACGACGTCGGGCAGGAAATCCGCCGCGGTCCGCAACGCATGTTCGGCTCCGTAGGCCGCGCGCACCTCGTGTCCGTCGAGTTCGAGCAGGTACGCCATCGTGTCGGCGGAATCGCGGTTGTCGTCGACGATCAGGATTCGCTGCGAAGGCAGGTCGTCGTCGGCCGCCGGCGGCGCGCCGGGCTCGTCGCGTGCCGGTTCGAGCACCGGCAGGCGCACCGTGAACGTGCTGCCGCATCCCGGACCCTCGCTGCTCGCCGTCAGCGACCCTCCGTGCTGCTCGACCAGCGTGCGCGCGATGTGCAGGCCGATGCCGAGCCCCGAATCGCGCGCCGGCCCCGAGACCGGGACGACGACCCCTTCCTGCGTGAACAGGTCGAAAATGCGTTCGATCGCTCCGGCCGCGATGCCGCGCCCGGTGTCGGTGACGGTCGTGAAGCATTCGCCGCCGTCGACGGCGAGCGCCAGCCGGATTCGCCCGGCCGACGGCGTGTAGCGCAGCGCGTTGTGCAGCAGATTCTGCAGCGGTTGCGCGAGACGAACCGGGTCGCCGCGCACGAAGACGGACTCGCGCGGCAGCTCGACGTCGAAGCGATGCCCGGCTGCCTCGATCGACGGTCGCAGCGCCTGTGCGGTCGACGACACGATGTCGCGATAGTCGACGCGCTCGCGGCGCAGCAGGATCTTCCCGCTCGCAATCCTCCCGAGGTCGAGCAGGTCGTCGACGAGGCGGGTCAGCTGCGCGAGCTGGCGATCGATGACTTCGCGCACCTCGCGCAACTCCGCAGGGAACTGCGGGTGCAGCCGAAGGATCTCCACGGCATTGCGGATCGCTGCGCTCGGGTTGCGCAACTCGTGGCCGAGCACGGCGAGGAATTCGTCGATGCGGCGACTCGAGCGTTCCAGTTCGAGCAGGCGGTGCGGATCGGTCAGGTCGCGGGTCATCTTCGCGAAACCGCGCAGCACGCCGCTGCCGTCGCGCACCGGCGTGACGACGATTCCTGCCCAGAAGGTCGTGCCGTCCTTGCGAACCCGCCAGCCCTCGGACTCGGACCTTCCGTCGCGGAGCGCAGTCGCGAGTTCCTGCTGCGGAATTCCGGCTGCGACGTCTTCCTCCGTGAAGAAGATCGCGTAGTCGCGGTGCAGGACCTCCTCCGCCGGATAGCCCTTGATCGCCTCGGCGCTCGCGTTCCAGGTCAGCACCCGCCCCTGCGGATCGAGCAGGAAGATCGCGTAGTCGCGAACCGAATCGACGAGCAGGCGGAACTGTTCCGCGCTCTCGCGCAGCGCTTCCTCGTACCGGCGACGATCGCTCAGGTCGCGGGTCACCTTGGCGAATCCGCTCAACGCGCCGGAGCGATCGCGCAGCGCCGTGATGACGACACTCGCCCAGAAGCGCGTCCCGTCCTTGCGAAGCCGCCATCCTTCGTCCTCGAAGCGGCCGTCGGCCGCGGCGCGGCGCAGTTCCTCCTGCGGCCAGCCGCGCTCGATGTCCTCCGCGGGGTAGAACAGCTCGAACGAGCGGCCGATGATCTCGGAGGCCGCGTACCCCTTGAGGCGCTCCGCGCCGGCGCTCCAGCTGAGCACCTGGCCGTCGGGGTCGAGCAGGAAGATCGCGTAGTCCTGGACGCTCTCGACGAGCAGGCGAAAGTTCTCCGCGCTGTCCCGCAGTGGTTCGCCCGAGCGGGCCGGGCGGCTATCGGATGGCTGGTCGCTCATGACGATCTGCGCCGGGCCGCGATGCATGGTCAAGCATGACGAAACGACTTGCTATCATCGTGTCCGCGAGTCTCGATGCAAAGTCGGTGGCAACCCGCTGCTGTGCCGATCGCGTTGCGGCGCAACCGGATGCCGAGTGCAACGCCGGGCGCTCACCGAAGATGGCGCGCCCGGCAGGAATCGAACCTGCAACCCCTGCCTTCGGAGGGCAGTACTCTATCCGTTGAGCTACGGGCGCGAGACTGCGGATTGTATCGTGCGGCGCTCCTCGCCGTTGCCAGCGGAAAACGATGCCCGGCCCGAGTCGCCCATGAGTCCCCAACGCGCGCTGCTGCTTTCCGTCGCCGCGGCGCTGATCACGATGGCGATGAAGGCCGGCGCCTGGTGGTCGACCGGCTCCGTCGGCTACCTGTCGGACGCGCTCGAGTCGCTGGTGAACCTGGCCGGCGCGACTTTCGCGCTGGCGATGGTCTCGTACGCCCGCATGCCTGCCGACGACGAGCATCCGTACGGGCACGGAAAGGCCGAGTATTTCTCGGCAGCGCTCGAAGGCGTGATGGTCTTCGTCGCGGCGCTGGCCATCCTGGTGTTCGCGGTCGAGCGGCTGCTGCATCCGCGAGCGCTCGGCGAGCTCGGTTTCGGGACGGCGCTGTCGATCGCGGCAAGCGCGATCAACTACTTCGTCGCGCGAATCCTGATCCGGGTCGGCCGCGAACACCGATCGGTGGCGCTGGAAGCCGATGCCCGCCACCTGATGACCGACGTCTGGACGACGGCGGGTGTCGTCGTAGGCGTCGCGCTGGCAGCCATGACCGGATGGTACTGGCTCGATCCGCTGGTGGCGATCGCGGTCGCACTGAACATCCTGCGCGAGGGCTGGGCGCTGATGCACCGTTCGGTCGACGGGCTGATGGACCGGGCGCAAAGCGATCGCGAGATCGAAAGCATCGTCGAGGTGCTGCACGGCTTTGCCGCACAGGGTGTCCGCTTCTCGAACCTGAAGACGCGCGTGGCCGGGCCGTTCCGCTTCGCGGACGTCGAACTGCGCCTGCCCGGTGACTGGACCGTATTGCGGGCGCACGACCTGGCCGACGAAGTCGAACGCGCCGTCGAGGAGCGAACCGGCACGCGCCTGACGACGCACGTCGAACCCGCCGACCCCTGAACGCGCGGGCCCGGCGCTTGCACCGGCGAGCGACCGAGGGGCGCAAGCCTCGTGCAACGGGTCACCGAACCATGGACCACCCGTACCGGATCGGGATCAGCGGATCGTACGGCGGACTGAACCTCGGCGACGAGGCGATCCTGCAGTCGATGATCGCGCAATTCCGGGCGACGCTTCCCGCCGAGATCACGGTCTTCACCCGCGATCCCGGCGACACGCTGAGACGCCACGATGTCGAGCGCGTCGTCGCGGTGCGCACGTTCTCGCGCGCCGAGATCGCACCCGAGATCGAGCGCCTCGACCTCTTCATTCTCGGCGGCGGCGGAATCCTCTACGACGCGGATGCGCAGACCTATTTGCGCGAGGCGCTGGTGGCGCTGGAGAGCGGCGTTCCGGTCATGCTCTACGCGATCGGCGCCGGACCGCTGAAGGACTCGAAGGTGCAGGAACTGGTGCGCCAGCGGCTGAACCGCGCGACGGTGATCACGGTACGCGAGCGCAGCGCACAGAAAGTGCTCGAGGAAGCCGGAGTCGAGCGCGAGATCGTCGTCACCGCGGATCCGGCGCTGCTGCTCGAACCCGAGCCGCTGCCCGCCGGCGCCGTGCAACTCGAAGGCCTCGGGCGGGCGCGTCCGGTCATCGCGATTTCGGTGCGCGAGCCGGGCGTCGCGGCGCCCGACATCGACGAACGCTTCTACCACTCGCTGCTCGCCAACGCCGCGGACTTCGCAGTCGATCGCTTCGACGCCGACGTCGTCTTCGTGCCGATGGAGCGTTCGATGCTCGACACGCAGCACAGCCACGCGGTGATCGCCCGCATGTTCCGCGCGCAGCGGGCGACGGTCCTGAAGGGCGAATACACGCCGGGGCAGTTGCTGACGCTGATGGGCCGGTTCCGTTTCGTCCTGGGAATGCGGCTGCACTTCCTGATCTTCGCGGCGCTCGCCGGGGTGCCGTTCATCGCGCTGCCGTACGCAAGCAAGGTTTCGGGCTTCCTCGAGGACCTGCGCATCGCCACGCCGCCGATCGAACACGTCAACGCCGGCCGGCTCATCGCCTATCTCGACGAATGCTGGGACCGGCGCGACGCGCTGCGCGCGCAGATCGCCGACGCGCTGCCTGCGCTGCAGCAACGCGCGCGTCAATCGCACGCGATGGCCATGGAACTGCTCGAGCGGGGCGCGTCGCACGCGCCCGAGGGCAGTGCAATGCAGGACTGAGGCGTGCCGGTCCTGGCGCGGCCCGCGAACCTCGTGCATTGCGCGCTTCCCGCGCGCAATGCGATCGTCGCCGCCGATACCGACGTGCTGGTCGTCGGCGCCGGCCCGGCGGGCATCGGCGCCGCGATCGGAGCCGCCGACGCCGGCGCGCGCGTCGTGCTGGCCGAGCGCTACGGGTTCGTCGGCGGCAACGCCACCGCGGCGCTCGTCATGCCGCTGATGTCGTTCCACACGCAGCGGGAGGCGCCTCCGCGCGAGGGCGCGACGACGCTGCTTCCCACCGACCACGGACCGGGCGAACCGATCGTCTCCGGCGTCCTCGGCCGGCTGCTCGACCGCCTGGTGCGCGCGGGGGGTGCGATCGCGCCGTCGCTCGACACCGGTTACGTGGTTCCGTTCGACCCCGAGTGGTTCAAGCTCGTCGCGCTGGAACTGCTCGACGAGGCCGGCGTGCAGTTCCTGATGCACGCCTTTGCAAGCGCGGTGACCGGCGGCGGCAGCGTCGAGGGCGTCGTCTTCGAGACGAAGTCCGGCCCGATCGTCGTGCGCGCGAGCGTGACCGTCGATTGCAGCGGCGACGGAGACGTCGCGGCGCTGGCCGACGCGCCGTACGAAATCGGGCGCGACGACGGCCTCGTGCAGCCGATGACGCTGATGTTCCGCATCGTCGACTTCGAACGCATCGCGTTCGAGCACTACGTGCGCGCGCACCCGCAACAGTGGCGCGGAGTCCACGGGTTGTGGGATCTCGTGCGCCGCGCGACCGAAGCCGGCGACCTCGACCTGCCGCGCGAAGACATCCTGTTCTTCGGCACGCCGCACGACCGCGAGGTCAGCGTGAACAGCACGCGCATCACGCGCGTGCTCGGAACCGATGTCTGGGACCTGAGCTATGCCGAGTGGGCCGGACGGCGCCAGATGCGCCAGGTCTCGGCGTTCCTGCGCAAGTACGTCCCGGGCTTCGAACGCGCGTACGTCGCGCAGAGCGGTGTCCAGGTCGGCGTTCGCGAGAGCCGGCGCATCGTCGGAGACTACCGCCTCGAGGTCGAAGACATCCTGCACGCGCGCAAGTTCGACGACGCGATCGCACGCGGTTCGTACCCGGTGGACATCCACAACCCGGACGGCCGCGGAACCGTGCTGCGGCGGCTGCCGCCCGGCGAGGCCTACGACGTGCCGCTTCGTTGCCTGCTGCCGCAACGCACCGAACGATTGCTGGTCGCCGGACGCTGCATCTCGGGCAGCCACGCGGCGCACTCGTCGTACCGCGTCATGCCGGTGGTCATGGCGACCGGCCACGCCGCAGGCGTCTGCGCCGCGCTGGCGGCGAGCCGCTACGGCACGCCGCGCGCTGTGCCGGTGGATCTCGTGCAGCGCGAATTGCGCCGCCAGGGAGCCAGCCTGCGATCCGGCATCGGATGAGCGCGATCCGGCGCGCAGCCCGCGGCTGCGCGCGCCCGCGCGAGCCCTCAGTACGCGAAGCGGACGCGGTGGTCGCGGATGCCGAGGTTGTTGGTGATCCTGCGCGAACCGAACACGCTGGACACGGCGAGTTCGGCGGCAGCGACCTGATCGGCCGAGTCGACCGCGCCCCACAGCTCGACGGCGTCGTCGAGGACGATCACGTTGACCGCGCTCGACGGAATGCCGGCCTGCGCGAGCCGGGCGAACACCTGCTTGCGCTGCTCGGCCGAATCGGCGCTCGCCGCGACTCCCTGCTCCAGGCGGCCTACGCAATGCAGCAGGTTGGCGCGGCTGACGATGCCGACGATCCGCCCGTCGCGCACCACCGGAACACGCTTGATCCGGTGCCGCTCGAGCTTGCCGGCGATGCTCGCCACGCTCTCTTCCTCGTCGGCGGTCACGACCCCGGTCGTCATCACGTCGGCGGCCTTGCGCCCGTAGGTCTTCAGGAAATCCTTCGTCATCTTCTGCGGCTCGCCCACCAGCGACAGCCACCAGGAACGCGAACGATAGGTCTCGGCCTCGGGGCGGTTCATCAGGTCGCCTTCGCTGACGATCCCGAGCAGCCGGCCGTCCGCTTCGACGATGGGGATCGCGCTGACGCGGTTCTTCAGCATCGAATCGACGATCGCCTGGATCGGCGTGTCCGCCGTAGCGGTGATGACGTCGACCGTCATGATGTCCTTCGCCTTCATTGCCTGGACTCCCGCTTACGATGCCGCCCGACGATACACCGAAACTCCGCCGCGTCGCACGAGCAGCACGTCGTACGGGTCCTTGCGCCCGCCGTATGCCGGACCGTCCATTCCCGGCGAACCGATCGGCATTCCCGGAACGGCGAGTCCGATCGCCTTCGGCTTCTCCTTCAGGAGGCGAAGAACGTCCTCGGCCGGAACGTGCCCTTCGATCGCGTAGCCGTCGACGCGGGCCGTGTGACACGAACCGAGCTCGATCGGAATGCCGAGCCGCGCGCGCGCCTCGGTATTGCCGGTGTCGTGCACGGTCACGCGGAAACCGTGCTCCCGCATGTGTGCGATCCAGTCCTTGCAGCAGCCGCAGGTCGGGCTCTTCCAGACCTCGACCAGCGGCGCTTGCGCCTGCGCGCCGGCCACGCGGGAAAGACCCGCCGCGTACGCGCCGAGCAGAACCACCGGCATCGCGAGAACCGTGCGTCGAATGCTCTTCATTGCGTCATCCCCGTTTCGGTGGAGCCCCCGAGGTCCGTCGCCTTCGCGGATCCGAAGCTCCTGCACTCCCGGCCATTATGATGCAGTCGACGCGGCTACATCGCAGCGAGCGCACCGCGCAGGTCGTGCTTCAGGTCGTCGACGTTCTCGATGCCGACCGACAGGCGCACCAGCGAATCGCCGATGCCGAGCCGGCCCCGCTGCTCGGCCGGAATCGTGGCGTGCGTCATGATCGCCGGGTGTTCGATCAGGCTTTCGACGCCACCCAGGCTCTCGGCGAGCGCGAAGATCTCGCACGCTTCCAGGAAGCGGCGGGCGCCGGCGAGGTCGGTGTCGAGCTCGACCGCGATCATTCCGCTGAAGCCGCGCATCTGCCGTCGCGCGAGCGCGTGCTGCGGATGCGAGGCAAGGCCCGGATAGCGCACGGCGCGCACCCCGGGCTGCCTCTCGAGCCAGCCGGCGAGCTCGAGCGCGTTCTCGCAGTGGCGCTGCATCCGGACGTCGAGCGTCTTGACGCCGCGCAACGCGAGAAAACTGTCGAACGGCCCGGCGATCGCGCCGACCGCGTTCTGCAGGAAACCCAGGCGTTCGGCGTTCTCCGCGTTCCGCGATTCGCCGCTGGCCACGGCCACGCCGCCGATGACGTCGGAGTGCCCGTTCAGGTACTTCGTCGTCGAGTGCACGACGATGTCGAAGCCGAGTTCGAGCGGACGCTGCACCCAGGGCGTGGCGAAGGTGTTGTCGACCACCGAGACGAGGTTGCTCCGCCTGGCGATCGCGGCGAGCGCTTCGAGATCGACGAGTCGCAGCAGCGGATTGGTCGGCGTCTCGATCAGCACCAGTCGCGTTTCGGGACGCAGGGCGCGCTCGAGTTCCTCCGGGTCCGACAGGTCGACGTAGCTGACCGACAGCGCCGCGCTTCGCGTGCGCACGCGTTCGAGCAGGCGGTACGTCCCGCCGTAGAGGTCGTCGCCCGCCACCACGTGGCTTCCGGCGTCGATCAGCTCGAGCACGGTGGCGATCGCCGCAAGCCCCGAGGCGAACGCGAAAGCCGCGCTGCCGCTCTCCAGGTCGGCGACGCAACGCTCGAAGGCCCAGCGCGTCGGATTGTGCGAGCGGCCGTAGTCGAGCCCCTTGTGCACGCCGGGACTGTCCTGCCGATAGGTGGAGTTCGCGTAGATCGGCGGCATGATCGCGCCGGTCGTCGGATCGGGAGACTGTCCGCCGTGGATCACGCGCGTGCCGAAGGCGCGGCGCGCGGCGGAGTCGTTTCGGGAGTCGCTTCCCGGGTCGCGTCGGCTCAAGGCAATGTCCTGCGCAGGTGGTTGAGCAGATCGAAGCGCGTGATCAGCCCGTGGAAACGATCGTCGTCGGCGACGATCGCGACCAGCCCGCGATCGAGCACCGCGCGCAGCGCATCGATGCCGGCGTCGGGCCGCAATGTCTCGAGCGCCTGCGTCATGGCCGTCCCGGCGCTGGCGCCGAACTGCGACGGGTCGCCCTGCACGCGCAGCAGGACGTCGGATTCGTCGATCAGCCCGACGATGCGCCCGTTCTCGATGACCGGCAACTGCGAGATCTCGGCCGAACGCATCCGGTGGAACACCGTCTTCAGCGTATCGGTGCGCGTCACCTCGATCACCGAGCCTTCCTCGTATCGACGACCGACGATGTCGCGCAGATCGCCGAAACGTTCGCGCTGCAGCAGGCCCTGGTCGATCATCCAGTTGTCGTTGAACACCTTCGACAGGTAGCGCGTTCCGGTGTCGCAGACGAAGGAGACGACGCGTTTCGGCGTCTTCTGTTCGCGACAGTAGCGCAGCGCCGCGGCGAGCAGCGTTCCGGTCGACGAGCCTCCCGGCACGCCCTCGGCGCGCAGCAGCTCGCGTGCCGCCGCGAAGCTCTCGGAGTCGGGAATCGAGTAGGCGTGCCGCACCGACGCGAAATCGGCGATCGCCGGGACGAAATCCTCGCCGATTCCCTCGACGGCCCAGCTGCCGGCTTCGCCCACCCGGCCGCTGCGCACGTACTCGGCGAGGATCGACCCCTCCGGGTCGGCGAGGACGAACGCGACTGCGGGATCGACTTCGCGGAAGAACTGCGACAGCCCGGTCAGCGTTCCCGACGAACCGACGCCGCAGACGATCGCGTCGAGCTCATGCCCGCACTGCGCCCAGATCTCGGGTGCGGTCGAATGCCGATGCGCTGCCGGGTTGTCGGGGTTGTTGAACTGGTCGGCGAAGAACGCGCCGGGAATCTCGCCCGCCAGCCGCGCCGCGTAATCCTGGTAGTAGGCGGGATGCCCCTTGCCGACGTCGGATCGCGTGATGCGCACGTCGGCGCCGAGCGCCTTCAGGTGCAGCACCTTCTCGCTCGACATCTTGTCGGGAACGACGAGGACGATGGGGTACCCCTTCAGGCGGGCCACCAGCGCGAGCCCCAGCCCGGTGTTGCCGGCGGTCGCCTCGACGATCGTCCCGCCGGGGCCGAGTCGTCCGCTGCGCTCGGCGCCTTCGATCATCGACAGGCCGATCCGGTCCTTGATCGAACCGCCGGGATTCTGCGACTCGAGCTTCAGGAAGAGCCGGCAACACCCGGTGTCGATCCGGGTGATTTCGATCAGCGGAGTGTTGCCGATCAGGTCGAGCACTGCGGGACGGGCCGGATCTTCCATGGGGAATCCTCTCGGGGCCATTGTGCCACCGCCGCAACGGCATGGACGCAGTGTCGTTGCCGACGGACCGGCAGGTCCCGCGGCGCTGCGCCGGGTCGGCGCTCCATCGCCGTCACGCGCCTGCCGGGACGTTCGTGCGTCCGAGCAGCACCGTCGCGGGGAACCCGCCCGAGACCGTCGCCATCGACAGCCAGCCGGCCGAGGCCGACACGCTGCGCCCGGTCAGCTGGTCGACGAGGTCGAGGCCGGGTGCGACACGATCGAGCGCCACGCGCGTGTCCGACCACACCGCCGCACCTTCGGGCAGCCGGCCGGGTTCGCCGAGCAGCTTCGCGAACAGCCGCGGCACGAGCACGACGAGCACGGCATCGTCGTCGCTGCGCGCATACGCGACGACGTGATCGGCCCGCGCGCCGGTCGTTTCGAGCGGCCGGTAGTCGCCGTCGCGAAACAGCGCCTCGTGCGCACGCCGCAACTGCAGCAGCCGCCAGCTGGCGAACAGCTTGGCTTCGTCGGCACGCGGATCGCGCGACAGCGCGCCGGCGACTGCCGCGAGGCCTTCGTTCGCGACGCGCCGTTCGATCGCGTCGAGCAACGCGGCGTTGCGCTCGAAGTCGACGGGTCGACGATTGTCGGGGTCGACCAGGCTCAGGTCGAAGCACTCGGTGCCCTGGTACAGATCCGGAACGCCGGGCACCGTGTGCGCGAGCGCGAGCATCGCCAGGCTGTTCAGCGCACCGAACCAGGCGATCGGCCCGGCCTGCTCGCGCAACTCGTCGACGAACCCGGCCGACCCGAGGAGGCCGCGCACGAAGGCGACGAGCGCATCCTCGTAGGCGGCGTCGGGTTCGATCCAGCTCGTGCGCAGCTTCGCCTCGCGCGCCGCCTTGATCGCGTAGCGTTCGATGCGTTCGACGTAGGCGGCGAGTGCGTCGCCGGCAAGACCCTCCGGACGGAACGTGCCGAGCAGCACCTGGTACAGCAGGTATTCGTCGTTGCGCGACGGCGCCGGCTCGCCGTCGACCGTCCGACGGCGGCTTCGGTTCGCCAGCCGCCACCGGCGCAGCAGCAGTCGCCATGCCGCCGGCATCTCGGAGAGAACGTCGATTCGCGCGCGCACGTCGGCCGAGCGCTTGTTGTCGTGCGTCGAAGCCGCCAGCATCGTGTGCGGCCAGTGACGGGCGCGGTCGAGGTTGGCCGCGTGGAACGCCTTGACCGAGTAACCGAAGGAATCGGGTTCGCTGCCGACGTCGTTCAACGAAGCGAGCCGGTTGAACCGGTACAGTGCCGTGTCCTCGACGCCCTTTGCGGCGACCGGCGAAGTGAACTGCTGGAAGCGCCGCGCGAAACGGCGTGTCCTCGCGCGCGCGTCGGCGCTGCTGCCTGCCGGCGCACGACCGAGCAGCGCATCGCGCACGAAGCCGAAGATCGTCGTGTCGACCGCGCGGCTGCGACGCACCGCCTGCCCGATCGCCCACTGGATGTAGCGTCGATCCTGCTTCGATGCGCGATCGGCGAGGTACGTGCGATACACGGGCATGCGCGCGGCCACTTCGGCGAGCGCCCGGCGCAGGCCGTTCGCGGTGTAGTCGCGCGTGCGCCGGTTCGCGCGCGCGATCCGCAGCAGTTCGGAGGTCAGCATCGTGAGATCCGCGGCGAGCGCGTCGCGCATGACCAGCAGCCTGCATTCGTGGGCGACGTCGTCGAAGCTCGCGCGCTGCATCGTGAACGCGCGCCAGATCCGGTCGATCCGGCTGCGCGCCGACGCATCGACGAACAGGCCGTTGGCGACCGCTGCGTAGCGATAGCCGGTCGTGCCGTGGATCGCCCATTGCCCGGGCACGTGCTCGTGGCTCGCCGCGATCTTCTCGATCACCACGTACAGCGGTCTCGGCGGCCTCTGCCCGTCGGGCTGCGGTTCGATGCCGGCGCGCCTGGCGTAGCCCTGCTGCAGCCGGGCGAAGTACTCGCCCGGGTCGTAGAGGCCGTCGGGGTGGTCGATGCGCAGCCCGTCGACCATGCCCGATGCCGCGAGGTCGAGCACGCGATCGTGCGTCGCCTCGAAGACCTCCTCCTCCTCGACGCGCAACGCCGCCAGTTCGTTGATGTCGAAGAAGCGCCGATAGTTGATCTCGTCGGAGGCGACACGCCAGTACGCGACCCGCCAGGCCTGCCGTTCGAGCAACTCGTGCAGTTCGTTGCGCGCCTGCACCGAGCGCGCGTTCATCGACCGCACGCAGGCATCGATCGCGCCGGCGACCGACGCGTGCTCGGCGGCGAGCCGCGCGAGTTGCCGCTTCAGCGCATCGGCGTCGCGCGCGCGTTGCCCTGCGGATTGCGTGCCGGCTGCCTGCGCACCGGCGGCACGCGGCGGCAGCCCCGCGAAACCTCCGGCGATCGCCGCGAGTGCCTCGCGCACTTGCGCGGCGCCGCCGGAAGCCGCCAGGCGTTCGTCGGCTCGCCACAGGATCGCGGCCGCCTCGCGCGAATCGACGGGCATCCGGTGCTCGAAGTACGCGACGACGAAACGACCGGCATCGGCGTCGAACACCAGCGCGAGGTCGCCGCGCTCGAGCGCCAGGCCGTAGTGCTCGCCGAGCAACGGCACGAGCACCTTGCCGTCGAGGCCGCCGTTCGCCGGGTGCCAGTCGATGTCGAAGTACCGCGCGTAGCGCGACGCTTCGCCGTGCTCGAGCACGTCCATCCACCAGTCGTTGTCTCCGCCCAGCACGCCCATGTGGTTGGGCACCGTGTCGAGCAGCAGCCCCATGCCGGCCGCGTGCAGTGCTGCGGAGAACGCCTCGAATGCCGCGTCGCCGCCCAGTTCGGGATTGACGTCCCGGTGCGAGACGATGTCGTAGCCGTGCGCGCTGCCCGGTCGTGCCCGAAGCACCGGCGAGCAGTACACGTCGCCGACGCCGAGTCGCTCCAGGTACGGCAATACGCGCATCGCGTCGTCGAAGCGGAAGTCGCCGCTCAGCTGGAGCCGGTACGTCGAACGCGGAATGCGCGCCTGCACGCGGTGCGCACAGGGCTTCGCGGCACGCGGACTGCGCCGCTCGGCGCCGAGCAGCGCGGCCACGCGTGCGGCGCCGGCATCGTCGCGCAGCGCCGCAACCGATGCCGCGAGCTTGCGCCGCCAGTTCGGATGCTCGTCGACCGTACCCGGCAGGTTGCTCTGTTCGACGATGCCGAGCCAGTCTTCGGGCTGGAGCATCATCAGGCGCGCCGGAGTCGAGGCGAGCCGCGCGTGCACGGCGTCGACGAGCGCCGGAACGAGCGCGCCCGCGGCCGTCGCCGCGACATCGGTCTGCGCGGCCAGCCTGCCTTCGTGCAGCAGCGCCGCAACGAGCCGCTTCCGGTCTTCGTCGCGGGCGCGGAACTGCAACTCGCGCGTCGCCGCGTCCGGGAAGTGCCCCAGTCCGGCGCGCAGCCGAAGGTCGTGCCCCGACCACCATCCGGGCAGCGTAGGCAGGTCGTGCGTCGTGATCGAGACCAGCGCGTCGCGCGGCCACGCCGACGGGTCGAGGAAATCGCCCGCGGCATCGCGCTCGAACCAGAGCAGCCGGTACGACAACACGCCCACCCGCGCGAGTTCCTCGCGCAAGGCCTCGGGCACGGTGCCGAGGTCCTCGCCGATCACGAGGCAGCGATTGCGCCAGCTCTCGAGCGCGACGATCGCCAGCATTTCGTGGAACGGGTAGCGCACGTAGCCGCCGTCGCGCGCGCCGGCGCCGGGCGGCACCCAGTACAGCCGCATCAGCGCCATCACGTGGTCGATGCGCAGGGCGCCCGCGTGGCGCATGTTCGCGCGCAACGCAAGCACGAAGGGCTCGTACGCGCGTTCGCGCAGCGCGCCGGGGATCAGCGGCGGCAGGCCCCAGTCCTGTCCCATCAGGTTGATCTCGTCGGGCGGCGCG
>CAYZYC010000049.1:16630-18204 GCA_964481165.1 uncultured Limnobacter sp. | reverse complement strand
AGAACAAGCGGAACATGCCCGAGAAGATGGAGATCAGGAAGTTCGATCCCGTCGCCCGCAAGCACGTCGCGTACAAGGAAACGAAGATCAAGTAGTTTCCGCGCGGCGCACCGCCTGCGCGCATCTCGCGCGCTCCGATGAAAGCCCCTCGCCCGAGGGGCTTTCTGCTTTCTGCGCCCGGCTCATTGCGCGGCGACGACGTTGACCATCCATCCGACACCGAAGCGGTCGGTCAGCATGCCGAACTTCGGCGACCAGAAGGTCGGTTCGAGCGGCATCGTCACCTTTCCGCCGTCGGCCAGGGCGGTGAACAGCTTCTCGGCCGTCGCGGCATCGGGAACCGAGAGCGTCAGCGAGAAACCGCCGAATCCGGTCTTTCCCGTACAGCCGCCGTCCGACGCCATCAGCGATACCTCGCCGATGCGCAGCAGTGCGTGCATGACCTTGTTCTCCGATCCCGGAGGAAGCATGCCCGGCGGAGGCGGTTCCGGACTCTCGCCATAGCGGATCATCGCGGCGACTTCGGCGCCGAGCGCACGACGGTAGAACTCGATCGCCTCCTCGCATCGTCCCTCGAAGAACAGATAGGGTTCGAGTTGCATGGCGTTCTCCCCGCGGATCGGTGCGACACGATCCATCGTCGCGGCCGGGGATTGCCGGCGCGTTACAGCGGCCGACGCGCAGGTTTCAGCTGCAACCTCAATACGTGTGCTCGGACGCCGGGAACGTGCGTGCCTTGACCGCGTCGCGGTACGCGCGGATCGCCTCGGGGATCCCCGCCGCACCGTCCATGAAGTTGCGTACGAAGCGTGGCTTGCGCCCCGGAAACACGTCGAGCATGTCGTGCAGGACCAGCACCTGCCCGGAACACGCCGCGCCGGCGCCGATGCCTATCGTGGGGATCGCGAGCTGGTTCGTGACGTCGGCGGCCAGCGCCGCCGGCACCATCTCGAGTACCAGCATCGTCGCGCCCGCCTGTTGCAGCGCGAGCGCATCGGCCAGCAGCTGCCCTGCCGCTTCCGGCGTCTTTCCCTGCAACCGATAACCGCCGAGCGTGTGCACCGATTGCGGCGTCAGACCGAGGTGCGCGCAGACCGGAATGCCGGCGCGCGTCAGCGTGGCGACGGTCGGCGCGAGCCACGCGCCTCCTTCGAGCTTGACCATGTGCGCGCCGGCCTGCATCAGCCGCGCCGCGTTCTCGAAAGCCTGTTCCGGCGTTGTCTGGTACGTCGCGAACGGCAGGTCGGCGACGATCCACGCATAGCGGCTGCCTCGCGCGACGCAGCGCACGTGATAGGCGACCTCGTCGAGCGTGACCGGCAACGTCGACGCATGTCCCTGCACGACCATGCCGAGCGAATCGCCGATCAGCAGGCACTCGATGCCGACGGAATCGAGCAGCGCGGCGAAACTCGCGTCGTAGCACGTGAGCATCGCGATCGCTTCGCCGCGCGCGCGTAGCTCGGCCAGGTACGGCTGCGTGACCGCCTTGCGCACTGCGTCGGGCGGCGATGCGGGAGAAGACTGGGAACTCATGGCATCACGCGGTGGGATCGGGGCGATTCTACCCCGCG
>CAYZYC010000049.1:15460-16530 GCA_964481165.1 uncultured Limnobacter sp. | reverse complement strand
GGCGCGCTGCCGGCTTCACGAGTCGCGTTGCCAGCGGACCGCGAAGAATCCGTCCGAGCCATCGCGATGCGGCAGCAGCCGCAGGCGCGCATCGGCGGTGGCCTGCGGGTCCAGTCGCGCGCCCTGGCCGGCGAGCACCTCCCCGGCGTCGCGGCGCGTCCAGCCGCGAAAGCGCGATTCGAACCATTCGAGCTGCGCGTCGTTTTCCGCGTGCAGCAGGCTGCATGTCGCGTAGACGAGGCAGCCGCCGCGTCGAACCAGCGGTGCCGCGGCCTGCAGCAGCGCGCGCTGGCGCGCGACGAGCGCGTCGAGTTCGCCGGGAACGGTCCTCCACTTCAGGTCCGGGTTGCGTCGCAGGGTTCCGGTTCCGGTGCACGGGGCATCGATCAGCACCGCGTCGGCACGGTCGTGCAGTCGCTGCAACCGGGAATCGCGCTCGCTGTCGAGCACGATCGCATGCACGTTCTCGACGCGGGCGCGAGCCAGGCGCTCGCGCATGCGCTGCAGGCGCGCGGCGGACACGTCGCACGCGTACAGCCGACCGGTCGAGCGCATCGCAGCGGCCAGCGCAAGCGTCTTGCCGCCGGCGCCGGCGCACAGGTCGATCACCGTCTGGCCACGGCGCGCCGCGACGAGCATCGCGAGCAACTGGCTGCCGACGTCCTGGACTTCCAGGTGACCGGCCCGCCATGCGTCGCTGCGTTCGAGCGACGGATGGCCGTGCACCCGCAACGCGAACGGCGCCTGCGGGAGCGGCTGCGACTCGATCCCCGCGGCGGCGAGCGCGGCCTGCACCGTAGTGAGGTCGGCCATCGACGCGTTGACGCGCAGGTCGAGCGGCGCGGGTTCGAGCAGCGATGCCGCGAGTGCTTCGGCCGCCTGTCCGTACTGCGCGAGCAGCGCATCGGCGAGCCAGTCGGGAAGGCTGTAGCGAATCGCGAACGAGAGTCCGGAGATGTCGGCGCGAGTCCCGTTCGCTTCCGCGGAAAAGGCATCGGAGACGGCGAGCAGAGTGTCGACCGACGGCCCGGGCCGCGCGGGCGATTCAGCCTTCGCGGGCGACTCGGCCT
>CAYZYC010000049.1:0-15360 GCA_964481165.1 uncultured Limnobacter sp. | reverse complement strand
TCGGCCTGCGCGGGCGACTCGGCCTGCGCGGGCGGGTCCGCCTGCCCGAGCGACTCGTACAGGCGAAGTCGGCGCAGCACGTCGAACACCGATGCCGCGATCCGCGCACGGTCGCGGCGTCCGATCGCCGGGTGTTCCCGGAAATACCTGCGCAGCAGCACGTCGGCCGGCGCATCGAATCGCATGACACGCGCGAGCGCCGCACGGCGCGCCGCGGCGAAGTTCATTCCGACCCGCCCCACAGGCAACGCGTTTCGCCGGGACGCGGATCGCGCAGCCGCACCCGCTCGCCGTCGAAGTCGAGCCGGTCCTCGACGAACCAGCGCACGGCCATCGGATACAGCCGGTGCTCGAGCGCGAGCACGCGCGCCGCGAGCGTCGATTCGTCGTCGTCGGCATGCACCGCGAGCGCCGCCTGCGCGACGATCGGGCCGGCGTCGAGTTCCGACCCGACCAGGTGCACGGTGGCGCCGTGCACCGCGACTCCGGCCTGCAGCGCGCGGCGATGCGTGGCGAGTCCCGGATACGCCGGCAGCAACGACGGGTGGATGTTCAGCAGTCGTCCGCGATAGTGCTCGACGAACGCGTCGCCCAGGATGCGCATGAAGCCGGCCAGAACGACGACGTCCGGCGCGTGCCGGTCGATCGTCTCGCGCAGCGCGCGGTCGAAGTCGTCGCGGGTCGCGAAAGCGCGATGGTCGACGAGGTCGGTCGCCAGGCCCATCGCCCGCGCGCGCTCGATCCCCGCGGCGGGCGCCCGGTCGGCGATCACGCAGGCGATCGTCGCAGGCCAGCGCTCTTCTTCCAGCGCCCGCGCCATCGCCGTCATGTTCGAGCCGCGCCCGGAGATCAGAACGACGATTCTCTTCATCGCGGGAAGCTTACCATCGGGCCGCGAAGCTGCTGCTGGCCTTATAATTCAAGGTTTTGCATCGCCCCGCACGACCGCACCCCGCCTGCATGGAAGTCTTTCGCAGCCTGCCGCCCCTCGCGCGGCGCCGCCCTTGTGCGCTGACGATCGGCAACTTCGACGGCATGCATCGCGGCCACCAGGCGATCATCGAGCGCCTGCGCGAGGAGGCGCGCGCGCGCGCGCTGCCCGTCTGCGTGCTCACCTTCGAGCCGCATCCGCGCGAGTACTTCGCGTCGATCGCGGCCGCAGCGGGCCGCCCCGACATCAGCGCGCCGGCGCGCATCAGCACGCTGCGCGACAAGCTCGAGGCGCTCGCCGGGTGCGGCGTCGACCGCGTCTGCATCGCGCATTTCAACGCCTCGCTGGCATCGGTGCCGGCCGAGGACTTCGTCGACATCCTGGCGCGCGGCATGCGCACGCGATTCCTGCTGATCGGCGACGATTTCCGCTTCGGAGCGAAACGCCGCGGCGACTTCACGCTGCTGCAGGCCGCGGCGCCGTCGCACGGCTTCGAACTCGCCCGCATCGACACCATCGTGCGCGACGGCCACCGCGTTTCGAGCACCGCGGTGCGTTCGGCGCTCGCCGCGGGCGACTTCGGGCTGGCTGCCGAACTGCTCGGACGGCCGTACGCGATCTGCGGTCGTGTCCTGCACGGGCGCAAGCTCGGCCGCACGATCGGCTTTCCCACGTTGAACATCCGCATTCCGTTCGAGCGTCCGGCCGTCACCGGCGTCTTCGTCGTGCGCGCGCACGGCGTGCGCGCAGACGCGGTGCAGGCAGTCGCGAGCCTCGGCACGCGTCCCGCGGTGGAGCGAAACGGCCGCCTGCTGCTCGAGGTGCACCTGTTCGATTTCGACGAGACGCTCTACGGCAGGCTCGTCCGCATCGAATTCGTCCACAAGCTGCGCGACGAACGCAACTTCGAGTCGCTCGACCGATTGACCGAACAGATCCGACGCGATGCGCAGGCCGCACGCGACTGGTTCGAAGCCGAGCGCATGCGCGCCGGCGCGCCCGGCACCGCCGGCTGATTCCGGAGAACCCATGGCCGCAGGCAAGTCCGACCCGGCAAGCGCCGACAAGTCCTGGCGCAAGACGCTGAACATGCCCGAAACGGCGTTTCCGATGCGCGGCGACCTCGCGAAACGCGAGCCGCAGTGGACGCAGCAGTGGCAGGATCGGCGCGTCTACCAGCGCATCCGCACGGCATCCAGGGGACGCCCCGTGTGGGTGCTGCACGACGGTCCGCCGTACGCCAACGGCGACATCCACCTCGGTCACGCGGTCAACAAGATCCTGAAGGACATCATCGTCAAGAGCCGCAACATGGCCGGCTTCGATGCGCGGTACGTCCCGGGCTGGGACTGCCACGGGATGCCGATCGAGATCCAGATCGAGAAGCGCTACGGAAAGAACCTGCCCGCCGACGAGGTGCAGGCGAAGTCGCGCGCCTACGCGACCGAGCAGATCGCCCGGCAGAAGGCCGATTTCATCCGGCTCGGCGTGCTCGGCGACTGGGACGATCCGTACCTGACGATGGCGCCGGCCAACGAGGCCGACGAGCTGCGCGCGCTCGGTCGGCTGTTGCGCAAGGGATTCCTCTATCGCGGACTGAAGCCGGTGAACTGGTGTTTCGATTGCGGATCGGCGCTTGCCGAAGCCGAGGTCGAATACCGCGATCGCACCGATCCGGCGATCGACGTCGGGTTTCCGTTCGCCGAACCGGCGCGCGTGGCCGAAGCCTTCGGCCTTCCCGAGTTGCCGATCGAACGCGGTTACGCGGTGATCTGGACGACGACGCCGTGGACCATTCCCGCCAACCAGGCGCTCAACGTGCACCCCGAGATCGACTACGCGCTCGTGCGCGTCGAATGGCTCGGCGCACCGGCGCTGCTGATCCTCGCGCGCGATCGCGTCGAAGCGTGTCTCGCGGCGTGGAAGCTCGAAGGCCAGGTGCTCGCCGTTGCCAAGGGCCGCGCGCTCGATCGCATCGCGTTCCGCCATCCGTTCGCCGACCGGCGCGCGCCGGTGTACCTCGGCGACTACGTGACGCTCGAAACCGGCACCGGGATCGTGCACTCGGCGCCGGCATACGGAGTCGAGGACTTCGTCTCGTGCAAGGCGCACGGAATGTCCGACGACGAGATCCTGCAACCGGTGCAGGGCGACGGCGCCTATGCGTCGTCGCTGCCGATGTGGGGCGGCCTGTCGATCTGGGAGGCGAACCCGAAGATCGTCGACTACCTGCGCGAGACGGGATGCCTGTTCGACACCTGGTCGTACACGCACAGCTACATGCATTGCTGGCGCCACAAGACGCCGATCATCTACCGCGCGTCGAGCCAGTGGTTCGCCGGAATGGACATCACGCCGAACGACGGCGGGCCGACGCTTCGACAGGCCGCGCTCGCCGGCGTCGAGGCCACGCGCTTCTATCCGGCCTGGGGGAAGGCGCGGCTGCACGGAATGATCGCGAACCGCCCCGACTGGACGCTGTCGCGGCAACGGCACTGGGGCGTGCCGATGGCCTTCTTCGTGCACCGCGAAACCGGTGCACTGCACCCGCGCACCGACGAACTGCTCGAGCAGGTCGCGCAACGCATCGAGCGCGAAGGCATCGAGGCGTGGCAGCGGCTCGATCCGCTCGACCTGCTCGGCGACGAAGCGGCGCTCTACGAGAAGAACCGCGACACGCTCGACGTGTGGTTCGACTCGGGAACGACGCACGAGACGGTGCTGCGCGGCTCGCATCGCCAGAAGTCGCACTTCCCGGCCGACATGTACCTGGAAGGCAGCGACCAGCATCGCGGCTGGTTCCACTCGTCGCTGCTGACGTCGTCGATGCTCAACGGCGTGCCGCCGTACAAGGCGCTGCTCACGCACGGCTTCACCGTCGACGGCCAGGGCCGCAAGATGAGCAAGTCGCTCGGCAACGGCATCGAGCCGCAGGAGGTCTCCGACACGCTCGGCGCCGAGATCCTGCGCCTGTGGGTCGCGAGCACCGATTACTCGGGCGAGATGTCGCTGTCGAAGGAGATCCTCGCCCGCGTCGTCGAAGCGTATCGCCGCATCCGCAATACCCTGCGCTTCCTGCTGGCGAACCTCTCCGACTTCGACCCGGGGAATCACGCGGTGCCGGGCGAGCGCCTGCTCGGGATCGACCGGTATGCGATCGCGATGACCGCAGCGTGGCAGGGCGGAATCGAGGCCGACTACGAACGCTTCGAGTTCCACCCGGCCGTCGCGCGCATCCAGACCTTCTGCTCGGAAGAACTGGGGGCGTTCTATCTCGACGTGTTGAAGGACCGCCTGTACACGACCGCAGTCGATTCGCCGGCGCGCCGCTCGGCGCAGACGGCGTTGCACCACATCACGCACGCATTGCTGCGCGTGATCGCCCCGATTCTTTCGTTCACCGCCGAGGAAGCCTGGCCGCTGCTCGCGCCCGACCAATGCAAGGACGAAGGCGAGACGATCTTCACGCAGACCTGGCATCGGTATCCGGGCGTCGAGGCGCTCGCGGCAGTCGATTCGTCGCAGGTCGCCGCGCTGTCGGATCGCTGGTCGAGGATTCGCGGGGTGCGCGCAGAGGTGCTCAAGCGGCTCGAGGACCTGCGCACCGCCGGCGACATCGGCTCGTCGCTGCAGGCCGAAGTCGAAGTGCGCGCGTCCGGCGAAACCTACGAAGCGCTCGCGTCGCTCGGCGACGACCTGCGTTTCGTGCTGATCACCTCGGCGGCGCGCGTCGTTCGCGTGGCGCAACCGGCCGACGAAGCCGTCGTCGTGCGGGCCAGCGAGCACGCGAAGTGCGAACGGTGCTGGCACTACCGAGGCGACGTCGGCACGGACCCCGCGCATCCGACGATCTGCGGCCGATGCACGGCGAATCTCTACGGCGAAGGCGAAGCGCGCAGCTTCGCCTGAAGCCGGGAATCCGACGATGGCGCGAAACGGCAGGGCCTCGATCGGGCGTTGGCTGTGGCTGGCGGCAGCGATCGTCGCGCTCGACCAGTTGACCAAGATCGCGGTCGAGCGCAGC
Organism: uncultured Limnobacter sp.; assembly: GCA_964481165.1. GTDB lineage: Bacteria > Pseudomonadota > Gammaproteobacteria > Burkholderiales > Burkholderiaceae_E > Zeimonas. The sequence continues at coordinate 10,405 of CAYZYC010000049.1, read as the reverse complement.
TTCACGTACGGCGAACGCGTTCCGATCGTGCCGGGCTTCTTCGATCTGACGCTCGTCTACAATCGGGGGGCGGCCTTCAGCTTCCTCGCCGATGCGGCAGGGTGGCAACGCTGGTTCTTCATCGGCCTGGGCGTCGTCGCCGCCGGGTTCATCGTCTGGCTGCTGTCGCGACATGCATCGCAGCGCCTGTTCGCCCTCGCGCTCGCGCTGATCCTGGGCGGTGCGATCGGCAACGTGATCGACCGCATCGTCCACGGCCACGTCGTGGATTTCGTGCTGCTCCACTGGCAGCGTTTCCACTGGCCGGCATTCAACGTCGCGGACAGCGCGATCACGGTCGGCGCCGTGCTGCTCGTCATCGACGAATTGCGCCGCGTGCGGCGCGGCGGCTGACGCCGTCTTCGTCGGCTGCGGCTGAAGCCGCCTTCGTCGGCTCGGCGGCCCGAGCCGGCTTCGTCGTTACACGGCCGCGACCGCGGCCGACATCGCATGGGAGATCCACCGGATGCAGGAATGGCTTCACGACACCGTCTGGCTGGGCAACTCCGCGGCGAGCTGGTTGTACGCGCTGGCCGGCGCGATGGTCGTCTACCTGATTGCGCGCACGGCGCTCTCGGTCGTGCTCGGGCGGCTGCGCCGGATCGATGCGGGCGCCCCCGGAACGGCGACCCGTGCAGTGCGCGCGCTGCGGACGACGCTGGAATCGACGCGCAACTGGCTGCTGCTGGCTGCCGCGCTGCTGCTGGCGGCCAGCGCACTCGGCCTGGGCGACCGGGTCCGGCCCTGGATCGAGAACACGCTGCTGGCGGTCATCGGGCTGCAGTTGGCGCTCTGGGCCAACGCGCTGATCGCCCTGTGGCTGCGCCCGCAATCGGCCTCCGGCGAGCGCGCCAACGTCGTGATGCTCGGGATCGTCCGCTGGGGCGCGCAGCTCATCGTCTGGACCACGTTGCTGATGGCCCTGCTGGCCAACGCGGGAATCGACATCACCGCATTCGTCGCCAGCCTCGGAATCGGCGGCGTCGCGGTCGCGCTGGGGCTGCAAACCGTGCTGGGCGACCTGTTCTCGTCGATCAGCATCGGCATGGACAAGCCCTTCGAAGTCGGCGAGTTCATCGCGTTCGGGGACAACCTGGGCACCGTGCGGCACGTCGGGGTGAAGTCGACGCGCATCGACTCGCTGCGCGGCGAACAACTGGTGATCTCGAACTCGAACCTGCTCGGGATGCTCGTGCACAACTACAGCCGCATGCCGCATCGGCGCGTGGTGTTCGACTTCCGGATCCCGTACGGCACGCCGACCGAAAAGATCCGCACGATCGTCGACGAAGTCCGCGCGATGTTCGACGACGAGGAGCAGGCGCGTTTCGACCGAGGGCACCTGGCGTCGTTCGGCGAATTCGGCCTGCGCTTCGAGTTCGTCTACTACGTGCTCGCCCCCGACTTCACGCTGTACATGGACATCCAGCAGCGGGTGAACCTGAAGATCATCGAATTGATGGAGCGGCTCGACGTCGAGTTCGCGGTACCGGCGCGCGTGCTGCACATGCCCGCCGGGTCGCACGCACTGGAGTCGCTGCATCGACACGCCGCGTCGGCCGGTGACCGAAGCACCGCGCCGGCCGTGTGACCGACGCAGGGCGCCGGCCGTGTGATATACAGCGTGCATGCTCCAAGCCAGGCGAATCGTACTGGGCGTGACCGGCGGCGTAGCCGCCTACAAGGCGGCCGAACTCGCGCGTGAGCTGCAGCGCGCCGGCGCGCGCGTGCAGGTCGTGATGACCGAGGCGGCGACGCGCTTCGTGACTCCCGTCACGTTCCAGGCGCTTACCGGCGAACCGGTCTACACCGACCAGTGGGACGGCAGGATCGCCAACAACATGGCGCACATCGAACTGTCGCGCGGCGCCGACGTGATCGTCGTCGCACCCGCGACCGCGGACTTCCTCGCGAAGGCGGCCCAGGGGCTCGCCGACGACCTGCTGAGCACGCTGTGCCTGGCGCGCGACTGTCCGCTGATCGTCGCACCGGCGATGAATCGGCAGATGTGGAACCACCCGGCCACGCAGCGCAACGTGGCGCGACTCGTCGAGGATGGAGTCGCCGTCGTCGGGCCCGGCAGCGGCGACCAGGCCTGCGGCGAGACCGGATCGGGGCGCCTGCTCGAGCCTGCCGAGCTCGTCGAGGAAATCGCCGCGTTCTTCGTGCCGAAGGTGCTCGCCGGGCGCCACGTGCTGCTCACGGCCGGGCCCACGTTCGAGCCGATCGACCCGGTACGCGGCATCAGCAACCTGTCGTCGGGCAAGATGGGATTCGCGATCGCGCGCGCATGTCGCGATGCCGGCGCGCGCGTCACGATGGTCGCCGGACCGACGATGCTCGAGGCGCCGCGCGACGTGACGCGGATCGACGTGCGCACCGCGGTGCAGATGAACGACGCCGTGGCCGCGGCGCTGCAACCGACCGGCGGCTCGGGGCGCGTCGACGTGTTCATCGCGGTGGCCGCGGTCGCCGACTGGCGCGTGGCGAATGCCAGCGATCGCAAGCTGAAGAAGGAGGAAGGCGCAGCGCCCCCGAGCCTGGAGTTCGTGCAGAACCCGGACATCCTCGCCGGCGTCGCCCGGCGTCCCGATGCGCCGTTCTGCGTCGGTTTCGCCGCCGAGAGCGAGGACCTCGAATCCAATGGCGAGGCCAAGCGCGTGCGCAAGGGCGTTCCGCTGCTCGTCGCCAACATCGGGCACGAGACCTTCGGGCTCGACCAGAACGAACTGCTGCTGATCGACGAGAAAGGCTCGCGGCGGCTGCCGCGAGCCGACAAGCCGCGTCTCGCGCGGGAGCTAGTCGGCGAAATCGCGCGCCGCCTGCCGGCGGCTGGTTGACCGGGCGCGTCCGATGCAACTCGACGTACGCATCCTCGATCCCCGGTTGCGCGAGCGGCTGCCGCACTACGCCACCGACGGAAGTGCGGGGCTGGACCTGCGCGCCTGCATCGACGCGCCGCTCGTCCTCGAACCCGGTGCCGCGCAACTGCTGCCGACCGGCCTGGCGATCCACATCGCAGATCCCCGGTTCGCGGCGATGATCCTGCCGCGCTCGGGCCTGGGCGCGAAGCACGGCATCGTGCTCGGCAACCTCGTCGGCCTGATCGATTCCGACTACCAGGGACCGCTGATGGTTTCGTGCTGGAACCGCGGCCGCGATGCGTTCACGATCGAGCCGATGGATCGCATCGCGCAGATGGTCGTCGTACCGGTGGTGCAGGTGCAATGGAACGTCGTCGACGCATTCGACGACAGCGCGCGCGGTGCAGGCGGCTTCGGGAGCACCGGGCGCTGAGGTGCCCGCCCACCGAGCGGCTTCGGCGCGCCCGGCCGACGGCCCGCGCCTTTGCACGCGCGCCGGTCTCGCGCAACGACGCAAGGCGCCATGACGACGCGACGCCTGCTGATCGTATGGTGGTCGATGACCGGCGGCACCCGCCAGCTGGTCGAAGCGCTCGCCGACGGTGCGCGCGAGGAGCCGGGCATCGAGATCGTCTCGATGCGCGCCGACGAAGCCGATGCCGACGACGTGCTCGCGGCGCAGGCCTTCGTCTTCGGCACGCCGGAGAACCTCGCGTCGATGGCCGGAAGGATGAAGGACTTCTTCGACCGGACCTACTACCCGGTGCTCGGGCGCGTCGACGGCCTGCCCTACGCGCTCGTCGTCTGCGCCGGCACCGACGGCACGGGTGCAGCACGACAGCTCGCACGCATCGCGACCGGCTGGCGGCTCAAGGCGGTGGCCGAGCCGCTCGTCGTCGTCAACGGTGCGCAGACGCCGGACGAGATCCTCGCGCCGAAGACGATCGAGCCCGTGCAGCTCGAGCGCGCGCGCGACCTCGGGCGTGCGCTCGGCGCCGGGCTCGCGATGGGAATCTGGTAACCCGGCAGAACGTGCGGAGAAACCGGCTGCGCAGCCCTGATCTTCAGCGCAGCTTCTGCACCAGCTGCTCGAGCCTCACGACGTCGGCGGCAAACACGCGGATGCCTTCGGCGAGCTTCTCGGTGGCCATCGCGTCCTCGTTGACGGCCCAGCGGAAGGCCTTCTCGTCGAACGGCACGCGATCGATCGCTTTCGTTTTCGCGGCGTCCGGGTCGAGCCGGCGCTCGATGCCGCGATCGCTCGCGGCGAGCTCGCCGAGCAGTTCGGGACTGATGGTCAGCAGGTCGCAGCCGGCCAGCGCCAGCACCTGCCCGGTGCTGCGGAAGCTCGCACCCATCACCTCGGTCGGATAGCCGAACTTCTTGTAGTAGTCGTAGATGCGGCGCACCGACAGCACGCCCGGATCCTCCTCGGGTGCATAGTCGCGGTTCTCGTGCTTGCGGTACCAGTCGAGGATGCGCCCGACGAACGGCGAGATCAGCGTCACTCCCGCGTCGGCGCAGGCGACCGCCTGCGGAAACGAGAACAGCAGCGTCAGGTTGCAGTGGATGCCGTCGCGCTCGAGTTGTTCGGCCGCGCGGATCCCCTCCCAGGTCGACGCAACCTTGATCAGCACGCGGTCGCGCGAAATCCCGGCTTCCTCGTAGAACGCGACGATGCGACGCGCACGAGCCACGCTTGCCTGCGTGTCGAAGGACAGTCGCGCGTCGACTTCGGTCGAGACCCGGCCCGGAACGACTTTCAGGATCTCCTGCCCGAAGCGCACGAGCAGCCGGTCGGCGAGCGACTGCACGTCCTCCTTCGCGTGGTCGGCCACGCACTGCTCGAGCAACTGCGCGTAGTCGTCCTTCTGCGCGGCCTTGAGGACGAGCGACGGATTGGTCGTCGCGTCGCGCGCACCGTATTGCCGGATGGTGCGGAAGTCGCTCGTGTCGGCGACGACGACGGTGAATTGCTTGAGCTGTTCGAGTGCGTTCATGACACCTCCGGAAGCGGCGGACGCCGCCCCTGCGGCACCTTCGGAGAAAGCGCCGCGAACGACGCGCCTGCCGCGAGCAGTACGAAGGCCGCCGTGCTCCACAGCGCGAACGGCACGCCGAGCAGGGGCACGTTCGCTTCGCTGCACGATGCGTCGGCCATGAACAGCCACGGCATCGTCTCGTCGAGGCGCCACTGCATCAGGAAGCGATCGGCGAAGGTGAACGCGCACGACTGCGTCTGCGCGGAAACGAAATGCTGATGCAGCGCCGCCCAGACGCCGCCCAGCGCCGCGAGCGCAGCGAGCGCGGCGAACGAACGGCGCACCCCGGTGCGCGCACCCGACGCCCAGCCGGCGAGCGCGAGCGCCGCGACGGCCAGGTAGACGAGCCGCTGGAAGGTGCACCACGCGCACGGGCGCATGTCGAAGACGTGCTGCAGCACGAGCGCTGCGCCCACCGCGGCCAGCGCGAACGCCGCAGCGGCGAGCAGCAGGGAACGACCTCGATCGGGCATCGGAAGACTATAAGGCAGCGCGGTGCGCGACCGGAAATGGGAACGGGACGGGAGAAGGGGGAAGCCCGTCCCCCTTCCCCCGTCCCATGCTTCAGCCGAACACGTCGTGCGTGATGTTCGCGAACCAGCTGTACGCGTAGGCGACCTCGCGACGGCGGAACTCCTCCGAGGCGTTCAGCGGGCTGACCCCGCCGGAGACCGACGCGATCACCGGCGCGCCCTTGCCGTCCTTGCCGGGCCGGTAGACGTTGGCCACCGAGATCCCGTAGCTGTCGCTCAACAGGCTGTAGCAGGTGTTGACGTACGCCTGCGGGCCGGGCTCCTTGCCCTGGAGCAGCGCGATGACCGCCCCTGCGGCTACCTTCGCCTGCGAGTTCGCCGCGTATCCCGACTTGGGCATCGCCGAGGCGACCGAGGCGTCGCCGATGACGTGGATTCCCTTGTGGATCGTCGACTCCATCGTCACCACGTCGACCGGGCACCAGGCGCCGGTTCCGGTGAGGCCGGCATCGATGGCGATCCTGCCCGCCGTCTGCGGCGGGATCAGGTTCAGCACGTCGGCCTTGTGCTTGTCGCCGAAGCGGGTCGTCACGGTGAGCGTCGCCGGGTCGAGCTTCGCGAGTCCGCCGTCGGTCGTCTCGCCGCTGATCCATTCGATCGTGGCGTTCGGCGTGCCGTAGCCGTACAGCGCCTTCCAGCCCTCGATGAACAGTCCCTGCTTCGAGAAGCCGTTGGCCGCGTCGACGATCAGCACCTTCGACTTCGGCTTGTGGCGCTTCAGGTATGCCGCGATCAGGCTCGCACGCTCGTAGGGCCCGGGCGGGCATCGGTACGGCGCGTTGGGCGGGCAGATCATCACCGTGCCGCCGTCGCGCATCGCCTCGAGCTGCTTGCGCAGCAGTTCGGTCTGCGCGCCGGCCTTCCACGCGTGCGGGATCTTCTCGGCGACCTTCGCGTCGTAGCCTTCGATTCCGGTCCATTTGAAGTCGATGCCGGGCGACACCACGAGCCGGTCGTAGCCGAAGCTCGCGCCGCCGGCGGTCTTCACCGTGCGGCCCGCCGGATCGATGCCGGTGACGGTGTCGTGCACGACGTTCACGCCGCGCTTGCGCACGCCGTCGTAGCCGAAGGTGATCGTCTCCATCTTGCGGACGCCGGCGATCACCTCGTTGCTCATGAAGCAGGTCTGGTAGCTCTTCTTCGGCTCGATCAGCGTCACCTCGATCGACGGATCGCCGAGCCTCAGGTAGTGCGCGGCCGTGCATCCGCCGATGCCGCCGCCGACGATGACGACCTTCTTCTTGCCCTGCGCGATCGCGAAGCGCGGAGCGGCCAATGCCAGTCCGGACGCCCCGGCGACGAGGACGAAATCCCTGCGTGCAATGTTCGTCATGGTCTCCCCCTCACTTCTGGCTGGCGTAGTAATGCAGCAGGGCCTTGAAGTCGTCGCCGGCGACCTCCCTCATCTTCTCGCGCATCTTCTTCGGCATTGCGCGGTGCTTGTCCTTGTAATCGGCGAAGGTGAACTGCAGGTACGGCGTCCATTGCCCCGCCAGCGTTCCGGCACCGTCGCCCTTGCGCCCGCCGTCTTCGTGGCACTTGTCGCACGATTCCTCGTGCACGGTCTTGCCCCGGGCGGCCAGCGCCGCGTCGAAGCCCTGCGTCGCCGACCTGAAACGCTGGTTCGCGAAGTAGTCGGCCATGGCGCCGATCTCCTCGTCGGTGTAGCCCTTGGCGATGCGATCCATCACCGTGGCGAGGCGCTCGAAGCCCTCGATGTCGTCCGGATCGACCTTCAGCGTCTTTGCCGCCGCCTCGATCTTCGCGGTGTCCGTGCCGTACTTGTAGGCCAGCATCGCGTTCACGAAATAGACCTTCGAGAGCCCGGCGATGGTCGGCGTGGCCGGCCCCTGGCTGTTGCCCTCGGTGCCATGACAGGCGACGCAGTTCCCCACCAATACGGGCACCGGCGCGGTCTGCGCCGAAGCGCCCGCCGCCCAGGTTGCACCGGCGAGCAGCAGCGCGGTACTCAATGCCGTCTTTCTCATCGCTCCCCCTTTCTGGTCGTGACATCCGCGGGATGCACGGGGCTTCGCCGATCCGTGCACCCCCCTTCCCCGTTCGACACCGCTACAGATCGGCGGCCTCCGGAGCCCTCGGCCGCTTGTGCACCAGGCCCTTGTGGCACTCGATGCACGTGCGTCCTTCTTCCTGCGCGGCGCGGTGCTTGCTGCGGCCGCTGCGATCCTGATTGCCGAGATCCATCGCTTCCCACGAGTGGCAACCGCGACAGGTCATGGAATCGGTGCGTTCCATCATCGACCAGACGGCGTTGGCCATTCGCCAACGATGCGCCTCGAACTTCTCCGGCGTGTCGATCGTGCCGAGGATCTCGTGCCAGACGTCCTTGGCGGCGCGCACCTTGGCGACGAGTTTCAGGCCGAGCGACTTCGGGACGTGGCAGTCGGGGCAGCCCGCGCGCACGCCCGACACGTTCGTGAAGTGCGCCGACTCGCGGTACTCCTGGTACACGGTGGCCTCCATCGTATGGCAGGAGACACAGAATTCGGTGGTGTTGGTGCGTTCGAGGAGCGGATGGAACACCAGCCCGTACGCGGCGAGGGCCGCGACGACGGTTCCGAGGACGCCGATGCCGACCAGGCGCCCGACCGTGGCGCCGGGCTTCGGCGGATTGCGCAGCGCTTGCAGGAGTCGGCGGATCGACCTCACGCAGCGGCCTCGCAGCCGCGCATCGCCGACGACGGGTGGGCCCGTCGCTTCATCGTCTCCTTCCTTCCCGCTCTCGAACGAACCATGCGACGAATGCTGTCAGCCTCTGAATACGAATGCCTTGATCCGCATTATGGCGCGTTCGGCGGAATTGCGGGCGCGCAAACGCGCCTGCATCGTCGCGATGCAGGCGCATGCGCGTCTCAGGCCGGAAGCACCTCGATGTGCTCCTCGCCTTCGCCGCCGGAGGCGGGCGGCGCTTCGTCGAACGACAGCGTGACTTCGTCGGCCTCGTCGAGATCGACCGTGACGCGTCCGCCGGCGACCAGCCTGCCGAACAGCAGTTCGTCGGCCAGCGCCTTGCGGATGGTGTCCTGGATCAGCCGCTGCATCGGACGCGCACCCATCTGCGGATCGAAGCCTTTCTTCGCGAGCATCGCGCGCAGCCGGTCGGTGAACACCGCGTCGACCTTCTTCTCGTGCAGCTGCTCCTCGAGCTGCATCAGGAACTTGTCGACGACGCGCATGATCACTTCCTCGTCGAGCGCGGCGAAGCTGATGATCGAGTCGAGACGGTTGCGGAACTCCGGCGTGAACATGCGCCGGATCTCCACCATCTCGTCGCCCGCCTTGCGCGTGTCCGAGAAGCCGATTCCGCGCTTCTGGAGTTCGGAAGCTCCCGCGTTCGTCGTCATGATGATGATCACGTTGCGGAAATCGGCCTTGCGACCGTTGTTGTCGGTGAGCGTGCCGTGGTCCATCACCTGCAACAGGATGTTGAAGATGTCCGGGTGCGCCTTTTCGATCTCGTCGAAGAGCAGCACGGCGTGCGGCTTCTTGGAGATCGCCTCGGTGAGCAGTCCGCCCTGGTCGAAGCCCACGTATCCCGGGGGCGCGCCGATCAGTCGCGATACCGCGTGGCGCTCCATGTACTCCGACATGTCGAAGCGGATCAGCTCGATGCCCATGATGAAGGCGAGCTGGCGCGCGACCTCGGTCTTGCCGACGCCGGTGGGCCCCGAGAACAGGAACGCGCCGATCGGCTTGTCGGGCTTGCCCAGCCCGGAGCGCGACATCTTGATCGCTGCCGCCAGCGCCTCGATCGCGACGTCCTGGCCGAACACGGTGGCCTTCAGGTCGCGATCGAGCGTCTGCAGGCGCCCACGATCGTCGCTCGACACCGAAGCCGGGGGAATGCGCGCGATCTTGGCGACGATGTCCTCGATCTCGCCCTTGTTGATGACCTTCTTCTGCCGGCTCTTCGGAAGGATGCGCTGCGCGGCACCGGCCTCGTCGATGACGTCGATCGCCTTGTCGGGCAGGTGGCGGTCGTTGATGTACTTCGCCGACAGTTCGGCGGCCGCCGACAGCGCGCCCTGCGAGTACTTGACGCCGTGGTGCTCCTCGAATCGCGACTTCAGCCCGCGCAGGATCTGCACCGTCTGCTCGACGGTCGGCTCGACGACGTCGATCTTCTGGAAGCGGCGCGACAGCGCGTGGTCCTTCTCGAAGATGCCGCGGTATTCGTTGTAGGTGGTCGCCCCGATGCACTTCAGCGTGCCGGTGGACAAGGCCGGCTTGAGCAGGTTCGACGCGTCGAGCGTGCCCCCGGAGGCCGAGCCCGCACCGATCAGCGTGTGGATCTCGTCGATGAACAGCACCGCGTTCTGCGCCTGCTTCAACTGCTTGAGCACCGTCTTCAGGCGCTGCTCGAAATCGCCGCGGTACTTGGTGCCGGCAAGCAACGCACCCATGTCGAGCGAATACACGGTGGCGTCGGCGAGCACTTCGGGAACGTCGCCCTGGACGATGCGCCAGGCGAGCCCTTCGGCAATCGCGGTCTTGCCGACCCCGGCTTCGCCGACCAGCAGCGGATTGTTCTTGCGCCGGCGGCACAACACCTGGATCACGCGCTCGACCTCGTTCTCCCGGCCGATCAGCGGATCGATCCGGCCTTCGCGCGCCGCCGCGTTCAGGTTCTGCGTGTACTGCTCGAGCGCACCCTGCTGCGCGCTTCCGGCCTCGGCCTCGGTCTCGGCCTGCTCTTCCTTCGCAGGCTCTTTCGGCTGCGGCGCCTTCGTGATGCCGTGCGAGATGTAGTTGACGACGTCCAGGCGCGTGATGCCCTGCTGGTGCAGGTAGTAGACGGCGTGCGAGTCCTTCTCGCCGAAGATCGCCACCAGAACGTTGGCGCCGGTGACCTCCTTCTTGCCGTTCGACGTGCTCTGCACGTGCATGATCGCGCGCTGGATCACGC
>CAYZYC010000048.1:3757-18267 GCA_964481165.1 uncultured Limnobacter sp. | reverse complement strand
GCGCCAGCGGATTGCGCAGTTCGTGCGACAGCGTCGCGAGAAACTCGTCCTTGCGCGTGTCCGCGTCCCGTAGCGCCTGCTCGGCGCGGCGCCGCGCGACGAGCTCGTCGCGCATCTGATACTGGCGCCGGCGCGCGCGAAGCGCCGAAAGGACCGCGCTCACCATCGAACGCGTGGACACCGGCCGGTCCAGCAACGTGACGTTGGTCAGCATCGCGAGCACCGGGACCGAAGCGGGCGAGTCTTCGCGCCCGCGCGTCAGTACCAGCACGGGGACGTCGGACCACGGTTCCTGGCTCGCCATCGCCGAAACGAAACCGGCGACGGTCGGGTCCGCGAACGAGCTTTCGGTGATCAGCACGGCGCCGACGCCTGCGGGTAGTTCCCCGGTCAGCTGGCGCATGTCCGCACAGTGCTTGCAGTACACCCGGGCCGCACGAAGCAACGCACTGGTCACCTCCGCGTCGCGGCGCGTAGGCGCGACGATCAGCACCCGTTCGTCGACCGAGCTGGTGCTATCGCCGGGCATCGCCATCGGAAGGAAGCGCATCCTGCTTCCCATCGTCTTCGTCGATTTCGATCGGTACACCGGTCAGTACACCGCGCAGGCGCATCAGCGGCTCGCTCAGGTGGATGCCCGATGCGTCGAACCACATCTGCCGGATCGACTCCTCGTGCCGGCCGCTTCGCTTCTTGACCACGGAGACCGCCTTCTTGACCTTGCCCTCGTGCTCGAACATCCGGAACAGGAAGATCGCATCGGCCAGGTAACTGGCCTCGATGTCCGAGGCGAGGTCGTTGCCGATCGCGCCGCGTTGCGCGGCCACGAGGAACGTCGCCACGCCATGGTTGTTCAGATATGCGATCAGCTCGTGCAGCTGCGCGGTCAGGTACCGGTCGGCGGGCAGGGCGTTCAGATAGCCGTTGAGGCTGTCGATGACGATCACGCGCGCCTCGTTGTATTCGACCTCGTCTCGCACGAGATGGACGAACTCGCCCGGCGTGATTTCGGTGGGGTCGATCTGGTGCACGAGGATTTCGCCGGGGCCCGTACCTTCGGCGATCGTCATTCCGAGGGCAGCGCCGCGGTCGAGCAGGATGCGCTTCACTTCCTCGAAAACGAACACCACGGCGTGGTCGCCGCGCGCCGCCGCCGCAGCCGCGAATTGCAGCGCGACGCTGGACTTGCCGGTTCCGGGCGGCCCCATCATCAACGTTGCGGTGCCGCGGTCGATTCCTCCGCCGAGCAGCATGTCGAGTTCCTCGACGCCGCTGCGTACGGTCTCGCGCGGGAAATCCCGTCCATGCCTGACGGCACGCAGGCGCGGAAAGACTTCCAGTCCCCCCGGGCGGATGCGCGAGTCGTGAAAGCCGCTCATGAAGTCGCTGCCGCGAAACTTCATGACCTGCAACTGCCGAAGTGCGCGCCCGTATGGCGGCGTGCAGACGCCCAGCGAGATCACCCCGTGCGCGATGCTCTGCAGTTGCAGATCCGAGCTCTCGGACGTGCGGTCGTCGAGAAGCAGAACCGTGCAATCGCGCCCGGCAAAGAACTGCTTCAGGGCCAGGATCTGCCGCCGGTATCGAAGCGAACTCTGGGCGAGCAGGCGCACTTCGGAGAGCGAGTCGAGCACCATGCGTTGCGGCCGGTGCGACTCGACGGCGTCGAGCAGCCTGCGGGTCGTCTCCGAGAGCTCGATTTCCGACGGGTGGTACATCGTCAACTGCTCGTCTGCGGCCAGCTGACGGTCGTCCGCGATGATCTCGACGACCTCGATTCCGTCCATCGACCAGCCGTGCGACTGCGCGCCGGCGGCGAGTTCCTCGTTCGTCTCCGACAGGGTGACGTAGAGGCAGCGCTCGCCGCTGCGCACGCCTTCCAGCAGGTACTGCAGCGCCAGCGTGGTCTTGCCGGCGCCCGGATTGCCGTCGATCAGGTACAGGCGGCCCGCCAGGAGCCCGCCATGGAGCACCTCGTCGAGCCCGGGGACTCCGGTGGCAGAACGGCTTGACTCGTCGATCATCGAAATCGTCCCGCGAGTGACTCCGCGAAACCGCGCGGCTCCGCGAGCCTTTGGCTGCGGGAGATTCCCGCTAGCAAACGGGCCGCCCGTACCGGGCCCGCGAGCCGGTCCGCGCCCGCCCTACGGGACTTCGGGAACGGGGCGGCAGGCACCTTCTGGCGGCGACGCGATCGGCGTAGCATCGGCGACGGGACTCTGCAGGAGCCTCCCATGCTCGCCGATCCGATGTATCACGATGGGATGCGTCGACTCCAGGACGCGCGCGAGACCCGGGCGATTGCCGACCGGCTCACGGAGGTCACGGTCCGCACCGAGTTCACCGACGAAGACCGGGCATTCATCGAGTCGCGGCCGATGTTCTTCGTCGCCACTGCCGATGCGCAGGGCAGCCCGGACTGCTCGTACAAGGGCGGATTGCCCGGATTCGTGCGTGTCGTCGACAGCCGCACGATCGCCTTTCCCGACTACGACGGCAACGGGATGTACCGATCGTGGGGAAATCTCCTCGTCAACCCGCACGTCGGGTTGCTGTTCATCGACTTCGAGCGTCCGAAGCGGCTTCGGGTCAACGGCACGGCGTCGATTGCTGCCGACGATCCGCTGCTCGCCGGCTTCCCGGGTGCCGTGTTCGTCGTGCGCGTATCTGCGGCCCGGATCTTCCCGAACTGCCCCCGCTACATCCACCGGATGCAGTGGATCGAGCCTTCGGTGTATTCGCCCCGGCCCGACTACCAGCCGCCGGTTCCGGCCTGGAAGACCTTCGACGCGTTTCGTGACGCCTTGCCGCCTCGCGACCGGATCGACGGCGAGTGACGACGAAAGTGCGACGCGGCCACCGTGTCTCGAGTCGAGCCGAGGCGTCGGGCCGGTTCGCCGCTTCGAGCCGAGCCGTCGCTTCGGCGGCGTTCGCGGCAGAGCGCTCGCTCCTTCTCGCGCAACTCGCCGATCGCGAACGCGCGTTGCAGGCGGCACTCGAGCAGCAGTCGGCGACCGGCGAAATCCTCCGGGTGATCTCGCGGTCCGCGTCGGACCTGCAATCGGTTTTCGAGACGATCATCGCCAATGCGACGCGTCTGTGCGGCGCGCGGCTGGCATTCGTGATGCTCTGCAAGGCGGGGCGACTCGAGCTGGCCGCGCGAACCGCGTGTACACCCGAATTCGCCGACTACCTCGCACGCGGATTCGATCTCGATCGCGGGACGACGACCGCGCGAGCCGCGATGCAGGGCGCCCCGGTCCAGATCGTCGACTTCCTGGCCGAACCGGGAGTCCGGGTCGAGCCGTCGCACGTCGCGGAGTGCGTGCACTCGGTGCTCGCCGTCCCGTTGCTTCGCGACGGCCGCGTGCTGGGCGTTCTCACGATCTGGCAGCACGAGGTGCAGCCTTTCTCGCAGGAGCAGATCGCGCTGCTGCAGACCTTCGCCGACCAGGCAGTGATCGCGATCGGGAACGCCGCGCTGCTCGGCGAACTGGGCGCGCGCACCAGGCAGCTCGCCAAGTCGGTCGAGCAGTTGCGCGCGCTCGGCGAAGTCGGCGAAGCGGTGAGCTCGACACTCGATCTCGACACCGTGCTGAACACGATCGTTTCGTACGCCAGCCAGCTCGCCGGAATGGAAGGCGGCGCGATCTACGAGTACGACGAGACGCGCGGGGCTTTCGATCTCCGTGCGACCGACCGGTTGCCCGACGAGCTCGTCGATGCGTTGCGCGCCGCACCCATGCCCAGGGGCGAGGGCGCCATCGGGCGTCTCGCGATGACCGGCGAGCCGACGTCGATACCCGACATCACCGACGAGGACGCGTACCGCAGCCGAACGCGCGAGATCCTGCTGCGCCTGGGCTATCGATCGCTGCTCGCCGTGCCTATGCTGCGCAACGACCGGCTGCTCGGCGGGCTCGTCGTGACGCGAAAGGCCGAAGGCGAATTCGACCCCGGCGCCGTCGATCTGCTGAAGCGCTTCGCGACACAGTCGGCGCTGGCGATCCAGAATGCGCGCCTGTATCGGGAGCTCGAGGACAAGAGTCGCCGGCTCGAGATCGCGATCCGGCACAAGAGCGCGTTCTTCGCAAGCATGTCGCACGAGCTGCGAACGCCGTTGAACGCGATCATCGGTTTCACGCGCATCGTGATGCGCAACTCGCAGGGGCGCATCGATCCGAGGCAGAACGAGAACCTCGAGAAGATCCTTGCGAGCGGCCAGCGGCTGCTCGCGCTGATCGACGACATCCTCGGCCTCGCGAAGGCCGAATCGGGGCGTCTCGAGATCCATGCGGACGAGGTGGCGCTCGCCCCGCTGCTCCAGCAGTGCCTGCGTTCGGTCGAACCGCTGGTGCAGGAGGGCGTCGAACTTGCCGAAGCGCTCGAGCCGGAATTGCCGCAGGTGTTCGTCGACGAGGAGAAGCTGCGGCAGATCGTGATCAACCTGCTGGGCAACGCGGTGAAGTTCACGTCGCATGGTCGCGTGGCGCTGCGCGCGCACCGCCGGGAAGACGGTGTGGTCATTGCCGTCGACGATACCGGCATCGGCATCGCCGCCGACGCCCGGGAGCGGATCTTCGGTGAGTTCGTGCAAGTCGGCGACGGCCCCGCACGCCCGGGGACCGGTCTCGGCCTGGCGATCGCCCGGCGTCTCGCACGGCTCATGGGCGGGGATATCCGCGTCGAGAGCGAGCCCGGCACGGGATCGACCTTCACGCTCGCGCTTCCGCTGCGCTACGGCGAAAAGCCCGCGCGCAGCGCACCGGAGCCCTGATGCCCATGTCGCCCGTCGATTCCGGAACGATCCTGATCGTCGACGACGAACCCTGGAACGTCGACCTCCTCGAGCAGGAACTCGCTGCCGCCGGATACCGGACGATGAGCGCGACGAGCGGCGAAGCGGCGCTCGCGCTCGTCGTGCACGCGCGTCCCGACCTGATCCTGCTCGACGTGATGATGCGCGGAATCGACGGCTACGAAACCTGCGCGCGGTTGAAGGCCGACGAAACGACGCGCGCCATTCCCGTGATCTTCCTTACTGCGCTGAAGGAGACCTTCGAGAAGACACGGGCGTTTCGCGAAGGAGCGGTCGACTACGTCACGAAGCCGTTCGAGACCGAGGAGCTGCTCGCGCGCGTCGGCGTGCACGTCGCGCTACGGCGGGAGATCGAGGCGCACAGCAGGTCGAAGGCGACGATCCGCTTGCTCGTCGACGAGATCCGCGACGAGGGCGATGCGGCGAGCGGCGACGCGATGATCGGCAGTGCGCCGGCGCTGCGGCGCGTACGCGAGCGCATCGCGCAGGTTGCTGCGACCGACAGCACGGTGTTGATCCAGGGAGAGACGGGTACCGGCAAGGAACTCGTTGCGCGCGCGATCCACGCGAACGGCATGCGACGCGATCGTCCGTTCATCCGCCTGAACTGCGCGGCGCTTCCGCGTGAACTGGTCGAAAGCGAGTTGTTCGGGCACGAGAAGGGTGCATTCACCGGCGCGATCCAGCAGCGTCGCGGGCGTTTCGAACTGGCCGACGGCGGAACGCTGTTCCTCGACGAGGTCGGCGACTTGCCCGTCGAGGCGCAGGCCAAACTCCTGCGCGTGCTGCAGGAGCGCGAATTCGAGCGCCTCGGCGGCAGCCGTACGCTGCGCGTCGATGTGCGCCTGATCGCGGCGACCAATCGCCTGTTGCAGTGCGAGGTCGATGCGAAACGCTTTCGCGCCGACCTGTTCTTCCGGTTGAATGTCTTTCCGATCACGATGCCGCCGCTTCGCGAACGCCGTGACGACATCCCCCTGCTGTTGCAGCATGTCGCTTCGAGGACCGCGCGGCGGCTCGGACGCACGATCGACGGTATCTCTTCCGCGTTCGTCGAGCGCGCCTGCGCCTACGAATGGCCGGGCAACATCCGCGAGCTCGAGAACGTGGTCGAACGAGCGCTGATCCTGTCCCCCGGCGGGATGCTGGATTCGATCGAACCGCCGGCGCCTGCGGTCGGCAGTACGAGCGCGAACGGTTCGGCGGGCGTCGCCGGCGATCCGGGTGCGGACGGCGCGACGTTGCGCGACATCGAGCGTGCACACATCCGCGACGTGCTCGAGCGCGCCCGGTGGAAGATCGAGGGCGAGAACGGCGCGGCACGCCTGCTCGGCCTGAACCCGAGCACGTTGCGCGGACGCATGCGCAAGCTCGCCATTCGTCGCATGCCCTGACGCAGTCCGGCAGGCTTCGGTCGCGCCGCCTTTTCCGTGGCGCATCCCACGGGTACGAGCCGTCGTGGATGGCGCTTCTGTCGCATTCGACGGGCATTCGAGCCGACGCTCGTTGCAACACGTTGAATCCGCTTGCCCACGTCGGAGAGTCCTTCCTGGCATGGACCGTGCACTTCACCGAGTGCCGAAGGGGAATACCGTTCCCCCGGACATCCGGAAGGAGAAGACCATGCGACGGAATCCTTCGAACGAGATCCGGCGTGCGAAGCGCACGGGTCCGAGGGCTGCGGCGTGGGCGGCAGCAGGCATCGCGATGCTGCTTGCATCGATCGCTTCGGAAGCTTCGGCTCAGCAGGGTGTCGCCGCGGAGCAAGGTGCCGGTGTGCAGCAAGGCCCGATCGAGCGGCAAGTTGCGACCTCGGCATCTGCCCGGCTGGACGAGCGTCTGGAGATGGCGTTCTGGGTCTGCGATTACGCTTCGACGGACCGCTCGTTCCAGCCCGTCGACGCGATGGCCTGCAGCGTGGCAACCGAAGACCTGAAGAGGCGGCGCTTCAACGGAGATTTCGAGGCGATGCATGCGTGGTGGCAGCGGACGCGTGTCGCGGCGCATCGTGCGCTCGAATCGACGCGTCGCGCCGCGCGGTAGCGGCGTGCATTCGCCGGATCGCTCGAATTCCGGGCGTTTGCGTGCGGAGAATCGATTCCTCGCGCCGAAACGCCCGAAAAGCGAGCGCTCCGTGTCACCACGTCAAAGTCGGGTACGCTCTGCCTCCTGACCGCGCTCCTCGCCGCGCCCGCGGTCGGCTTCGTGGCCACCGGCGGCGGCACGCAATCGTACCTTTCCATGTCACCGCGCAAATCCGCAACCGTCGCCGTCTTCGCGCTCGGCGTGCTGCTGGGCGGCTGCGGCGAGCCCGAATCCGCGGCGCCGCCCCAGGGCATGGCGCCGCCCGAGGTCACCGTCGTCGCGCTCGAGCCGCAGGATGTCGTGCTCACGCGCGAGCTTCCCGGTCGCACGACGCCGTTCCTGGTAGCCGAAGTGCGACCGCAGGCCAGCGGCATCGTCCAGCGCCGGATCTTCACCGAAGGCACGGTCGTCAAGGCCGGGCAGCCGCTCTACCAGCTCGACGACGCGTCGTACCGGGCCGAACTCGCCAGTGCGAAGGCCGCGGTCGCACGCGCGCAGGCGACGCTGAATTCGGCGCAGCTGAACGCCAGGCGCACCGCGGAGCTCGCGAAGATCGACGCGGTGAGCCGGCAGGACAACGAGAACGCGATCGCCGCGCTCGCGCAGGCGAAGGCCGACCTGCAGTCGTCGCAGGCCGCCGTGCGCAGCGCCGAGATCGTGCTCGGATATGCGCGGATCAACTCGCCGATCACGGGGCGGATCGGCAAGTCTTCGGTGACGCAGGGCGCACTGGTCACCGCCAACCAGCCGGTCGCGCTCGCCACGGTGCAGCAGCTCGATCCGATCTACGTCGATCTCACGCAGTCGGCCAGCGAACTGCTGCAGTTGCGCCGCGAGCTGGCTGCCGGCACGTTGAACGAGACGCGCGACGTGCCGGTGGCGATCCTGCTCGAGGACGGCTCGCGCTATCCGCAAGACGGCAAGCTCACGTTCGCCGACGTCACCGTCGATCCGGCCACCGGAAGTTTCCTGCTGCGCGTGCTGGTTCCCAATCCCGACCACCTGTTGCTCCCCGGCATGTACGTGCGCGCGGTGGTCAGCGTCGGTGAGCGGCCGGATGCGATCCTCGTGCCGCAGCAGGGCGTCACGCGCGATCCGAAGGGCAACGCCACCGCGATGGTCGTCGGCGCCGACGGAAAGGTCGAACTGCGGACCGTGCAGACGAGCCGCACGATCGGCGACCGGTGGCTCGTCGACGCCGGGCTCGCAGCCGGCGATCGGGTGATCGTCGAAGGACTCCAGCGAGTGCAGCCCGGTGCGCAGGTGCAGGCCACCGAGGCCGCCGGCAAAGCGCAGGCGGCGCGAACCGCGCCCGCGAGCGAATCCGCGTCGAAGTAGGTAGTCGCGGCGCCGCATGGCACAGTACTTCATCGACCGGCCGATCTTCGCGTGGGTCATCGCGATCGTGATCATGCTGGCCGGCGGCCTGTCGATCACGCAGCTGCCGATCTCGCAATACCCGACGATCGCGCCGCCGGCCGTGTCGATCGCCGCGACGTATCCGGGTGCATCGGCCCGGGTCGTCGAGGACTCGGTGACGCAGATCATCGAGCAGAGCATGAAGGGGCTCGACGGCCTGCTGTACATGTCGGCGACCAGCCAGGCGAGCGGGCGCGCGGAGATACAGCTGACCTTCGACAACGCGGTCGATCCCGACATCGCGCAGGTGCAGGTGCAGAACAAGCTGCAGCTCGCGATGCCGCTGCTGCCGCAGGAGGTCCAGCAGCAGGGAGTCAACGTCAGCAAGTCGCGCAGCGGTTTCCTGATGGTGCTCGGCTTCGTCTCCGAAGACGGCAGCATGGGCAAGGACGACATCTCGGATTACGTCGTCGCCAACCTCGTCGACCCGATCAGCCGGGTGGCCGGTGTCGGCAACGTGCAGGTGTTCGGCGCGAAGTACGCGATGCGCATCTGGCTCGATCCGAACAAGCTCGACACGTTCCGGCTCGCGCCATCCGACATCATCGCCGCGGTGCAGGCGCAGAACCGGCAGGTCGCGGTCGGACAGCTCGGCGGCACGCCTGCGGTCGACGGCCAGCAGATCAACGCGACGATCACGGCACAGGGCCGCCTCGAGACACCCGAGCAGTTCCGCCGCATCGTCGTGCGCAGCAACCCCGACGGTTCGGTGCTCGAACTCGCCGACGTCGCGCGTGTCGAGCTCGGCGCCGAGAACTACGACTTCATCAGCCGCTACAACGGCAAACCGGCCACCGGCGTGGCGATTTCGCTGGCTACCGGCGCCAATGCGCTCGACACCGCCGTCGGCATCGAAACGCTGCTGAAGGATCTCGAGCCGTTCTTTCCGCGCGGGTTGACCGCGGTCGTTCCCTTCGACACGACTCCGTTCGTGCGGACGGCGATCCAGGGCGTGGTCACGACGCTGTCCGAGGCGATCCTGCTCGTGTTCCTCGTGATGTACCTGTTCCTGCAGAATTTCCGCGCGACGCTGATCCCGACGATCGCGGTGCCGGTGGTGCTGCTGGGCACCTTCGGCGTGCTCGCCGCACTCGGGTTGTCGATCAACATGCTGACGATGTTCGCGATGGTGCTGGCGATCGGCCTGCTCGTCGACGACGCGATCGTCGTGGTCGAGAACGTCGAACGCGTGATGACCGAGGAGAAACTGTCGCCGCTGGAGGCTACGCGCAAGTCGATGCGCCAGATCACCGGCGCACTGGTCGGAATCGGCCTGGTGCTGTCCGCGGTGTTCGTGCCGATGGCGTTCCTCGGCGGCTCGACGGGAATCATCTACCGCCAGTTCTCGGCGACGATCGTCTCGGCGATGGCGCTGTCGGTGCTGGTGGCGCTGGTACTGACGCCCGCGCTGTGCGCGACGCTGCTCCTGCCGCCGGACCCGAAGCACGCCGAAGGGCGCAGGGGCTTCTTCGGCTGGTTCAACCGCAGCTTCGACAGCGGCAGCGAGCGGTACCGGCGCGGTGTTCGCGCGATGATCGGGCGGCGCAAGCGGTTCATGGCGGTATTCGTCCTGCTGGTGGTCCTGATGATCTGGCTGTTCCTGCGCCTGCCGACCGCGTTCCTGCCCGCCGAGGACCAGGGGGTACTGTTCGCGCAGGTGCAGACGCCGGTGGGGGCGACGCAGCAGCGCACGATGCAGGCGATCGAGCGCATCGAACGCCACTTCCTCGACAACGAGCAGGAAGCCGTCGCCTCGATCTTCAGCGTGCAGGGGTTCAGTTTCGGCGGCACCGGCCAGAACAACGGAATCGCATTCGTGAAGCTGAAGGACTGGAGCGAGCGGGGTGCGCCGGAACTCCATGTCGGCGCGGTCGCGCAGCGCGCGATGGGCGCATTCGCACAGATCAAGGACGCCATCGCTTTCGCGTTCGCTCCGCCGGCGGTGCCGGAACTCGGAACGGCATCGGGATTCGTGTTCTTCCTGAAGGACAACGCGGGCCTCGGCCACGATGCGCTGCTCGGTGCGCGCAATCGCCTGCTCGGCGCGGCGGCGCAGAGTCCGCTGCTCGCCAACGTGCGGCCCAACGGACAGGACGACCGGCCGCAGTTCCGGCTCGAGATCGACACGCGCAAGGCGAGCGCGCTGGGACTTCCGATCTCGGCGATCAACAGTACGCTTTCGGCCGCCTGGGGCGGACAGTACATCGACGATTTCATCGACCGCGGCCGCGTCAAGCGCGTCTACGTGCAGGCCGACGCGCCGTTCCGCATGGTTCCCGACGATTTCCGGCTCTGGTCGGTGCGCAATACCGAGGGCACGATGGTTCCGTTCACCGCGTTCGCGAGTTCGCACTGGGACTACGGGTCGCCGCGGCTCGAACGGTACAACGGCGTTCCGGCGATGGAGATCAACGGCGAAGCGGCTCCGGGAGTCAGTTCCGGCGTCGCGATGGAGGAGATCGAGCGTATCGTCGCCGATCTGCCGCAGGGAATCGGCATCGAGTGGACGGGCCTTTCGTACCAGGAGCGGCAGGCCGGCGCGCAGACGCCGCTGCTCTACACGCTGTCGCTGCTGATCGTCTTCCTGTGCCTGGCGGCAATGTACGAGAGCTGGACGATACCGACGGCCGTGCTGCTGGTCGCGCCCCTGGGCATTCTCGGCACCGCGCTCGCGTCGAACCTGCTCGGAATGGAACGCGACGTGTATTTCCAGGTCGCGATGTTGACGACGGTCGGGCTGACGAGCAAGAACGCGATCCTGATCATCGCGTTTGCGCAGGAGAATCTCGAGCGCGGGATGGACCTGATCGAGGCGACGATGCACGCGGTGCGCGACCGGCTGCGGCCGATCCTGATGACTTCGCTGGCCTTCGGGTTCGGCGTGCTGCCGCTGGCGATCGCCAGCGGCGCCGGTTCCGGTGCGCAACGCGCGATCGGCACCGGCGTACTCGGCGGGATGATCGTCGGCGTACTGCTGGGGATTTTCTTCATTCCGCTGTTCTTCGTCGTCGTGCGCCTGGTATTCCGGCGCCGCGGCCCGGCCCGCGGGGCACCCGCCCACGAGCGAAGCGTCCCCGATGCGCAACCGGGACTCGCCGGGTCGGAGGGCGGAGGCCGCCATGACTGACGCGTGGCGCATCGCCCTGGCCGGCGCGGTGTTCGCACTGGTTGCGGGCTGCGCGACGCTCGAGCCGGAACTGCCGGTTGCCGATGCGGCAGTTCCGGCCGAGTGGCCCTTGCCGCCGACGACGAGCGGCGCGCTCGCCGCGCCCGTGGGCGAAACGATGCCTGCCGCTGCGGCGGTGGCCGACATCGGCTGGCGCGACTTCTTCGTCGACCCGAGACTCGCCGAGTTGATCGGGCGTGCGCTCGCGAACAACCGCGATCTGCGCGTGTCGATGCTCGACGTCGAACGTGCGCGTGCGTTGTACCGGATCCAGCGCGCGGGCCTGTGGCCTTCGGCGAGCATCGACGCCGCCGCTTCGCGCGGCGGCGGCAACCGCGCGCAACCCGACATCTACAGCGTCGGCGTGGGGGCCGCCTGGGAACTGGATTTCTTCGGCCGGGTTCGCAGCCTGAACGACGCGGCATTGCAGCGGTACTTCGCGCTCGACAACGCGCGGCGCAGCGCGCAGTTGAGCCTGATCTCCGAGATCGCGAACGCATGGCTCACGCTGGCAGCCGATCGCGAGGCGTTGCGCGTGGCGCAGGCGGCGCTCGGGAACCGGCAGGAGGCGCTCGCACTGACCGAACGGCGCCACGAGTACGGCGCCGTGTCCGGACTCGACCTGAGCCAGGCGCAGGCTTCGGTCGAGACGGCACGCACCGACGCGTCGCGCTTCGCCGGACTGGCGGCGCAGGACCTGAACGCATTGACGTTGCTCGTCGGCGCGCCGATCGAGGAGTCATTGCTTCCCACGCGTTTCGACGTGCAGGCCAGCGGAATCGGAGCGCTGCCGAGCGGCCTTCCTTCCGAAGTCCTGTTGCGCCGGCCGGACGTGATGCAGGCCGAGCACCTGCTGCGCGCGGCGAACGCGAACATCGGCGCGGCACGCGCGGCGTTCTTTCCGTCGATCAGCCTCACCGCAAGCCTCGGCACGGCGAGCAACGAGCTCTCCGGGCTCTTCGGCGCAGGTTCGCGCTTCTGGACCTTCGTGCCGCAGGCGAGCCTGCCGATATTCCAGGCGGGCCGATTGCGGGCGAACCTGGCGGTCGCGCAGGCCGACCGCGACATCGCGCTGGCGTCGTACGAACGCTCGATCCAGTCCGGATTCCGGGAAGTCTCCGACGCGCTCGCGCTCACGCGCACGCTGGCCGAGCAGAAGGAATCCCAGCGCGCGCTCGTCGCGGCTGCGCAGAACGCCGAGGAACTCTCGCGTGCCCGCTACGAGGCGGGTCGCGACAGCTACCTCGTGCTGCTCGACGCGCAGCGCACGCTGTATCTCGCGCAACAGTCGCTGGTGGCCACGCAACTGGCCGAGCAGGTCAATCGCGTGGCGCTGTACAAGGTGCTCGGCGGCGGCTGGTACGAGCGGAATCGCTGAGCGCCGAGCGGAATCGCCGAAGGCCGGGGGTCACTGTTTCCGGATCGCCTCGATCTGGATCAGCAGCCGCACCGTGTCGGGGACCCCGTTTTCGATTCCCCAGTGCATTCCCCAGCGGCTGCGGCGGATCTCGGTCTCGAAGTCGCCTCCGCAAACGGGCGCCTTGACGATCGGCGAGTCGTAGCAGTTGAACCGGGTCGCCGTCAGCGTCACCGGCGCCGTCTTGCCCAGCAGCACCAGGTCGCCCGAGACCGATACGAGCCGGTCGCCGTCGAAACGGAAATCCCTGCCCACGAAACGCGCCTGCGGTGCGTTCGGCACATCGAGGAAGTCGGCGTTCTTCAGGTGCGCGTCGAACGACGCGATGCCGGAACTGACCGATCCCGTGTCGATCGTGATCTCGGCCTGTCCCGTCTTCGCCGCACGGTCGAGAACGACGAACCCGTCGATGCGGTCGAATCGCCCGCGCACGGTCGACGTCTTGAAGTGCACGACCTCGAAATTCACGAACGTGTGATTCGGCTCGACGACGTAGCGCACCGGCTCGGCGGCGGCCGGTGCCACGACCGCACAGCACGCGGCGATCGCCAGTGCGGCCGCGGTGCGCGCAGTGCGAATGCGTGACTCCGTCATGCTGTTTCCCCCCGCTGGCTCGCAGCGTTCAACGAATCGATTTCGGATGGCGACAGGGCGAGCGATACCGAACGAACGAGACTGTCGAGCTGCGCCGGCGTGGTGGCGCTGGCGATCGGCGCGGTGACGCCTTCGCGCGACATGATCCAGGCGAGCGCGACCTCGGCCGGCCGGGCGTCATGGGCCGCTGCGATGGTATCGAGCGCTTCCAGGATGCGCAAACCGCGCGCGTCGAGATAGCCGCGCACGCGTTCGCCGCGCACGCTCTTGCCGAGGTCGTCGTGCGAGCGGTACTTGCCGGAGAGGAACCCCGAGGCAAGGCTGAAGTACGTGATGACGCCGAGGTTCTCGGCGCGGCAGAGTTCGCGCAACGACCCCTCGAACTTCCAGCGGTCGTAGAGGTTGTATTCGGGCTGCAGCACTTCGTAACGCGGCAGACCCGAGCGCGAGGCCACCGAAAGCGCATCGCGCAACTGCGCCGCGTCGTAGTTCGATGCGCCGATCGCGCGCACCTTGCCGTCGCGGAGCAGCGTTTCGTACGCGCGCAGCGTCTCCTCGATCGGCGCCTGCGGATCGGGGAAGTGGCTCAGGTACAGGTCGATCCGGTCGGTTCGAAGCCGGCGCAGCGAGTTCTCGCAGGCGGCCACGATGCGCGCGGCCGACAGGCCCTTGTCGCCTTCCGCGAGCTCCGAGCCGACCTTGGTGATCAGCACGATCGCGTCGCGACGCTGCGGCGACGCCGCGAGCCAGTTGCCGATGATCGTCTCGGACTCGCCGCCGCGATTCCCCGGAACCCACCGCGAGTACGAGTCGGCGGTGTCGACCGCGTTCAGTCCGGCCGCCGTGCAGCGGTCGAGCAGTTCGAACGACGTCGGTTCGTCGACGGTCCACCCGAACACGTTGCCGCCGAAAACGAGCGGTGCGATCTCGAGGTCGGTGCGGCCGAGCCGGCGCTTGCGCATGGCGTGATTCTCCCGTTCGGTGGTGCATCATGGATGGTCCCATGATGC
>CAYZYC010000048.1:0-3657 GCA_964481165.1 uncultured Limnobacter sp. | reverse complement strand
CGATCCGGCCGGCAGTTCGCCGTCGCGATAGCCGTTCCACGCGACCATCAGCACGCCGGCGCCCATCGCGACGAGGGACAGCGCGCCGAGCGTTCGCATCATGCGCTCCTCGCGGCGCCGGTCACCCGACGCAGCACCAGCAGCGCGGCGATCGCGCCCGTGCTCACCGCCCCGGCCATCAGGGTCTCGAAGGGCCACAGGTTGTGCGACGTCGGATCGATCGCGACGCCGATCGCGATGCGCAGCACGACGAAGGCCATCATGATTCCCGGTACGGCCGCCGCGATGCGCCAGCCGCCGCGCCAGCGCCGGTACGCCAGGGCCGGAGCGACGAAGCCGAGCACGAGCAGGATCGGCACCCCCAGCATGAAGCCGGCGAACAGCAGCATGTCGAAGGCGCTCGCCGGCGTGTCGACATGCGCGCGCTTCTGCTCCTCCATCGCGGCGCGCGCCCGCGCACGCAGTTCGCTCACCCATGGCGGGGGCGTTTCGCGGGCGGCCGGCGTGCCGCCGCCGACGATGCGCACGCGATGCGTGGCCACGGTGTGCGTCGTGTCGACGCCGCCGTCGCCGGCGACGATCCGGATCTCGTCGACCTCGGCGTCCGGTTCCGCGAGGAACAGCCACGCGATCGTCTCTCCGTTGCCGGAATAGCGCGGCGACGGACTCGTGCCGGCCCGTGCCCGCTTGCCCTGGAAGTACGGCCTGAGCCAGATGCCGATCGGCGTGTCGGCGGACCAGGCCAGGCGAAGGTGGAAGGTTTCGTTTCGCGCCAGCGTGATTCGCTCGCCGGGTGGCCACGTGTCGACTACGCGCACCGTCGGCGCGGCTTCGGCGCGGCCGGCGATGCCGAGCGCGAGCGCGAGGCCGAAAACGGTCGCGAGGAAACGGGCGGACATGCCCGATTCTGTGCGGAACGCCGCTATTGCGCGCGGCGACGGAACGCGGAATGCGCCGTCCGGCGGCGCACGCGCGACGAGCGGATCAGGGCTGTGGCTGACTATGCCACCAGATCTCGCATTTCGTGCATAGCCCTTCGTCGCCGAACTCGGCCTTCAGCACGCCGTCGAGCACCATGCGCGGCAACGGGTCGCCGGGCTTGCGTGCAACCAGGTTCGTCCCGGTCGATCGCGCCCAGATCTCGAACAACTCCTCGGACGCGACCTGGTAGGCGACGTGCCAGTGCGCGATGCCGCCGCGGGCGGTCGATGCGAGCACCTCGTAGTCGACCCGGACGTCTTCCTGCAGCTTCACGCGGCGCCAGTATTCGGCGAGTTGCGCATGTCCGCGCTGCACGGCGAACGGCGTATTGCGGTATTGGCCGTCGGAGGCGAAGAGGGCGCAGAACTTCGACTCGTCCCGGCTCTCCCACGCAGCCTTGTACCCGTGCATGAACTGCTCGATGTTCATCGCGATGTTCCTTTCGATTCGCCCCGGAGTCGCTGCGGACCCAGCATGTCCTTCGTCACCCCCAGCGCCGCCACGTCCGCCGGCAGGCCCTCGCCGGTAGCCAGCGATGCGGCCACCCGCCCCATCGCCGGCGCGGTCTGGATTCCGTAGCCGCCCTGGCCGACCAGCCAGAAGAAATCCTCGACGCGGTCGTCGAATCCCGCCACCGGCGTGCGGTCCGCAACGAACGAGCGCAGCCCGGCCCACTTGCGCTCGATGCGCCGGATCGGAAAGCGCACGGCTTCCTCGATGCGCGCCGCGGCGAGCGCGACATCGATCTCTTCGGGCTGCGCGTCGCACGGAGCCGACGGTGTCTCGTCGGCCGGCGACCCGAGCAGCTTGCCGGCGTCGGGCTTGAAGTAGAACTGCTCGTCGATGTCGAGCACGACCGGCCAGCCGCGCACGTCGACACCGTCCGGCGCCGGGAACAGGATCGCGGTGCGCCGCTTCGGTTGCAGGCCGACCGCGGCGGCGCCCGCCATGGCAGCGATCTCGTCGCCCCAGGCGCCGGCCGCGTCGACGAGAATGCGCCCGGCAAAGGTTCCGTTGCTCGTCGCGACGCGCCAGCTCCGCTGCGCGCGCTCGATGCCGTGCACCTGCGCGTCGCACGCCAGTTGCGCGCCGCGCCGCGTCGCTCCGCGCAGGAAGCCGCGATGGATCTCGTGCACGTCGAGATCGGCCGCGTCGGGTTCGCAGACCGATCCGGCCGCATAGCCGTCGCGCAGCATCGGCGCCATCGCCGCGGTTTCCGCGGCGTCGAGCCGCTGCACTCCGGCGACGAGCCGGCGCGCGCTCGCGTGCCATGCGTCGAGCTGCGCAACCTGATCGTCGCGCCCGACGAACAGCGACGCTCGCTTCGACCACAGCGGATACTGCGCGAATCCGTCGGGCGGCGACCCGAAGAACGGACGGCTCGCGACCGTCAATGCGCGGATGACTTCGTTGCCGTAGGTTTCCGAGAAGACCGCCGCGGAACGCCCGGTCGTGTGGTAACCGGGCTGCGATTCGCGCTCGAGCAGCACGACCGTTCCGTGCGCGGCGAGCTCGAACGCCGCCGAGGCGCCTGCGATTCCCGCGCCGACGATCAGGAAATCGGCGGTCTCCATCGGGGTGCGCGCCAACCGGCGAAGGGTCAGGGGGCCACGGCAACGATGGGCGCGGCTTCCCGGTTCCCGCCGTCGAACAGCCTGGCCAATGCCGCGATGATCAACAGCGTCGCCGCGACGCGGCCGACCAGCACGACCCACACGCTCGCGCCCAGCGCGAGCAGCAGCATCGTGTCCTCGATCAGTGCGTGCGACAGCGACAGCCAGGCGAGCGCGAGGAAGCGCGTACGCGCATCGAATCCCTGCTTCTCCGATTCCTCGATGATCAGCGCGCCCCCGTAGGTCAGCCCGAGCAGCACGCCGACCGTCGTCACCGGTGCCGCGCGCGCGTCGAGTCCGGAAAAGCGCAGCAGCGGCGTCAGTGCCGAGGTGATCCGCCGGGTGATCCCGGTGCGCTCGAGGACGTCGAGCAGTACCAGCAGCCCGACCAGGATCGCGAAGGTCATCAGCAGCGACAGCGCGGTCGTCCATGCCCACCCCAGCAGACCCGGAGCTTGATCGGCGCCGGTTGCAGCCGAAGCGTGCAACCACTCCAGGGAAACGGGATCGTCGAGCACGCCGGTCAGCCGGCAGGTCCATGCGACTGCCGCGCCGTAGGCGAGCGCGACGACGATCCGCAGCATGGCGGTCCCCCAGAAGCTCGCGCCCGCGCGGCGGACGATCGCCTGCTCGACCGGCAGCGCATGCGCGAAGAGGATCATCGAGCACAGCGCGCTCATCTGCCCGACGCTCAACTCCAGCCCCGGCGCGAGGCCGATCAGTGCGGCGATGGCGCCGTAGACGCCGACCAGCATGCCGGTCATCCAGATCATTCCGGCCTCGGGCGGCAGGTCGAGCCACGCCATCGCAGGCGCGATCGCCTGCCCGAGCGCGTCGACCCAGCCCCAGTACTGCGCCAGCTGCACGACGATCATCACCGGCAGCATGACCTTCATCAGCATGACGAAAAGGCGGGCGCTGCGGGAGAGGAGGCTGGAGAGGTACGGGGACACGGCGACTCGGTGCGGCGACGCAGGAAAGCGAAACGGAAGGAGATCCGAAGGATAGCGTGCCTAGGGAAAACCCGCCGCCGGTACGGCGCATCGGCCGATCGCCGCCCGGC
>CAYZYC010000047.1:0-18413 GCA_964481165.1 uncultured Limnobacter sp. | reverse complement strand
AGAACCGCTACGTCGGGCGCACGTTCATCATGCCGGGACAGGCGGTGCGCAGGAAATCGGTACGGCAGAAGCTCAACGCAATGAGCGTCGAGTTCAAGGGCAAGAACGTGCTGCTCGTGGACGACTCGATCGTGCGCGGCACGACGTCGCGCGAGATCGTGCAGATGGCGCGCGATTCGGGCGCCAACAAGGTGTACTTCGCCTCGGCGGCCCCTCCGGTACGTTATCCGAACGTCTACGGGATCGACATGCCGACGCGCGGCGAACTGATCGCGCACGGACGCACCGACGAGGAGATCCGCGTGGCGATCGGAGCCGACGCGCTGGTCTACCAGAGTGTCGAGGCGATGGAGCAGTCGGTTCGCGACGTCAATCCGCGGCTGCGTGCATTCGAATCGTCGTGCTTCGACGGCGACTACGTCACCGGCGACGTCACCGCCGAGTACCTCGATCGCATCGAGCGCGCGCGTCTCGACATCGGCGGATACGCGTCGGACGACGACGTTCCGCGCAACCAGATGAGCCTGCAGTTCCCGGTACCGCAGGACTGAGACGATGACGACGAGCGACGACGATCCGGGCTACGCATTCGACACTCGCGCGATTCGCGCCGGTTTCGAACGAACCCCGTACGGCGAGCACGACGAACCGATCTTCCTGACCTCGAGCTTCGTGCACCAGAGCGCCGCGCACGCGGCGGCGAAGTTCGCCGGCGAGTCGCCCGGCTACATCTATTCGCGCTTCGGCAATCCGACGGTGCGCCTGTTCGAGCAACGCCTCGCCGCGCTCGAAGGCGCCGACGATTGCCGCGCGACGGCTTCGGGCATGTCGGCAATCCTCGCGGTGCTGATGAGCCTCACCGGCAGCGGCGATCACGTCGTCTGTTCGCAGGGGGTGTTCGGAACGACGATCCAGTTGTTCGCGCTGTTCACGCGCTACGGGATCGAGACGACCTACGTTTCGATGTCCGATCCGGATGCCTGGCGCGCGGCGATCCGCGGCAATACGCGGATGCTGTTCCTCGAGACGCCCGCGAACCCGACCACCGAGGTCGGCGATCTCGGCGCGCTGTCGGCCATCGCACGCGAACACGGTATCCCGCTGGTCGTCGACAACTGCTTCTGTACGCCCGCGCTGCAGCGTCCGCTGCAGTTCGGCGCCGACATCGTCGTGCATTCGGCGACCAAGTACCTGGACGGACAGGGACGCGTGATCGGCGGCGCGGTGCTCGGATCGCAGCGCTACATGAACGAGACGCTGCAACCGGTGCTGCGCTACTGCGGACCGACTCTGTCGGCGTTCAACGCGTGGGTGCTGGCCAAGGGGCTCGAGACGCTTTCGGTGCGGATGGCGAAACACGCGCAGAACGCGCTCGCCGTCGCGCGCTGGCTCGAGCAGCAACCGCAGGTCGAACGCGTGCACTATCCGTGGCTCGAGTCGCACCCGCAGCACGCACTGGCGCGGCGCCAGCAGGACGCCGGGGGAGCGGTGCTGTCGTTCGACGTGGCCGGCGCCGACGAAGCGCAGCGCAAGGCCGCTGCCTGGCGCGTCGTCGACGCGTGTCGACTGCTGTCGATCACCGCGAACCTCGGGGACGTCAAGTCGACGATCACGCATCCGGCGAGCACGACGCACGGGCGCATGCCGATCGAGACACGCCGCCAGTCGGGGATCGGCGAGGGGATGCTGCGGGTGGCGGTCGGGCTCGAAGACGCGGGCGACATCTGCGCCGATCTGGCTCGAGGCCTGGGAGGCTGAACTGCTGCCCGAGGCCCCGATGCCGGATCGCCGGAGATGGATCGACAGAACAGGCAATCTCCACTAGACTAACTATTAGCTAAATACCCGGTCTGAATGGGGCATTCGCCAGCGGTTCCGGGTAGCGCTCGGATTGCCGGAGGGGTCATGGAAGTCGTCAACGTTCACGAAGCGAAGACCCGCCTGTCGCGACTGCTCGAACGGGTCGAACGCGGCGAGGACATCGTCATCGCGCGGGCAGGCAGTCCGGTAGCCCGCCTCGTTCCCTATGTCGCTGCCCGCAAGTCCGTCGCCGCCCCTGGATCCCTTCCCATCGACATCAGGATCGGTGACGACTTCGACGCGCCGATCGACGATCTCTTCGATTGCCTTGCGCCGGATCGTCCGCGGTGAGATTGCTGCTCGATACTCATCTGATGCTGTGGTGGCAAACGGGTGATTCGAAGCTGTCCGGTGAGGCGCGGTCGGCAGTCGACGCTGCCGATGCAGTCTTCTTCAGCCGTGCGTCGCTGTGGGAAATCGCGATAAAGGTATCGTTGGGCCGGCTCGAGGTCGATACGAAGTCGTTCAGCCAGCGGGTGACCGACTATGGATTCGAATGGCTCGAGATCGGCAACGAACACCTGATCGCGCTTGCCGCGCTGCCCGTCGATGCCGATCATCGCGATCCGTTCGATCGCCTGCTCATTACTCAGAGCAGGTTGGAACCTCTGCTCCTGCTCACGGCCGATGCGAAACTCGCACGTTACGGTGAGACGGTCCGGCTGGTCTGACGCGGCGTAGACCTCACCCAAGGGGGCGGAGACAGTCGGGCAACGGGAACGCCCAGCGAACCTAACGGAAATCGCGGCTCCTCACGGCCAGCTCGCCGAGCAGCGCGCTGTGGTCGACGATACGTCGCGCCACGAGGTGGCGCACTTCACCGCCGGTATCGGTGTCGCGCTGCCATACCCCGTAGACCGTCATCAATTGCGCGCCCAGCACCTCGCGCCGATGGCGCTCGAACACGCCCGGCCAGACGATCACGTTGACCGAGCCGGTTTCGTCTTCCAGCGTCACGAAGATCGTGCCTGCGGCGGTCTCGGGGCGCTGGCGGTGCGTGACCAGCCCGCTGGCGCGTGCGAGCCGCCCGGCAGGGAAGTCGCGCAGCGTTTCGGCCGTGCTGACGCGGTAGCGCGCAAGTTGCCGGCGCAGCAGCGCCAGCGGATGCCGTCGCATCGGGATGCCGAGTCCGCGATAGTCGGCGACGATCTCGCGGCCTTCGGACAGCGCGGGCAGGCGCGTCGGCGTTTCGTCGAAGCGCGCATCGGCGAGCAATGCCGGCATCGGCCGGATCGCCGCGGCTTCCCAGTGCGCCTGCGCACGATGCCCGGCGAGCTGGCGCAGCGCATCGGCGAGGGCCAGCGCCTGCAGTTCGCGCGTGTCGAGCCTGGCCTGCCGCGCGAGGTCTTCGACGCTGTCGAAAGCGAATCCGGCGTCGCCTCGTTCGAGACGGCGCGCCCGGCGCGCGGCGACGACCCGTTCGGCGGCGGCGCGCGGCAATCCGCGCACGCGATCGAGTCCGAGCCGTACCGCGGGCTGCTCGCGCCGGTCGATCGCGCTGCCGTCGGCCGCCGCGCGATACGCAGGCATTCGTTCCTCGAGCGTGCTTTCGACTTCGCTCACCAGCACGTCGACACCCCGCACCTCGATGCCGTGTTCGCGCGCATCGCGCACCAGCTGCGCCGGTGCGTAGAAGCCCATCGGCTGGCTGTTCAGCAACGCGGCCAGGAACGCCGCCGGCTCGTGCCGCTTGATCCAGCTCGATACGTAGACGAGCAGCGCGAAGCTCGCCGCGTGGCTCTCCGGGAAGCCGTATTCGCCGAAGCCCTGGATCTGCCGGAAGATCGCCTCGGCGAAGTCGCGGGTGTAACCGCGCGCCATCATTCCTTCGACGACCCGCTGCTCGAAAGGCTCGAGTCCGCCCTTGCGTCGCCATGCGGCCATCGCGCGACGCAGTGCGTCGGCTTCGCCGCCCGAAAAACCGGCGGCGAGCATCGCGATCTGCATCACCTGTTCCTGGAAGATCGGAACGCCGAGCGTGCGTTCGAGCGCCGGTCGGATCTCGTCGCGCGGATAGACGACCGGCTCGAGACCCATGCGGCGGCGCAGGTACGGGTGCACCATGCCGCCCTGGATCGGCCCGGGGCGCACGATCGCGACTTCGACGACGAGGTCGTAGAAACAGCGGGGGCGCAGGCGCGGCAGCATCGTCATCTGCGCGCGCGACTCGATCTGGAACACTCCGACCGTGTCGGCGCGCGAGATCATCTCGTAGGTGTCGGGATCTTCTGCGGGGATGTCCTGGATCCGGAAGGGCAGGTTGCGCCGGCGACCGATCAGCTCGAGCGCGTGGCGAATCGCGCTGAGCATCCCCAGCGCGAGCACGTCGACCTTGAGCAGCCCGAGCGCGTCGAGGTCGTCCTTGTCCCATTCGATGACGCTGCGCCCGGCCATCGCGGCATTCTCGACCGGCACCAGCCGCGTGAGCCGCTCGCGCGCGATGACGAAGCCGCCGGTGTGCTGCGACAGATGGCGCGGAAAACCGCGCAAGGTGCCGGCGAGTTCGAGCCATTGCCGCGCGACGCGCGATTCGGGATCGAACCCGGCCTCGCGCAGCCGCTCGGGGTGCACGCGCGCGTCCCACCACTGGTGGCAGCGCGCGAGCTGCTCGATGCGCTGCGGGTCGATGCCCAGCGCGCGGCCGACGTCGCGCAATGCCGATCGCGAGCGGTAGCTGATCACGGTGGCGGTGAGCGCGGCGCGATCCCGGCCGTATTTTCCGTACAGGTACTGGATGACCTCTTCGCGGCGCTGGTGTTCGAAGTCGACGTCGATGTCGGGCGGCTCGTTGCGTTCGCGGCTGATGAAACGCTCGAACAGCACGCTCGCCCGCGCGGGATCGACTTCGGTGATGCCCAGGCAATAGCAGACCGCCGAATTCGCCGCCGATCCGCGTCCCTGGCACAGGATGCCGCGGCCGCGCGCGAAGTGCACGATGTCGGCGACGGTGAGGAAGTACGGCTCGTACTTCAGTTCGGCGATCAACGCGAGTTCGCGTTCGACCTGCGCCAGAACCGCGGCCGGAGTGCCTTGCGGATAACGCGCCGGCATGCCCTGGAAGGCCAGCGTTCGCAGCCACGTCGTCGGCGTGTGGCCGGCGGGAACGATCTCTTCGGGATACTCGTAGCGCAGTTCGTCGAGCGAGAACCGGCAGCGTGCGGCGACCTCGAGCGTTTCCTCGAGCATCGCGCGCGGATAGAGGCGGGCCAGCCGCAGGCGGCTGCGCAGATGCTGCTCGGCGTTCGAGGCGAGCGCATAGCCGAGTTCCTTCAGCGGCGTGTTCAGGCGGATCGCGGTGAGCGCGTCCTGCAACGCCTTGCGCGAGCGCACGTGGCACAGCACATCGCCGGTGGCCACCCGCGGCAATCCGGCCGTTTCGGCGAGGCTGCGCGTGCGTTCGAGCAGCGCGGAATCGTGGCCGCGTACCGGCAGCGGCACGCCGAGCCAGCAACGGCCGTCGAACCGTTCGCGCAGGAAACGCGCCTGGTGCAGGATTCGCGCGCGAGCGCAATCGGAAGAAGGTTGCGATGCCGGCGGCGACAGCCCCGGTTGCGGATCGACCGCCACCGCAGGCGAGGGCACCAGCAGTGCGAGGCAGTCGTCGATGCCCTCGGAGAGGTCTTCGGCGAGCAGCCGGTACGTGCCCTTGTCGGCGCGCATGCGTGCGCGCGTGATCAGTTCGGACAGGTTCCCGTAGCCGTTGCGCGAACAGGCGAGCAGCACCAGGCGCGAATCGTCGTCGAAGGCGTCGCGCAGCGAGAACTCGGCGCCGATCGCCAACGGCAGGCCGGTTTCGCGCGCGCGGACATGCGCACGTACCACCCCTGCGAGCGAGCATTCGTCGGTGATCGCCAGGCCGGCGTAGCCGAGCGCCTGCGCCCGATCGACGAGCTCCTCGGGATGCGAAGCGCCGCGCAGGAACGAGAAGTTCGTGACGCAGTGCAGTTCGGCGTAGGGGGGAAGCATGGCCTTATATACTGTAAGAACATACAGTATACGCACTCGCCCCCAGGGGCTGGTTCTTCAGGCCCGGTTCACCAGCACGATTCCCGTGGCGATCAGCGCAAGCGCGGCGATCAGCGAAGCGCCGAGCGGTTCGTCGAGCAGCACCGCTCCGGCGATTGCACCGAACAGCGGCGTGAGGAAGGTGAAGGCGTGCAAGGTCGTCGCGCGGTAATGCGCGACCAGCCAGAACCACGCGAGATAACTCGCGCAGGCGATGACGACCGTCTGGAATGCGAGCGAAGCCCAGACGATCGGCGACGGCGCGAAGACGCCGGGTTCGTCGAACGCATAGGACAGCGCTACGAGCACCACCGCCGAAACCCCGAGTTGGTACAGCAACGTGAGCTCGGCCGGTGTTCGCCGCAGGGTCGTCGTCTTGATGACGATCGTCGTCGCTCCCCAGAAGAACGCCGCGGCAAGGCACAGCGCGTCGCCGAGCAACGCCGACGGCTCGGCCGTGCCGATGCGTTCGCCGAACGCGACGACCAGTCCGGCAAACGCCGCGGCGAGGCCGATGACCTTCTGCCGAGTGAGTCGATCGTTCGGAACGAACCAGTGCGCGCCGAGCGCGACGAAGAACGGCGCCGAGTACAGCAGCAGGACCGCACGCACCGCGGTCGTGTAGACCAGGCCGATGAACAGGCAGGCGAATTCGGCTGCGAACAGCACGCCGACCAGCATGCCGGGTGCGACCGTATCCGCCCGATCGCGCAACGGGATGCCGCGCCCGAGGATCCATCCCGAGAGCAGCAGCGCAGCGCCGATCGAACGCAGCGCGGCCTGCCAGACCGGCGAGATGCCGGCATTGGCGACCTTGGTTGCCACCTGGCCGAGGCCCCAGATCATGCACAGCAATACCTGGGTCGTGACCACCGAGGGCGGAAGCTTGCGCGTGTCGTCCATCGGCGCGTTTATACCCGAGGTCGCGCGGTGTCGGGCGCCGCTGCCTGTAGTATCGGTACGCATGCAGCCTCGAACGCGCCTCGTCGGGTCGCGGCGCTCGTGGAGTTCGAATGACACCGCAGGAATGGCCCTACCCGCCGTGGGCCGCCCACCGCGGCGCAGGCGAGCTTGCACCCGAGAACACGCTTGCCGCGATCCGGCTCGGCGCGTCGTTCGGATACCGGATGTTCGAGTTCGACGCCAGGCTCAGCGCCGACGGCGTCGCGATCCTGATGCACGATGCGACGCTCGAGCGCACGACCGACGGCCGCGGTGCGGTCGCCGCAGCGGACTTCGCCCGGATCGCTCGCCTCGATGCGGGGGCATGGCATTCGGCAGCCTGGGCCGGCGAGCCGGTGCCGACGCTCGCGCACGTCGCGCACTGGCTGCTGGCCAACGGCGCCATGGCGAACATCGAGATCAAGGCGTGCGCGGGACGCGAGCGCGAAACGGGCACGGCCGTGGCGCGCGAGGCATGGGAATCGTGGCGACATGCGGCAGTCGCGCCGCTGTTGTCGTCGTTCTCCGAAGCGGCGCTCGCAGGTGTGTGCGACGCAGCGCCGGAGTTGCCCCGCGCCCTGCTTTTCGACGTCCTTCCGCACGACTGGATCGCACGATGCCGGGCGCTCGAATGCGTCGCGCTCGGCGCGAACCAGGCAGTGCTGTCGCGCGACGTGATCGCACGGGCGCACGATGCGGGGCTGCGCGTGCTCGGCTACACCGTGAACGACCCCGATCGGGCTGCGCGATTGCTCGACTGGGGACTCGATACGCTGATCACCGACGCGGTCGACCGGATGGGGCCGATGGCCGCTTCGCCGTCGGAGGCATTGACGCGGGTCAAGGCGACGGACCGGGGCGAACGTAGCATGACCGCTGTCCCTGCGGAGATCAGAATGCCCTTGTCCGAATCCCAGTTGTCCGACCTCGTCGCGCAGATCCGACAGCGCCTGACCGTGCTCGAGGAAGATATCGCGCGCAAGCTCGGCGAAACGTCGGAGAGTTTCTCGACCTTCGACCGGATCGGCGACACGGGCGACCTCAGTTCGATCCTGACCGAGAGCGAAGTCGACCTCTCGGAAGCCATGCGCGACATCGAGGAGTGGCGCGGGCTGCG
Source organism: uncultured Limnobacter sp. (assembly GCA_964481165.1). Lineage (GTDB taxonomy): Bacteria > Pseudomonadota > Gammaproteobacteria > Burkholderiales > Burkholderiaceae_E > Zeimonas. The sequence continues at coordinate 10,489 of CAYZYC010000047.1, read as the reverse complement.
TGCTTCGCTGCGGCGCGTCGACGAAGGCACCTACGGCGTGTGCACCGATTGCGGCGTCGACATTCCCTTCGAGCGGCTCGAGGCGGCGCCGCTGGCGTATCGGTGCATCGATTGCCAGGTGCGCGCCGAGCACCGCGAACGGACGTTCCCCGGCGCGGGCTGAACCGCGCGGCCGGGTGAACCGCGCGGCCGGGGACCGAACTGCGCAGCCGCGTTTCACCCGAAACGCCCGTGCAGGAACCAGCCGCGCCGCGGGCTGTCGGCGGAAAGCCGTTCGCGGAAGATCCAGTACAGCGTGTGCGTTTCGTCTTCGGCGATGAAGTAGTCGCGCTGCACCAGCGCGCCGTCCCACCAGCCGGCTTCGATTCGTTCGGGGCCCGCAAGCAGCCGAAGCGGGGAATGCCACCACGGCCGGTTGTTGCGTTCGCTCAGCGCTACCGGCTGCCCGAGCAGCCATAGCGGCCGGGGCAGGCAGGCAGCCGAAATCCCCGGGCCCTGGGCCGACCCGTGTGCATCCGTACGTCTTGCGCGACCGGATGCGCGGTGCCCGCTCGAACGCGAGCCCGCAGCCTCGGCCGCTTCGATCCGGTAGGCGGCTTCGGGACGATGGTCGGCCGCCAGCCGCAGTCGCTGGACGTGCCCGGGGCCCAGCCGGACCTGCAGTCTTTCGATCAGGCGCTGCAGGTTCTCGTGGGCGGTGTCCGGCGCCGGAAACAACTGCCCGCTGGCATCGGGCAGCGCAACGACCTCCCCGCATCGCAGGCGAAGCGCATGCACCGCTTCGGGAAGACGGGTGACCGCCAGCTTCTCGCGCAGCAGCGTGATCAGCCGTTCGGGATCGCGCGTCGGATCGGCGAGCCGGATCCCGAGCAGCGTTTCGTCGTGCTCGTCGTGTTCGAGATGCAGCGTGAAGGCACGGATCGCACCGTGACGGGCCGCCAGCCAGCCGACGAGCTGGTGCAGCAATCGGCGCCCGGCAAACACGAGTGCCTCGGCGTGCTCGACCTGTGCCAGCAGTTCGATCCGGTGGTCGAACTCCGGCGGCGTTTCGAACCAGCTGCGCGGCTCGGGGAGATGCCCGAGCGCACGATCGATCTCGTCGAGCAACGTGCGCCCGAGCCGGCGTGCGACAGCAGCGCGCGGCAACGCGAGCAGGTCGCGCACGCGTTGCACGTCGATAGCCTGCAGGGTTTCACGCTGGGAACGCGTACGCGCGAGCAATCCGACGGGTAGCGCCCCGACGCGGCTTTCGAGCCGGCTGTCGTCGGCGCACAGGCCGTCGCGGTGGCGCGCGAACCACCACGCGGCAGTCGGTGTGGGAGCCGCTGCGATGCGCGCGCGAAACCCCGACTCGCGAAGACCGGAGCGCACATGGGCGAGCAGCTTCGCCGATCCGCCGAAATACCGCAGGCTGGGGCCGACTTCGGCCAGCAACCCGCAAGGCGCGATCGTCTCGTCGAGCGTGCCGAAAGGCAGGTCGGACTGGATGCTGACCGACGGAGTGAACTGCTGCATCCACGCAGCCATCGAATCGACGGTGATCCGCTCCGCGGCGATATCGCGTTCGCGAAACACCAGCGCCGGAACGAGCGCCTGCGCGGCGGCCCGCTTCATTCCGGCAACGATGCCTTGCCTGCAGGCGGCATCGTTGGCATCGAGGATGTGCAGCCGGCTGCAGACGGCGATCGCGGCAGGGCGCTGCGCCGCGGCATCGGCGCGCACGAGGCTGCCGCGCTCGACGATATCCAGTGACAGGCGCTCGAAGAACACGCCGAACCACCACATGGCGACGACTCACGACGGTTCGATCGACCGGAATGTGTCGGTTGCCGGTGCATCGACGTTCGGGTTGCCGTGCCCGGCGTGGATGGTGCGCATCGGCTGTGTTTCGAGCGCTTCGGCGGAGGTCGAGGAACGCAGGCGAATCGACGACAGGGGCTGCGGCAGATCGACCAGGATCGGATCGGCCATGACCGGGCCGCGACGCTTGAGGATCTGCACCGACAGGCGCTGGTCGGGGCGCGGCAGCAGCAGCAGGCGCAACGGGGCCGGAGACGGCTCGAACTGCGCGGCCAGTTGCCGGAACAGGAACACCGGGCCGCTGGTGGATTGCGCAGCCAGTTGCATCCGGCGCAGATGCTCGGGACGCGTTCGTTGCTGCGGCAGCCATGCGAGCAGCGCGCCGAACCCCTGGCTGCGCAGCGCCTGCTCGACGGCCCATAGCCGATCGGCCGCATGGGCGGCCTGCACGATCAGCAGGTAGTCGAGATCGATTCCGTGACTGGCCAGCGCCGGGGCATAGGGGATCTGCGGAGGGCCGAGCAGGACCACGAAGCGGCATCCGCGCGTGAGCTGGCGCAACAGCGGAACGAGCAGCCGCAGTTCGCCGATACCCGATTCGCGACCGATCAGTTCGGTGAGCATGCCGGCGGGCCAGCCGGCACCGGGCAGTTCGGCATCGAGCGAAGGAAAGCCGCTCGACAGCGCGAGGATCGACGCGTGGCCGAGTTGGCTGGCGCGCCAGACCGCATTCGGCAAGGGCGAGGACATCAGAGGGCCCTGGCTCCGCGCAGCAGGCCGACCGCGATTCCCTCGATCGAGAAGGGATCGCTGCGCGCATTGACGACGATCGGTTCGAAGTCGGGATTCTCGGGCAGCAGTTCGATGGTCTGCCCGCGGCGTCGCCACCGTTTCACGGTGACCTCGTCGCCGACCCGCGCGACGACGATCTGGCCGTTGCGCGCTTCGTGCGCCTGGCGCACCGCGAGCAGGTCGCCATCGAAGATGCCGGCGTCGCGCATGCTCATTCCGCGCACCCGCAGCAGGTAATCGGGCTTGTCGCCGAACAGGTTCGGATCAATTGCGTAACTGGCTTCGATGTGCTGTTGCGCGAGGATCGGGCTGCCGGCGGCAACGCGGCCGATCAGCGGCAGGCTCAAGGCGAGTTGCACCGCCCGGGGACTTTCCTCGGGCGAGTCGGCCATCAGCTTCAGCCGGATGCCTCGCGAAGCGCCCGCCGTCAGTTCGATGACGCCTTTGCGTGCCAGTGCCTTCAGATGTTCCTCGGCCGCATTCGGCGAGCGGAAGCCGAGTTGCGCAGCGATCTCGGCGCGGGTGGGCGGGAAACCGGTGTCGGCGATGTGCTGCCGGATCAACGAAAGAATCTGCTGCTGGCGTGCAGTGAGATCGCGCATGAAGGCTCCACGGGAAGGCAACTCCGGATCTGTATTTTTATACAGTATGCGGAAATTTTCAAGGGGCTTCGATCGTGCCGGGCGGGCGAGCCGATTGCTTGCGCGACGCCCTGCGATGGCCTCTGCACGTACGCGGATGCCAAGCGGGCCGAGGGTCTGGAGTGGCGCTACTGTGCATTTGCGAACGTTTGTGGCACAGTCGAAAAACGAGTCGGGACTCCGGCTCGCGGAGTTGCATTTCCCGGTTTGCGCTGGTCCGGTGTTCCTCGAAATGCAATGAGTCCAACGGTTCGGGGAATCTCTCTCGATGACGAAGATCTATGTGGGTAATTTGCCGTGGCGTGCGACCGACGCCCAGTTGTCGCAGCTGTTCGGCAGTCACGGCGAAGTGACCGACGCCAAGATTGTTACCGATCGCGAAACCGGCCGCTCACGCGGATTCGGTTTCGTCACGATGACTTCCGATGACGCAGCGCAGGCAGCCATCCGCGCGCTGAACGGTTACTCGCTCGAAGGGCGCAGCCTGGTGGTCAACGAAGCACGCGAGCAAGCCGGCGGTGGCGGACGTCGCCCCGGAGGCGGCTACGGTGGAGGCGGGTACGGTGGCGGCGGCTCCGGAGGCGGAGGCGGCTACGGCGGAGGCGGTGGTGGCGGCTACAACCGCGGAGGCGGTGGTGGCGGCTATGGAGGCGGCGATCGCGAAGGCGGCGGCGGTGGCAACCGCGGCGGCTACGGCGGACAGCGACGCGCGCGCCAGTTCGGACAATAGGGCCGCAGCCCCATCTGCGCGTCGCCTCGGGCGGAACGCGGCGCGCAGATCTCGCTTCCGAACCTTCCCATCCCCGCTTTCACATCCCCGAGTAGTTCGGCCCGCCGCCGCCCTCGGGAACGACCCAGACGATGTTCTGCGTCGGGTCCTTGATATCGCATGTCTTGCAGTGCACGCAGTTCTGCGCGTTGATCTGCAATCGCTCGTTTCCGTCGTCGCCTCGCACGAACTCGTAGACGCCGGCAGGGCAGTACCGCTGCTCCGGGCCGGCATACCGTGCGAGGTTCGTCTTCACCGGCACCGACGGATCCTTCAGCGTCAGGTGCGCCGGCTGGTCTTCTTCGTGATTGGTGTTCGAGATGAACACCGAAGACAGGCGGTCGAAACTCAGCTTGCCGTCGGGTTTCGGGTAGGCGATCGGCTGGCATTCGGCCGCCGGCAACAGGTATTCGTGGTCCGGCTTCGCGACGTGCATCGTGAACGGCGCCTTGCCGCGGAACACCACCTGATCGATCCCCACGAGCAGCGTGCCCGTCCACAGTCCCTTGCCCATCGCCGCCTTGAAATTGCGTGCGCGGTACAACTCGTCGTGCAGCCAGGATCGGCGAAACGCCTGCGCATAGGCGTCGAGTTCGTCGCCGCTGCGTCCGGCTGCGAGCGCCTCGAACGCAGCTTCGGCAGCGAGCATTCCGGTCTTGATCGCAGCGTGACTGCCCTTGATCCGCGAAGCGTTCAGGAATCCGGCGTCGCAGCCGATCAGGCAGCCGCCGGGGAAAGTGAACTTCGGCAGCGCATTGATTCCGCCCGCAGTGATCGAGCGAGCGCCGTACGCGAGTCGCTTCCCGCCCTCGAGGAACGAGCGGATCGCCGGGTGCGTCTTGTAGCGCTGGAACTCCTCGAACGGCGACAGGTACGGATTGCGGTAATTCAGACCGACGACGTAACCGATTGCAACCTTGTTGTCTTCGGCGTGGTACAGGAACGATCCGCCGTAGGTCGCGTTGTCCAGCGGCCAGCCCGCCGTGTGGACCACCAGTCCGCTCTGGAACTTCGCGCTGTCGATTTCCCAGAGTTCCTTGATTCCGATGCCGTAGCTTTGCGGATCGCGCCCTTCGGCGAGACCGTAGCGCGCGATCAGCTGCTTGCCGAGATGGCCGCGCGAGCCTTCGGCGAGGAACGTGTACTTCCCGAGCAGTTCCATGCCGGGCTGGAAATTCGAAGTCGGTTCGCCGTCGCGACCGATTCCCATGTTGCCGGTCGCGATCCCCCGCACCGAGCCGTCGTCGCGGTACAGGATTTCGGCGGCCGCGAACCCGGGATAGACCTCGACGCCCAGTGCTTCGGCCTGCTCGCCGAGCCAGCGCGTCACGTTGCCCAGGCTGACGACGTAGTTTCCGTGATTCTTGAAGCAGTCCGGCAGCATCCAGCCCGGAACGCCGCGCGAGCCGCTGGCCGACAGGAACAGGAAACGATCCTCGGTGACCTCGGTGTGCAGCGGAGCACCGAGCTCGCGCCACTCGGGAAACAACTCGGCGATCGCGCGCGGGTCCATCACCGCGCCCGACAGGATGTGCGCGCCGATCTCCGAGCCCTTTTCGACCACGCAGACGCCGAGCTCCGAGCCGCGCTCGGCGGCGAGTTGCTTCAGGCGGATCGCGGCCGAAAGACCTGCCGGTCCGCCGCCGACGATCACGACGTCGAACTCCATCGAGTCGCGCTGGATTTCCATGTGGTTTCCTCTCCCGATGCCGGTGGACGCCGGTGGCGTTGCACACTGCGCCCGGCATTGTCCCGGAAAGCGTCGGCCGTGCGCAAACGGCGATCGGGTCGACGACGCGCTTTGGCGATACCATCGGAACGGATCGGGGTGCACGCGACTCGGGAGGTTTCATCGTGACCACACGCTTCGACCTCGACGGCAAGACCGCTTTCGTCACCGGTGCGTCGAGCGGCCTGGGCGCACGTTTCGCACGACTGCTTGCCGACAACGGCGCGCAGGTCGTGCTCGCTTCGCGACGCACCGAGCGCCTGAAGGAGTTGCGCGCCGAGATCGAATCGGCCGGTGGCGCCGCATACGTCGTCGCACTCGACGTCACCGACACGCAGAGCATTCGCGATGCGGTGGCACAGGCAGAAAGCGAAGCCGGCGCCATCGACATCCTGGTGAACAACTCGGGAGTGAGCGCCACGCAGCGGCTCGTCGATGTCACGCCGGAGGACTACGACTTCGTCTTCGGAACGAACACGCGGGGCGCGTTCTTCGTCGCGCAGGAAGTCGCGCGCCGCATGATCGCGCGCGCGAAGGAGAATCCCGGGCGCAGCGCGCGCATCGTCAACATCGCGTCGATGGCGGCGCTGCGCGTGCTCGCGCAGATCGGCGTGTACTGCATGAGCAAGGCCGCCGTCGTGCAGATGACGAAGGCGATGGCGCTCGAGTGGGGCCGCTACGGAATCAACGTCAATGCGATCTGCCCGGGCTACATCGAGACCGAGATCAACGCGGCGCACTGGCAGACCGAGGCCGGCCAGAAGCTGATCCGGATGCTTCCGCGACGTCGCGTGGGCAAGCCCGAGGACCTCGACGGCGTGCTGCTGCTGCTCGCCTCCGAGCAGTCGGGTTTCGTCAACGGCGCGGTGATCGCTGCCGACGACGGGTTCGGCGTCTGAAGCGCGTTCGGGCCGCGCGCGCAACGTGTCGATGCAGCGCCCGGTCAGTCGCGCGTGCTGCCACCGAGGCGACGCTTCACGCCCTCCCGGATGTGGCGCACGCCCAGCGCCACGACGACGGCGATCGGCACGACGGCCAGGCCCGTTGCCAGGTCGACGTCGATGCCCGCGCCGGCCGACTTTGCCGCCTTGAACAGATACGCTGCGAGTCCGACCGCGTAGTACGTGATCGCCGCCACCGACAGGCCTTCGACCGTCTGCTGCAGGTTCAGCTGCAGTCGTGCGCGCCGGTTCATCGCCGACAGCAGCTCCTGGTTGTGCCGCTCGCGTTCGATGTCCACGCGCGTGCGCAGCAGGGAACTGGCGCGCGCGATCCGCTCGGCGCTCGACTCGATACGCCGTCCGACGCTTTCGCAGAACGCCATCGCCGGATCGAAGCGCCGCTCGAGGAATGCCGTCGGCGTCTGCAGGCCGTGCACGCGGCGCTGGCGCAGGTCTTCGCCGCGCTGACGGACCAGCGCGTGGTATGCGCGCGTTGCGCCGAAACGAAAGCCGACCGCCGCCACGAGCCGCTCGACCGTTGCGGCAAGGCGCGTCAACTCGCGCAGCAACTCGGGTTCCTGTTCGACCGGCGCGTGCTCGAGTTGCGTCACGAGGTTGCCGAGCCCGGCCTCGACGGTATCGAGTTCGCGGGCACTGGCGTGTGCCAGCGGAAACGCGAGCATCGCCATCATCCGGTAGACCTCGAGCTCGATCAGGCGCTGCACCTGGCGGCCGGCGCGGACCGGGCCGAGCGACTCGTCGAGCACGACGAAACGCGTGAACCCGCCGGCGTCGACGTGGAAATCGGTGTAGACGCGCCCGGCACCGTCGCCGATCGTCGCCGCACACACCTCGTGGGGCCCGAACATCGCCGCGATCGCGCCCGCGCCGGAGACCGTCCGCGTGGATGTATCGGAGTCCGCTCGCTCACCTGTGCGGGCGTCCGCTCGGTTGCCTGTGTCGGCGCTCGTCCCCGGGCCCGTGCTCCCGGCGAACGCCCGCGCCGGCAGCAACGCGATGTGCACGGCTGCGATCAGCGAACCGGGGAGCGTGTCCAGCCATGCGGCCGGCAACGACGCCGTCGCGGGACGATCGAAAGGCGCGCGCGGATCGGCGCCATCGCGATAGACGGTGTACCCGTCGAATTCGCCGTGACGTTCGCGCTTGAGCCGGAACTCGCCGAAGTCGGCGAGGAAATGCGTCGTACCGTCGCCCGGGGGCGGCACGCCGAGCGATTCGCAAAGCGCAGCCAGCGGGTCGGCGTCCGCGTCGTTCGGCGAACGCAGCAATGCGATATGCGAGACTGTCTGTGGCGCGGCCAACGCCTGGGGCGGGCGCGCGTGGATTTCATTCTGTAGCGCGACGCGATCCGGATGCGGAATCATGCCGATGCGCTGGACCTGGAGGACGAATTGAGCGAGCGCATCCTGGTATTCGAGCTGGAGATTCCCATCCGCTGGGGCGACATGGACGCCATGGGGCACGTGAATAATACGGTCTATTTCCGCTACATGGAGCAGGCGCGCATCAGCTGGTTCGAGTCGCTGGGCTTCACGCCGACGCGCGAAGGGCAGGGCCCGCTGATCGTCAATGCGAACTGCACGTTCCTGCGCGAGCTGCACTATCCGGGGACCGTGCTGTGCCGGCAGTATGCCGGCGGGCTCGGCCGCTCGAGCATCCAGACCTGGGTCGACATGTTGCGCAGCGACGAGCCCGGCGTCGTTTACGCGCAAGGCGGTGCGAAGATCGTCTGGGTCGACTACGCGAAGAAGAAGTCCGCGCCGCTGCCCGAAGAGGCGCGCGCGTTGCTGACGACGCCGCTGGTTCGACGGTAGCGCCCCCATCCTGCGCCGACGCCGCGGCACGGGTCGTCGCTCCTGCGCGCCCCGGGCCCCCGGCAGTAGCCCGGTTCCGCTGCGCCGGAGCTGCGGCCTCGACTCCACTGCGCCGGCGCCGAGCACTCCGCTGCGCCGGTAGCTCGACGCTCTGCGCCTCGACGCTTTACGCCTCGACCCTCTGCGCCTAGCTAGGCGCTCTACGCCGGTACGGCGGCCGGAGCTCCGCTGCCGACGCACCGCAATTCGCGCGGATTTCGAGCGTTCCTGCTCGTACTACGCGTTCTTCGAAGCAAAACGCTCGAAATTCGAGCAGTCGCGGCCACGTGGCGGTCGAGCGAGCGGACTGCAACGGGGGCCACGCGCCATGCGCCGATGCGCCGATGCGCCAACGACCCCGCGTGCGCCAACGAGCCCCGCGCTCAGCCCACCGAAGACAAGTCGACCGGGCAGCCCGTTTTCGCGACGAGCGCTTCCTTCGTCACGCCCGGCGCGAGCTCGCGCAGCTTCAGCCCCTCGGGCGTTACGTCGAGCACGCCGAGATCGGTGACGATCATGTCGACCACACCGACCCCGGTGAGCGGCAACGTGCATTCGGGCAGGATCTTGAGATCCTCGGTGCCGTCCTTCTTTTTCGCGGTGTGCTCCATCAGCACGATGACGCGGCCGACGCCGGCGACGAGATCCATGCCGCCGCCCATGCCCTTGACCATCTTGCCCGGGATCATCCAGTTCGCGAGGTCGCCTTTCTCGCTGACCTGCATCGCACCGAGGATCGCGAGGTTGATCTTTCCGCCGCGGATCATCGCGAACGAATCGGCCGACGAGAAGATCGACGAGCCGGGCAGCGTGGTGACGGTCTGCTTGCCGGCATTGATCAGGTCGGCATCGATTTCGTCTTCGGTCGGGAACGGCCCGATTCCGAGCAGTCCGTTCTCCGACTGCAGCCAGACTTCCATCCGCGCCGGTACGTGATTGGCCACCAGCGTCGGCAGGCCGATGCCGAGATTGACGTAGTAGCCGTCGCGCAGTTCGCGTGCCGCACGCGCGGCCATTTCGTCACGGGTCCAGGGCATGTCGATTCTCCTCAGGCGCCCTGGCGCGCGCGCGTCGTGCGCTGCTCGATGCGCTTTTCGGGTGTCGGGTTGTGCACGATCCGGTGCACGTAGATCCCGGGCAGGTGCACCTGATCGGGATCGATCTCTCCGGTGGCCACGATCGTTTCGACTTCGGCGATCGTGATGCGCCCGGCCATCGCGACGTTCGGGTTGAAGTTGCGCGCCGTGCGCCGGAACAGCAGGTTGCCGCTGCGATCGGCCATCCACGCCTTGACCAGCGAAACGTCGGGCACCAGCGAACGTTCCATCACGTACTGGTGGCCGTCGAACTCGCGGGTCTCCTTGCCTTCGGCAACGATCGTTCCGACGCCGGTGCGCGTAAAGAACGCCGGAATCCCGGCGCCGCCGGCCCGCAGCTTCTCGGCGAGCGTTCCCTGCGGCGTGAACTCGAGTTCGAGCTCTCCGGCCAGGTACTGCCGTTCGAATTCCTTGTTCTCGCCGACGTACGACGCGATCATCCGACGGATCTGGCGCGTCGCGAGCAACTGCCCCAGGCCGAACCCGTCGACGCCGGCGTTGTTCGATACGCAGGTGAGGTTCTTCACGCCCGAGTCGCGCAACGCGGCGATCAGCGCCTCGGGAATCCCGCACAACCCGAAGCCGCCGACTGCGATCGTCTGCCCGTCGGCGACGACCCCTTCGAGGGCTTTCGCCGCGCTCGGGTATACCTTGCTCATGGAGTTCCTCGCTCGAAAGCTGACCGCGTCGGCACGGATTATAAGGGCCCGATACAATCGGCCGGGCTATCGCCCCTGCGCACGATGACGCAACACCACCCAGCCCACGAGCATCGTGCGCACGCCGCACACGGGCCGCCCGACGGGCACTCGCTCCAAGGGCACTCGCACGACGGGCACTCGCACG
>CAYZYC010000046.1:0-19080 GCA_964481165.1 uncultured Limnobacter sp. | reverse complement strand
TGGCGCCGGTGGCTGTTCGCCACCAACCACAAGGACATCGGCACGATGTACCTGTGGTTCTCGTTCACGATGTTCCTGGTCGGCGGCGTCAATGCGCTGCTGTTGCGCACCGAGCTGTTCCAGCCGGGGCTGCAGATCGTCGAGCCCGAGTTCTTCAATCAGCTCACGACGATGCACGGGCTGATCATGGTGTTCGGCAGCATCATGCCGGCCTTCGTCGGCTTCGCGAACTGGCAGGTTCCGCTGATGATCGGCGCCTCGGACATGGCGTTCGCGCGCATGAACAACTTCAGCTTCTGGCTGCTGCCGGTCGGAGCGGCCCTGCTGGTCACGTCGTACCTGGTGCCCGGCGGAGCGACGGCCGCCGGCTGGACGCTGTACGCGCCGTTGTCGGTGCAGATGGGCCCGGGGATGGACCTGGCGATCTTCGCGCTGCACCTGATGGGCGCCAGCTCGATCATGGGTTCGATCAACATCATCACGACGATCCTGAACATGCGCGCCCCGGGCATGTCGCTGATGAAGATGCCGATGTTCTGCTGGACATGGCTGATCACCGCGTACCTGCTGCTGGCGGTGATGCCGGTGCTCGCCGGCGCGATCACGATGGTTCTCACCGACCGCCACTTCGGCACGTCGTTCTTCAACGCCGCCGGCGGTGGCGACCCGGTGATGTACCAGCACATCTTCTGGTTCTTCGGGCACCCCGAGGTCTACATCATGATCCTGCCGGCGTTCGGGATCGTGAGCGAGGTGATCCCCACCTTCGCGCGCAAGAAGCTGTTCGGCTACAGCTCGATGGTCTACGCGACCGCGTCGATCGCGATTCTGTCGTTCCTCGTCTGGGCGCATCACATGTTCACGACCGGGATGCCGGTCACCGGACAGCTGTTCTTCATGTACGCGACGATGCTGATCGCGGTGCCCACCGGAGTGAAGATCTTCAACTGGACCGCGACGATGTGGCGCGGGTCGATGACCTTCGAGACGCCGATGCTGTTCGCGATCGGGTTCATCTTCGTGTTCACGATCGGCGGGTTCACCGGAATCATCGTCGCGCTGGCGCCGCTCGACATCCAGTTGCACGACACGTACTACGTCGTCGCGCACTTCCACTACGTGCTGGTGGCCGGCTCGCTGTTCGCGCTGTTCGCCGGCGTCTACTACTGGATCCCGAAGTGGACCGGCCACATGTACGACGAGAGACTCGGCAAGTGGCACTTCTGGGCCTCGATGGTCACGTTCAACCTGACGTTCTTCCCGATGCACTTCCTCGGGTTGGCGGGAATGCCGCGTCGTTACGCCGACTACCCGATGCAGTTCGCCGACTTCAACGCGATCGTCACCGTCGGCGCCTTCGGTTTCGGGCTGTCGCAGCTGATTTTCCTGTGGGTCGTGATCAAGTGCATTCGGGGTGGCGAGAAGGCGACCGAGCGCGTCTGGGAAGGCTCGCACGGCCTCGAGTGGACGGTTCCGAGCCCGGCGCCGTTCCACACCTTCGAAACCCCGCCGGTGCTGAAGTGAACCCGACCCACCCGGTGAGGTCAGCGCAACCGCTCCGCACACGGCCCGCGCCTTTGCCCGCGCAGACATCGTGCGCACCTGCGTCGAGCGCACCGGCGCCGAGCGAACCGGCATCGCGCACACCGCGCACTGCGGAGCACGACACGTGAGCCGCCGCGGCCACAACCTGCGCACCGCGCTGATCCTCGCGTCGATCGCCCTCGTGTTCTTCGCGGGAGTGATCGTGAACCGCCTGTTGTTCTCGGGAGGCTGACCTGGATCCGATTCGCCCCCGCGCAGGCGCAACGCCCGGCGGCTCGCAGGCCGGCCGCGAGGCCCGCGCTTCGAACCTGCGGATGTTCGGCAAGCTCGTCGTCGTCGCCGGCGTCATGTTCGGTTTCGGTTTCGCGCTGATCCCGCTGTACGACAAGATCTGCGAAGTCACCGGACTGAACAACCTCACGAAGGTCGACCGCGGGGCCGCGGCGTTCGCGCGCAATACGCAGGTCGACGCGTCGCGCAAGGTCGTCGTCGAGTTCGACGCCAATGCGCGTGGCGCGTGGCAGTTCCGCCCTGCGGTTCGTTCGCTCGAGGTGCACCCCGGCGAACTGGTGACCGTCGAATACGACCTGGTCAACACGCGCGCCGGACCCACCGCGGGACAGGCCATTCCGAGCTATGCGCCGCAGCACTCGGCGGCCTACTTCCGCAAGCTCGAGTGTTTCTGCTTCGAGCAGCAGGCGCTGCAGGCGCACGAGAAAAGGCGTTTCCCGGTGGTGTTCGTGATCGATCCGAAACTGCCGAAGGACGTCAACACGATCACTCTGTCGTACACGTTCTTCGAGGTCGGCGGACGAGCGAGCGGCGGGGCGGCGGCCGGCGACGGCAGCGGTGGTTCCGGATCGGACGGTTCTTCGCGGGGGAGTTGATGCAGGGCGACAAGCGGCCGGTGCAACCCAGGGCCCGCTTCGTCGACACGCTGAAAGCCGTCGGTTGGGCGTTTTTCGGAGTGCGAAAGGGGCGGGCGCACGAACTGGACATGAAGCACCTTCGACCGGTGCACGTGATCTTCGTCGGGATCCTGCTCGCGGTCGTCTTCGTGGTGACGCTGATCCTCATCGCGCGAATGGCGGCGGGCTGACGGGCAGTCGGGCAGGCAGGCGGAACAACGGGAAATCATTGGGAGACAGCGACATGGCTTCGGGTGCGCAAACGCAGGCGCCTCACTACTTCATACCGAGTCCATCGAAGTGGCCGGCGGTCGGGGCGCTCGCGCTGGCGTTCTTCGCCTTCGGCCTGGCGAGCTGGTTCAACGGCGCGCCGTTCGGGCCGTACCTGTTCGCGATCTTCGTCGTGATCATGGTGTACATGCTCGTCGGCTGGTTCTCGACGGTGGCGATCGAGTCCGAAAGCGGGCTGTACAGCAGGCAGGTCGACACGTCGTTCCGGTGGTCGATGAGCTGGTTCATCTTCTCCGAGGTGATGTTCTTCGCCGCGTTCTTCGGTGCGCTGTTCTACGCGCGCTCGATCACGATGCCCTGGCTCGGCGACCTCGACCACAAGGCGATCCTGTGGCCCGATTTCCAGGCGGTCTGGCCGCACGCCGGCCCTGCCGGAACGATCGAACCGTTCGAGACGATCGGCCCCTGGCCGATTCCGACGCTGAACACGGCGCTGCTGCTGACGTCGGGAGCGACGCTGACGATCGCGCACCACGCGCTGAAGGAGAACCGGCGCGGTTCGCTGACGTTCTGGATGATCGTGACGATCCTGCTGGGCTTCACGTTCCTCGGTTTCCAGGTGTACGAGTACGCGCACGCCTACCGCGACCTGAACCTCCGGCTCGATTCCGGGATCTTCGGCTCGACGTTCTTCATGCTGACCGGGTTCCACGGGTTCCACGTCTGCGTCGGCGCGATCACGTTGACGGCAGTGCTGTTCCGGATCATCCGGGGGCACTTCACTCCCGACAACCACTTCGCATTCGAAGCGGCCGCCTGGTACTGGCACTTCGTCGACGTCGTCTGGCTGGGGTTGTACGTCGTCGTGTACTGGCTGTAGCGGCGCGCGCTGCGTGCGGGCACGGCGGCGCGCGTTGCGCGACTCCCGTGCCGCCCGGAGCGCGACGATCACCTGCCGATCGGCACGCCGGTGCTCTGGATCCAGCCCAGGTAGTGCGCGATCAGGATGAAGGCGAACAGCGCGATCGAGAAACCGACGCGAAAACCGAGCGCGCGCAGGGTGTTGCGCGTCTGACCCCGATCGCGCACCAGGAAGAACAGCGCGGAGGCGAGGCTTCCGATGATCAGCACGAAACCGAAAACGACGATCCACTTCACGAGCGACTCCGCGGTCCTGCGTTCGATTCTAGTGCAGTGTTTCGCGCCGATCGCCGCTCATGATCCGCTGCCTCGCAAGCGGCGCTCCGCACGAATCACTGCACTGGTACCGGCAGATGCGTTGTCCCTGGTGAGCCCCGGGGGCCGATCGGCGCCGGGATGAATCCGCGCAGGTGGGTGCCCACGGTCGTCGCGTTCGCGCTCGTCGCCGCCACCGTTTCCCTGGGCAACTGGCAGATGCGCCGCGCCGACGAAAAGCGGGCCTTGCAGGCGCAACGCGACGCGGCCGAACGCGACGAGCCGATTTCGTTGTCGGCCGCGCAACAGGACGTCGACGCGCTGGCCGGGCGCCGGGTGCGGGTGCGCGGTCGCTTCGTGTCAAAATTCGATGTCTACGTCGACAACCGGACGTATCGCGGGGTTGCCGGCTTCCACGTGCTCTCTCCCATTAGAATCGCAGGTTCCGATCGGCACCTGCTGGTGCTTCGCGGGTGGATCGCAAGCGATCCGCGGGAACGCAACCGGTTGCCGGCGGTGCCGACGCCCGACGAATCCGTCGAAGTCGAGGGGGTCGCGCTGCGCGAGGTTCCGCGCACGCTCGAGCTGGGCACCTCGCCGCCCCCCGGTCCGCAGGACCGGATACGGCAGAACGTCGATCTCGCCGGCTTCGCGCAATGGTCGGGGCTGTCGATGCAGGCGCCGATCGTGCGGCAATCGCAGCCGGCGCGCACGACGGCGGGTGCCTGGGAAGACGGGCTGGTGCGCGACTGGCCCGCGCCGGGTCTCGACGTCGACCGGCACCTGGGCTACGCGTTCCAGTGGTATGCGCTGGCGACGCTGACGGGTGTGTTGTGGTTGCGCTTCGTCGTCTTCCGCTCGAGAAGACCGGCTGACGGAGCGTAGGCGGCAACGGCAGCTACGGAATTCGGGGATGCGAGGGCGGTGCGTGACGGGCGGATCGGGCGGTCGGGTCGACGACATGGCGGGTAGCGAAGGCGCGGGCGATCACGAGCGCGAAGCATCGGCGCGCGGGCAGGAGGCGGATCCACGCAGCCGGATCCGGTCGGGTCGCCTGAAGATGATCGCGCTCGTCCTCGTGCTCGCATTGCCGGTGATCGCTTCGTACGTCACCTACTATCTCGTGCGTCCGGAAGGGCGCACGAACTACGGGACGCTGCTCGAACAACGCGCGGTCGGCGACCTTGCCGCGATCGATCTGCAGGGCAACGCACGTTCGTTCGACGAGTTCCGCGGTCGCTGGGTGATGCTCGTCGTCGGTGCGTCCGATTGCGACCCTGCCTGCCGCGAAAGGCTGTACCAGGTCCGGCAACTGCGCCTGACGACCGGCAAGGATCGCGAACGCGTCGAGCGGGTATGGCTGATCCCCGACGCCGGTACGCCCGATGCGGGCCTGCTCGCCGAACACGACGGCACTGTGGTCCTGCGCGCGACCGCAGGGCGGATCGGAGCGCATTTCCCTGCGACCGAAACGACACGCGCGGCCGACCACATCTGGCTGATCGATCCGATGGGGCACCTGATGATGCGCTTTCCGCGCGATGCGGACCCCGGTCGGATCAAGAAAGATCTCGCCAAACTGCTTCGGGCGTCGCAGATCGGATGACGCCCGGGGCCGTGCTGGCGGAAAATGCGCGGCGTACAGGAATCGAGTGAACGAATGAGTGCAACGATCGAGAGTCCTTCCCTTCCGGGCGTGCGTTCGCGCGAACGCCCGAGCGGATACCGCCGGTTGATCGGCTTCACCGTGGTGCTGACCTTCGCGCTGATCATGCTCGGCGCATACGTGCGGCTGACCGATGCGGGTCTCGGTTGTCCCGATTGGCCCGGCTGCTACGGCACGCTGAGCCCGTACCATGCCGCCGACGACATCGCGAAGGCGGTCGCCGAGCAGGGCGGCGAGCACGGTCCGGTTTCGATGGGCAAGGCGTGGCGCGAGATGGTCCATAGGTATTTCGCGAAGCTGCTCGGACTGCTGGTGATCGTCGTTGCAGCGATCGCGTGGCGCCGCCGCGAAGAACTGCGTCAGTCGCCCGCGTTGCCGATCGCGCTCGTCGGCGTCGTCATCCTGCAGGGAATCTTCGGAATGTGGACGGTGACGCTGCTGCTCAAGCCGGCGATCGTCACCGGGCACCTGGTCGGCGGCCTGCTCACGTTGTCGCTGCTGCTGTGGTTGTGGATGCGCCAGATGCCGCCCGTTCGCCACGTCGACGCCGAGCCTGCGGCGGGCATGACCGGGCCGGTCCTGATCGGGCTCGTCGTGTTGTCGCTGCAGATCTTTCTCGGCGGATGGACGAGCACGAACTATGCGGCGCTCGCCTGTACCGACCTGCCGACGTGCCAGGGGCGGTGGTGGCCGGACATGGACTTCGCCAACGCCTTCCACTTCGTTCGCGAACTCGGGCTCACGCGCGACGGCGAACTGTTGTCCACGCAGGCGCTGACCGCGATCCACTTCATGCACCGGCTCGGTGCCGTCGTCGTGGCGATCTATCTCGGCTGGCTCGGATGGCGCGCGCGCAAGACCGACGGGATGCGTACGCTCGGCGGCTGGCTGCTGCTGGTACTGCTCGTGCAGTGGGCGCTCGGCCTGTCGAACGTGTACTTCAGCCTTCCGCTGCCGGTCGCCGTGGCACACAACGGCGGCGCAGCGCTGCTGCTGGGTATCGTGGTCGCGATGTTGTACCGCGCACGCCAGGCGCGGCTGCAGGTATGAACGAGATCGACCTGCCGGCAACGCGGGCGACGGGCTGGCGCCTGGTCGCCTCGCACTACCTCGCGGTGACGAAGCCGCGCATCGTTCTGCTCGCCGCGTTCTGCGCGATGATCGGAATGCTGCTGGCTTCGGACTCGCGCGTGCCATGGCAGATCCTCGTATTCGGGACCGCCGGCATCTCGCTGCTCGCGGCGGCCGGATTCGCCTTCAACTGCCTGATCGAGCGCAGCATCGACGCGCGGATGATGCGTACGCGCGGCCGACCCTCGGCGCGCGGCGAGGTCGGGGCGGCCGCGACGATCGTCTTCGCGGGCGGCCTCGCCGGGGCCGGATCGCTGCTGCTCTTCCACTTCGTGAACCCGTTGACGATGTGGCTGACGCTGGCCACCTTCGTCGGCTACGCCGGCGTCTACACGGTGCTGCTGAAGCCGGCGACGCCGCAGAACATCGTGATCGGCGGCGCGTCGGGGGCGATGCCTCCGGTGCTCGGGTGGGCGGCCGTCGCCAACGAGGTCGGCGCTCCGGCGCTGGCGCTGTTCCTGATCATCTTCGTCTGGACTCCGCCGCACTTCTGGTCGCTGGCGTTGTACCGCATCGACGACTACCGGGAATCGGGGCTGCCGATGCTGCCGATCACGCACGGGCCGGAACTGACGCGCCTGCACGTGCTGCTCTACACGGTGCTGCTCGTCGCGACTTCGGTGCTGCCGTACCTGATCGGCATGAGCGGTCTGCTGTACCTGGTGATCGCGCTGGCGCTCGGTGCCGTCTTCGTCGGCTACGCGTTCCGCATGTGGCGCTCGTACAGCGACGAACTCGCACGCAGGACCTTCGGATATTCGATTTTCTATCTCGCGGCGCTGTTCGGAGCGCTGCTCGTCGATCACTACGCGGGTTGATCCCGGAAGGAAGCCGTCTCGATGTCCCGTATCGCAGCAGCCGTCGCGCAACCGCTACGTTTCCCGCGGCCGGTGGCGTGGGCCGTGCTGGCCGCCTGCTTCGTCCTGGCATCGTTGCTGGCAGGCTGCGAGTCCAAGCCCGAATTCCGCAACACGGACGTCACCGGCGCCGATTTCGCGTCCGACTTCCAGCTGACCGGGCACGACGGAAAGCAGTACCAGCTCGCCGACTTCCGGGGCAAGGCCGTCGTCATCTTCTTCGGATACACGCAGTGCCCCGACGTCTGCCCGAGCACGATGTCCGAGTTGTCCGAAGTGATGAAGCTGCTGGGCCCCGACGCCGACCGGGTGCAGGTGCTGTTCGTCACCGTCGATCCCGAGCGCGACACCCCGGAGCTGCTCGCGCATTACGTTCCGGCCTTCGACAGCCGTTTCCTGGGGCTGTACGGCGACGCCGCCGCGACCGAACGCACGGCGAAGGCCTTCCGCGTGTTCTACCAGAAGGCACCGGGATCGACGCCCGACACCTATACGATGGATCACACGGCCGGCAGCTACGTCTACGACACGTCGGGCAAGCTTCGGCTGTTCATCCGGCACGGCACCGGCCCCGAGCCGATCGCGCACGACCTGCGTCAGCTGCTCGGCTGATCCTCGACGCCGAGCAGCTTCTCTATCGCAGGAGCGATGTCGTCCGGGGTGGTCGTCGGCGCGAAGCGTTCGACGACACGGCCGTCGCGTCCGACGAGGAACTTCGTGAAGTTCCACTTGATCGCTTCCGAGCCGAGCAGTCCGGGCGCTTCCTTGCGCAGCCAGCGGAAAAGCGGGTCCGCACCGTCTCCGTTGACCTCGACCTTCGCGAACATCGGAAACGTCACGCCATAGTGCGTTTCGCAGAACTCGGCGATCTCGTCTTCGCTGCCGGGTTCCTGGCTGCCGAACTGGTTGCACGGGAATCCGAGCACTTCGAATCCCTGCGGCTCGAAGCGCCGGTATAGTTTCTCCAGGTCGGCGTACTGCGGCGTCAGGCCGCAGTGGCTCGCCGTGTTGACGATCAGCAGCACCTTGCCGCGATACTTCCCGAGCGGCAGCGCAGCGCCGTCGATCGACGTTGCCGTGAAGTCGTGGACGCTGCTCAATGCGGATCTCCCTGTCGTTGCCCGGCGTCGTGCACACCGCGGGCCCGTATCGGCTCGCCTCCGCCGTCGCGCTTCGACGACGCGAGCACTGCGGCGCCGAGAATCATCGCACCGCCTGCGATGGTACGCGCGTCGAGCGTCTCGCCGCCGAGCGCCATCGACGAGATCGCGGCGAACAGGACCTCGGTGAGCATCACGATCGCCGTCACCGATGCCGGCACGCGCGCCGCGCCGTATTGCAGTGCGAGGTTGCCAGCCAGCAAAGCGATGGCCAGCGCCGCGGTTCCCGCGATCCAGTGCCACTGCGGCGCAGGCGGCATCGCGATGATGCTCGCCGAGGACAGCGTCCACGCGATCGCGCAGGCGACGACGAAGCCGCCGACGAACATCGCCAGCGCGCGCACGTCGTCCGGCGCGTCGCGATGGCGCCGCACCAGGACGTTGACGAACGCGAAGCTCGCTCCGCCTGCGAGCCCCAGCCAGTCGGCCAGCGATCCCGGCACCGGAAACTTCGTACCGGGTTCCCACAGCACGACGAGCGCGCCGGCGACCGCCAGTCCGATTCGCGCCAGCGCGCCGCGGGTGATCGATTCCTGCAGCAGCCAGCGTCCGAGCAGCAGCGACCACACCGGCATCAGGTAGAACAGCAGCACCACCCGCACGACCTCGCCGATCATCACGCCCCAGTTGAACGCGACGTTCGTCACTCCGGCGGCGACCAGCAGCCAGCCGAGTTCGGGACGCTGCAGCAGTCCGGCCCACGCCCGCGGACGCCACGCCGTGATGACGATCGTCGAGAAACCGAAGGCCAGCCCGGTCGCCCAGAGGCTGTGCAGCCCGAGCGCGTTCAGTTGCCGAAACGGCCACCACGACACGCCCCAGACGAACGCGTTGAACAGCAGGCAGGAAAGGGCTGCGGCGGGCAAGGTGCGGCGGGCAAAGAAATGCCGCCTCGGGTTTCCCTTCGGCGGCCAAGAGGGGGAGGAAAGAACGGATGGAACGTCGCGCTACGCGACGCTCATCTTAGACGAATTCGGCCAGCGAGCCTTTCATCTTCTGCAGCGCTTTCGCCTCGATCTGGCGGATCCTCTCCGCGGAGACACCGAACTCGTCGGCGAGCTGGTGCAGCGTCAGCGTGCCGCCGTCGTCGGCGTCACGAAGCCAGCGCGATTCGATGATCCGGCGACTGCGCGCATCGAGCGCGGCCAGTGCCGAAGCGATGCCCTCGCTCTGGAGGCGGTCATTCTCGCGCGCCTCGAGCACCTGTGTCGGCTCGGAGGTCGGCGCGGCCAGCCACGCGATCGGGGCGAAGCCTTCCTCCGCGTCGCCGGCCTGGGCGTCCACCGCCAGGTCGTGCCCGCCGAGGCGCATCTCCATTTCGACGACGTCCTTCGGTCGAACGTTCAGGTCGCGGGCGATCGTGTCGACTTCGTCGCTGGTCAGCGAGTTCGCGCCAGCCTTCCGCGAGCGAAGATTGAAGAACAGCTTGCGCTGGGCCTTCGTCGTCGCGACCTTGACCATGCGCCAGTTCTTCAGGATGTACTCGTGCATCTCGGCCCGGATCCAGTGCAGCGCGAACGACACCAGCCGCACCCCGCGCTCGGGATCGAAACGCTTGACCGCCTTCATCAGGCCGATGTTGCCTTCCTGGATCAGGTCCGCGTGAGCGAGCCCGTAGCCCAGGTACTGACGGGCGATCGAGACGACCAGGCGCAGGTGCGACATCACCATCCGGCGCGCCGCGTCGAGGTCGCCCTCGTCACGGAAGCGGCGCGCGAGATCCAGTTCCTCGTCGGCCGTCAGCATCGGCAACCGGTGCACGGCGGCGATATAGGCGTCGAGATTCCCGATCGCGGGCAGGGCAAGAGCGGCGCTGCCCGAGGCGGGCACCAGTGCGGTCGACCCATTCTTCGTCATCCAGCGGTTTCCTCCTGTCTTGATTCCCATAGATTAGCACTCTCGCCCTTCGAGTGCCAGAACACGGCGGGGCACTCCCGATACACTGCAAGCGATCGGCCGGGCGTGCGCCGGCGGCGTCTGTCGATCCTGCGGGCGAATGCCATAAACCGTTGAATTATAACACAATTACCGACGATTTCCGGTTCAGGGATGTGAAACGATGCTCGAGCTCCATACCTACTTTCGCAGTTCGGCGTCGTTCCGCGTGCGGATCGCGTTGAACCTGAAGGGTCTCGCCTGGCAGCCCGAAGTCGTATGGCTGCCCGCCGGCGAGCAGTCGGAGGAACCGTACCGCACCCTCAATCCCCAGGGGCTCGTGCCGCTGCTGGTCGATGGCGAGCACCGGATCGCCCAGTCGCTGGCGATCATCGAGTACCTGGACGAAACGAAACCGGGGCCGAAGCTTCTGCCGGCCGACCCGCTGGCGCGCGCCCGCGTGCGCTCGCTGTCGATGATCGTCGCTGCCGAAATCCACCCGCTGAACAACCTGCGGGTGCTGAACTACCTGCGCGACGCGGTGAGGGCGGACCAGGAAACGATTGCCGACTGGTACCGGCACTGGTGCGACGAGGGGCTTTCGGCGCTCGAACGCGAGCTCGCCGACGGCGCAACCGGGCGTTTCTGTCACGGCGACACGCCGACGATGGCCGACGTCTGCCTCGTGCCGCAGATCTTCAACGCCCGCCGCTTCGAAACGAAGGTCGAGCGCCATGCGCAGGTCATGCGCATCTTCGACGAGTGCATGCGCCTGCAGGCATTTCGCGACGCCGAGCCGTCGGTGCAGCCCGAGGCCGCCCGGGCCGCCTCGTGATCCGCCCGAACGGCCTCGTCCGAAGGTAGGGTCGAACGGCCGGGCCTGTCCGACTGGCGGATCCCACGGCGCAGTCGCCGCGGCTTACGATCGACGGCACGTCCCGGGCGCGCGAAGAAGTGGCACGCCGTCGTCCCGGCCGCCAGCGTAGCCTCACCCGGACACTCCGATGGCAATCGACTTCGCCAGCCGCTTTCCCGTCTCCGTTCGCGTCGCCCGCAACGACGACGATCGCCGAAAGATCCATGCGCTTCGTGCGCGCGTCGAGCCCGCCGATCGCACCTGCGATCCGGCCGACCTGCGCGAGAACGCCACGTTGCTGATCGCCGAGTCGCCGATCGACGGCGAGGTGCTCGGCAGCGTGCGCATCCTGGCGAGCGAGCGCGGCCGGCTGCTGGTCGAGGACCGCATCGAACTGCCTGCGTCGCTGCGCAACCAGTCGCTGGCCGAAGCGTCGCGACTCGTCGTCGGCGAAGCGGGGCAACCGCGGATCGTGCGCCTGATGCTGTGGAAGGCGTTCCACCGGTATTGCCTCGCCGCGCAGATCGACACGATGCTGATCGTGGCGCGGGAGCCGGCCGACCAGGAATACGAGTGGCTTGGATTCACCGATGCGATGCCGGGCGCACGCCGTATCTCGCTGTCGGCGGAACGAGCGCCGACGTGCCGGCTGATGCGCCTGGGCGTCTTCGAGGCGCGTGACGGAATGCAGCGAAGCGGACATCCGCTGCACGATTTCTTCTTCGTGGAGCGCCATCCGGAAATCGACCTGGTGAGCCCGGTGCCGTCGAGCCGCGCGGGCTCGCGTACCGCACGGCCGCCGAAACTGCCGGATCACCTGCGGATCGCCGCCGACCTCGCGGCGGTCGCGATCGTCTGAAGATCCGGAAGGCGCCTCAGTCGAGCAGCGCGCTGGCGAATTCCTCGGCCGAGAACGCCTGCAGGTCGTCGATCTTCTCGCCGACGCCGATGAAGTAGACCGGGATCGGGCGCTCGCGTCGCGTAAACGCCAGAGCGGCCAGCGCGCCGCCCCTGGCGGTGCCGTCGAGTTTCGTGACGATCAGCCCCGACAGCGGCACCGCTTCGTCGAAGGCCTTCACTTGCGCGAGCATGTTCTGTCCGGTATTGCCGTCGAGCACCAGCAGCGTCTCGTGCGGTGCGTCGTCCATCGCCTTGGCGACGACGCGGCGGATCTTCTTCAGTTCGTCCATCAGGTGCGACTGCGTCGGCAGGCGGCCGGCCGTGTCGATCATCACGACGCCCGTGCGACGGGCGCGCCCTGCATTGACCGCGTCGAAGGCAACCGCCGCCGGATCGCCGCCCTGTTGCGCGATGACTTCGACCCGATTGCGCGAGCCCCATTCGGCGAGTTGCTCGCGAGCGGCGGCGCGGAAGGTATCGCCGGCGGCGAGCAGGATCGACTTTCCCTGGCGCTGCAGGTGATGCGCGAGCTTGCCGATCGACGTCGTCTTGCCGGCCCCGTTGACTCCGGCAATCATCACGACGAGCGGCTCGGCCCGATCGATGTCGACCGGCTTTTCCAGCGGCATCAGCAACTCGACGAGCAGTGAACGCAGCGCCTGGCGCACCTGTTCGCCGTCGGCGAGCCGCTCGCGCCGCACGCGCTCCTGCAGGCGCTGCATCAGCCATTCGGTGGTGCCGACGCCGGCGTCGCTTGCGATCAGCGCGCTCTCGAGTTCCTCGAACAGCGTCTCGTCGACCTGCACGTTCGAGAACAGCCCTGCGAGGTTGCCCCGCGTGCGCGACATCCCCTGCCGAAGCCGGTTCATCCACGACCGGCGCTCGGCTTCCGGGACCGTGACGACGACGATCTGCGCGTCCGCCCCGAGCCCGAGGTCGGGGCGGACCAGCATCTCGGTCGGGTACAGCGATTGCGACGGCGGCGCGGCCGGCGCCGGTGAAGGCTGCGGCGTCCCGGGCGCAGGCGTTTCGGGGGCAGTCGTCCCGGGCGCAGTCGTCCCGGGCGCAGTCGACTCGGGAGCAGTCGTCTCGGGCGCCGAAGTGTCCGGCGGTTGCGGCGCCTCCGCGAGTTCCGGATGCGGCGCGTCGGAGGCGGGCGCTCGAAGCGGCGTCTCGGCGCTCGGTGGCCGGGGCGTCTGCTTCTGCGGCGGCTCCGTAGCCGGGCTTTCCGGCGCCTGCGGCTGCTGCGGTGTCTCCCGGACAGGCAACGCGGACGGGTCGCTTGACGTCGGTTCGTCGACCGGTTGCCGCAACACCTCCTGCGGATACAGCGAGCCGGCGTCGAAGATCGCGGGGGAGTCTTCTCCGGAGGCGGGCTTTTTTCGACGAAGGAATCCGAACATGGCTACACTCGGAGCCGATTCTACCTGCCCCGCCATGCCGCTTCCCCAACCGGACTCGGCGTCGTTGCCGATGCCCCGTTCGTATTTCTCCCGCCGAATCGCGCTTTGCCGCGCTCCGCTTTCCGGCGCTCCACTGTCCCGCGCTGCGCTTTCCCGCGCTCCACTTCGGCGCGGCGTTTGCGCGGCGGCGACGGCAGCGCTGTTGTGCCTCGCGCACGCACCGCCGGCCGTCGCGCAGAACGACGCGCCGCCCGCCCGCGCAGACGATGCGACTGCGGCGCCGTCGAAACCGGCGTTCGAACGCACGCTCGCGAACGGAATGAAGGTGATCGTGCGCGAAGACCGCCGTGCCCCGACCGTCGTCCACCTGGTCCTGTACCGGGTGGGTTCGATCGACGAGACGAACGGGCGAACCGGCGTCTCGCACGTGCTCGAGCACATGATGTTCAAGGGTACCGATACGCTTGCGCCGGGCGAGTTCTCGCGTCGCGTCGCGGCGCTCGGAGGACGGGAGAACGCCTTCACTTCGCGCGACTACACCGGGTATTTCCAGCAGATCGGCAGCGAGCATCTGCCGACGATGATGGAACTCGAGGCCGATCGCATGTCCGGGCTCGTGCTGGCGCAAAAGGAGTTCGAGCAGGAAGTGCGCGTCGTGATGGAGGAGCGGCGACTGCGCACCGAAGACAGCGCGAAGTCGCTCGTCTACGAGCAGCACATGGCGCAGGCATTCATCGCGTCGCCGGTGCGCCAGCCGGTGATCGGCTGGATGAGCGACCTCGAATCGATGAAGCTCGACGACCTGCGCGACTGGTATCGGCAGTGGTACGCGCCGGCCAACGCGATTCTCGTCGTCGTCGGCGACGTCTCGGCCGAAGACGTCTGGAAGACGGCCGAGAAGACCTACGGCCGCGTCGCGGCGCATGCGCTCGCCGAGCGCAAGCCGCAGAACGAACCGGAGCAGCGCGGGCTGCGCCGTTCGTGGGTCAAGGCGCCCGCCGAGAATCCGTACGTGCTGATGGGGTTCAAGGTTCCGCGCCTGCGCGACATCGAGGCCGACACCGAACCGTATGCGCTCGAAGTGCTCGCCGCGGTGCTCGACGCCGACGAGAACGGGCGATTCACCCGGAACATCGTGCGTGGATCGAGAGTCGCCAACCAGGTCGGTGCGGGCTACGACGCCATCTCGCGCGGACCGACGCTGTTCGTGCTCGACGGCACGCCGGCCGAGGGACGGAACACCGCGGAAGTCGAACAGGCACTGCGCGACGAGATCGCCAAGATCGCGCGCGACGGCGTGCGCGACGACGAACTCGATCGGATCAAGACGCAGTACGTCGCGGGCGAGATCTACAAGCGCGATTCGATCATGGCGCAAGCCATGGAGATCGGCGGACTCGAGCTCGCGGGTTTCTCGCACCGCGATGCGGACCGGATCCTCGAGCGTGTCGCCAGGGTCACGTCGGCCGAGGTGCAGGCGGTCGCGAAGAAATACTTCGGAGACGATGCGCTCAGCGTGGTGACGTTGCTGCCGCAGCCGGTGGGCGAAGCGAAGAAGCCGCGCGCGGATTCGCCGGCGCAGGACGCTGCCGGAGGGCACCTGCGGTGACCCTCTTCGCACGCCGCGTCGCGGCACGCATGCGCACGCCACGGGTGCTCGCGCTTCCGCTGCTCGCGTCGCTGTTCGTCTTCGTCGTGCTGTCGTCGGCAGCCGCCTCCGTCCGCGCTGCGCTGCCGATCGAGCACTGGACGACGTCGAGCGGCGCGCGCGTGTATTTCGTGCGAGCCGACGCGATCCCGATCCTCGACATCAGCATCGATTTCGATGCCGGTGCGCGTCTCGTGCCGGCCGACAAGACCGGATTGGCGTCGCTGACGAACTCGATGCTCGCGCGCGGCACCGACGATCTCGACGAGGCGCAGATCGCCGAAGGTTTCGCGCGACTCGGCGCGCAGCGCGGAGGCGGGGCCGGCGACGATCGCGCGGGTCTCACGCTGCGCACGCTCGGCAGCGAGAAGGTCAGCGACGCGGCGGTCGCGCTGCTCGCGAAGATTCTCGAACGGCCTTCGTTCCCGGAATCGGTGCTCGCGCGCGAGAAGGAGCGCTCGATCCAGGCGATCCGCGAAGCCGAAACGCGGCCGGGGACGATCGCGCAGTGGACCTTCGATGCGCTGATGTACGGCGACCACCCGTACGGCGCGCACGCCACCGCCGCGACGATCGCGGCGATCTCGCGCGACGACCTCGTCGAGTTCCACCGCAGCCGCTACGGCGCCAGCCGGGCGGTGGTGTCGATGATCGGTGCGATCGATCGCAAACGCGCCGAGGCGATCGCCGAGAGACTGACCGGCGGACTTCCGTCCGGCGCCGCCCCGCCGACGGTGCCCGACGTCGTCGCGCCGCGCGAGGCGAAGCAACGACGGATCGCGCATCCGGCTTCGCAGAGCCACATCCTGATCGGCCAACCGGCGATCGCTCGCGGCGATCCCGACTACTTCCCGCTGCTGGTCGGCAACTACGTGCTCGGCGGCGGCGGTTTCGTATCGCGCCTGTACGACGAAGTGCGCGAGAAGCGCGGGCTCGCCTACAGCGTCTACTCGTATTTCTCGCCGAAGCTGCAGCCCGGTCCGTTCACGATCGGGCTGCAGACGCAGAAGGAGCAGACCGAGGTCGCGCTCGGCGTCGTGCGCGAGACGCTGTCGCGCTTCCTGGACGAAGGCCCGTCCGAAGACGAGTTGAAGGCGGCGAAGTCGAACCTGATCGGCGGCTTCGCGCTGCGGATCGATTCGAACCGGAAGATCCTCGAGAACCTCGCAGTGATCGGTTTCTATCGGCTGCCGCTGGACTACCTCGATCGCTGGACCGATCGCGTCGACGCGGTCACGCTCGAGCAGGTGCGCGACGCGTTCGCGCGGCGCGTCCGCCCCGAGACGATGGTCACCGTCGTCGTCGGCGCCGACCCCGACGCGACGCGCTGAGAGGCGCCGCGCGATGGCGCGCAGGCATGCCGATGCTGCGCACGGCAGCGCAGCGCATCGCATCCGGATCATCGGCGGGAAGTGGAGACGCACGCCGATCGACGTGCCCGATTCGCCGAGTCTGCGGCCGACACCCGACCGGGTCCGCGAGACGCTGTTCAACTGGCTCGGGCAGCGCCTGGACGGCTTGCGATGCCTTGATGCGTTCGCCGGCACCGGGGCGCTCGGACTCGAGGCCGCGTCGCGCGGCGCCGAGCGGGTCGTGCTGGTCGAGCGACGGCGCGATGCCGTCGAGTCGATCGGCAGGACGATCGAACGCCTTGGGGCGAGCGGCGTGGAAGTGATCTTCGCGGATGCGTTCGTCGCGATGCAGCGCCTCGCGCAGGCCGGCGAGCGTTTCGACGTCGTCTTTCTCGATCCGCCGTTCGACGACGGCCTGGTCGATCGCTCGCTCTCGGCCGTGCTTCCGCTGCTCGAACCCGGAGCGCGGGTATACGTCGAAACCGGCGCCGCCTTCGATGCCCCGCCGGACTGGTCGACCGTGCGCTCCGACCGGGCAGGCCAGGTTCGTTATCATCTGTTGCAACGCGACGACGAACCGCGAGGAGCGACGGAATGACGCGAGCGATCTATCCGGGGACCTTCGATCCGCTGACGCGTGGCCACGAGGATCTCGTCCGCCGGGCGACGAAGCTGTTCGATTCGCTCGTCGTCGGCGTGGCCGACAGCAGGGGGAAGAACCCGATCTTCGACCTCGACGAGCGGCTCGCGATCGCACGCGAGGAACTCGAACGCTTCCCGAACGTCGAAGTCGTCCCCTTCTCGGGACTGCTGGTGCACTTCGTCGAACAGCAGAAGGCCGACGTCGTCGTGCGCGGATTGCGCGCGGTGACCGATTTCGAGTACGAGTTCCAGATGGCCGGCATGAACCGGCACCTGATGCCCGACGTCGAGACGATCTTCATGACGCCGACCGACAAGTACCAGTTCGTCTCGGGCACGCTGGTGCGCGAGATCGCGCTGCTGGGCGGCGACGTCTCCCAGTTCGTGTCGCCGGGGGTGCTGAAGTGGCTGCAGCGCAAGCTCGCGCAGATCCGCGCGGCGCGAGCGTGACGCACGGACGGGCGGGCCGGCGATGGCGCTGATCATCACCGACGAGTGCATCAACTGCGATGTCTGCGAGGCCGAGTGCCCGAACGGGGCGATTTCGATGGGCCCCGAGATCTACCGCATCGACCCGCAGCGCTGCACCGAATGCGTCGGGCATTTCGCCGAACCGCAATGCCGCCAGGTGTGTCCGGTCGACTGCATTCCGTTCGACCCTGCGCACGTCGAGACTCCGCAGCAGCTGATGGACAGGTATCGACGGCTGCAGGCCGAAGCCGCAGCGCCGCAACGCCAGTCCAGTGAAACAGGGAAATCGGCTGCGCGCGAGTGACGCGGAATCGTCACGGAGGGGCGGCACGATGGCGGATTTCCGGATCGACGAGATGGACCTCATCGTCTGGCGACACGCCGATGCCGGCGACGCCGAAACGAACCCGGCGACCGACCTCGAGCGCCGGCTCACCGAACGCGGCCGCAAGCAGGCCGATCGCATGGCGCGCTGGCTGCACGCCCGGCTGCCCGAACGCTATGCGGTGATCAGCAGTCCGGCGGTCCGCGCGCGAGAAACGGCGAACGCGCTCGGCGTCAAGGTGCGCGTCGATCCGCGGCTTGCGCCCGATGCCGACGTCGCGCACTGCATCGAGCTGCTGCACTGGCCCGAAGGGGCCGAGACCCGATCGCGTTACGTCGTGCTCGTCGGCCACCAACCGATGCTGGGCCAGTTGGCCAGCATGCTGCTGGCCGGCGAGCCGGCTTCCTGGAGCATCCGGAAGGGCGCGATCTGGTGGTTCTCGACGCGGCTGCGCGAAGGACGCGAGCAGGTGGTCCTGCGCGCTGCCATCGCGCCGGACATGACCTGAGCCGCGCCGGCTCTCGTCCGTCGCGGCTGCGCGCTCTCGTCGCTGAGCGGCTGCGCCGGCTTTCCTCCCGCTTTCGCCCGGATCACGCCCGGTGGCGCGGATCGCGGCGGATCGTCCACGCCGCACACAGCGCGCTGGCGAACGCAAGACCCGCAGCCGCGAGCATCGCGACACGGAAGCCGAGCAGGAATGCCGCGTCGAGCGCGAAATCCACGGTCTGGCGCGCCCAGCCGCCGAGTTCCGGCGGTATCCGTACGCGGGCGAGATCCGGCGCCTGGGCCAGAATGGACTCGCGTACGGCAGATGCGATCGGCATCGCGTCGAGGCGTGCGTCGAGCGCTGCGCGGAACACGCCGATCGCGACCGCACCGAGCAGCGCCACGGCGAGCAGTCCGGCAACGCGCGACACTGCATTGTTGATTCCGG
>CAYZYC010000045.1:0-19154 GCA_964481165.1 uncultured Limnobacter sp. | reverse complement strand
GACGGATCCGATGCCGACGGATCCGAGGCAGACGCGCCCGCCGGCGCGCGTCGACGCCCGGCCAAACGGTCGCGCAAGGCCGCGGCATCGCCTGCCGACGAGCCCGCAGGCACCGCGGAGGGAGCGGCGCCGCATTCGCGTCGCAAACCGGCGCTCGCATCGGTGCCGAAGCACGAAGGCGACGAGCGCCCCCGCGCGCCGCGCGCGGAGCCTCGCCGCCGCGCCCCGATCTCGGCCGTGCCGAGCCGCCGGGACGCCGCGCCGGACGGCGATCGTGGAAGCGGCGCCGGCGCGGACGCAGCCGACGGCGACGGGCCCGAAACGACACCGCCCGCGCGCAGGAAACCGCGCCTGACGCGCGTCAAGTAGCCTTCGCGGCTACACTTTCCCTGCACCTTTCCGGTCCGCCGGCTTAGCTCAGCTGGTAGAGCAACCGCCTTGTAAGCGGTAGGTCATCCGTTCGAGTCGGATAGCCGGCACCATGCAACATCCTTCCTCCCGCGCAAGATCCGCCGGCACGGACAATGCGACCTTTCGTCGCGTCGCCCCGCCGACCGACCGCGCCTGCGCTACGTTGACTTTCGAGGCAACGGAGCGCGGCGATGGTTCACGACGACGAACAGGTGATCGAGAGGCACTCGGGATCGAAGATCGTGCTGGTCAGCGCCGTCATCGGCGTTGCGGGAATGATGCCGCTGCTGCTGTACGTGCTGTTCGGCCCGGTCGACGGAAACCCGATCGGGCTGGGACTGCTCGCGATGCTGTCGGTCTCGATTGCCGCGATCGGCGGCGGCATCGGCTTCCTGAAGTCGCTGCTCGACGGCATGGGCGATCGGGAAAACTGACGCGTCTGCGCGACTGCGGGCATCCGGCCCGGATCGTCGACACCTTCCCGGGGCAGGCCATGTGCTAGGCTCGGCCGCGCCCGAGTCTCCGGTTTCCCCACGAATGCGTTCCAGCGACGGCGACTGCCGGCTCGAATCGTCCGACGACGGCAGCGTGTTGCGGCTGTCCGGCGTGTGGCGCCTGCCGCGACTGAGCGAAGTCTTCGAGTCGCTGCGCGGCTGCGAACTGCGCGCGGGCCGCGCGAATGCCGCGTTGTCGATCGACGGCGGCGCGCTCGACGCGATCGACACGAGTTGCGCATTGGCGCTGTGGCAGCGGGTCGCCGATGCCGGGTTCGCGCCGGCCGACGTCGCGCTGCGGGAATTCGACGATTCGCATCGCCGCATCGTCGAGCTCGTTCGCGAACGGCTCGAAGGCGACGCCGGTGGCGGCGCCGGGGGCGTGCATTCGCTCGACGCGACGACGAAGCGCGGTCCGCTCGCCGCGATCGGCAGCGCTTCGGTCTCGATAGTCGCCCTGCTGCACGGGCATCTCGAGTATTTCGGACGGGTGCTGGTCGCGCTCGCGGCGACCGCCGCGCGGCCGCGGCGGCTGCGCGTTCGCGAACTGTTCGCGCAGTTCGGGCAGGTGTGCGTGAGCGCGATTCCGGTCGTTTCGCTCGTCACGCTGCTCATCGGGCTCGTCTTCGCGTACCTGCTCGGCCTGCAGGCGACGCAGTACGGCGCGAACATCTTCGTCGTCGACGGAGTCGCGCTCGGACTGGCACGCGAGTTCTCGCCGCTGATCGTCGCGACGATCGTCGCCGGACGATCGGGCGCCGCGTTCACCGCGCAGATCGGCACGATGAAGCTGACCGAGGAACTCGACGCGATCCGCACGCTCGGCCTGTCGGTCGAGGAGGTGCTCGTCGTCCCGCGCGTGCTCGCGCTGGTGATCGCGTTGCCTCTGCTCGTCTTCGTCGGCGACGTGCTCGGCGGGATCGGCGCGATGCTGATCGCCGACCAGATGCTCGACATCACGGCCGACACGTTCATCGAACGGCTGCGCTATGCGCTCGCTCCGCGGCACTTCGTCATCGGACTGGTCAAGGCGCCGGTGTTCGCGTTCTTCATCGCGGTGATCGGCTGCCGCATGGGGATGTCGGTGAGCCGGGACACGCGTTCGATCGGGCGCAACACGACGTCGACCGTCGTGCAGTCGATCGTCGCGGTCATCCTGCTCGACGCGCTGTTCGCCGTGCTGCTGCAGAAGATCGGGCTGTGAGCGCGACGCGGGCGCAGCCGGCGGATGCCGATCCGGTCATCGACGTGCAGGGCGTCGTCACGCGGTTCGGCAGGCAGGTCGTGCACGAGCACCTCGACCTGCGCATCGGTCGCGGCGAACTGGTCGCGCTCGTCGGAGGCAGCGGCAGCGGCAAGTCGGTGCTGTTGCGCGAGATCATCGGGTTGCAGCGTCCGGCGGCCGGCCGCATCCGCCTGCTCGGCAGCGACGTCTGGGCGTCGAACGCAGCGCAACTCGCTGCACTGCGCAGGCGCATCGGCGTGATGTTCCAGGACGGGGCGCTGTTCTCGTCGCTGAGCGTGGCGGCGAACGTGGCGACGCCGATGCGCGAATACGGAGCGATTCCGGAGCCGCTGCTCGCACCGCTCGTCGACCTGCGCCTGTCGATGGCAGGGCTCGCGACTGCCGTCGGCACGAAGATGCCGGCCGAACTGTCGGGCGGGATGCGAAAGCGCGCGGCGATCGCGCGTGCGCTTGCGCTCGAACCCGAGGTGCTGTTCCTCGACGAACCGACCGCCGGTCTCGATCCGGCCACGGCGCGCGCGATCGACGCGCTGCTCGCATCGCTGAACCGGGATCTCGGGATCACGATGGTGATCGTCACGCACGATCTCGACACGCTGCTGTCGATCGCGCGGCGCGTCGTCGTGCTGCGCGGCGGCCGCATCGCAGCCGACGGCACCGTGGACCGGATCGCCCGCGACGACGACGAATGGATCCGGTCGTGGTTCGAGAGCCGTAGAATGCTTGCGCCACCGGGCGGAAACGGGGTCACCGGCAATGGAGCCTGAAGCACGCTACACCTTCGTCGGCGCGGTCGTGCTCGCGCTGATCGTCGCTGCGGTCTCGGGCTACCTGTGGCTCGTGCGCGGCGGCGCCGGCGACGGGTACCGCTATTACACGATCCATTTCGAGAAGCAGTCGCTCGAGGGCCTGCAGCTGGGAAGCGACGTGAACATGCGCGGCGTGAAGGTCGGGCGCGTCGACGAGTATTCGATCTCGCGCGACAACATCAACCGCGTCGATGTCGTCGTTCGGGTCGATCGGCATACGCCGGTCAGCCAGAACACGACCGCCGTCGTCGGGCGCAACCTGGTCACCGGCATCGCGCGCATCGACCTGCAGACGCCGGGCACTCCGGGCCCCGAACTGGTCGCCGTCGAACCCGGCGAACGCTACCCGCTGATCCCGGAAGGCACTTCCGACCTCGAGGAGATTGCCGGCGCGATGAGCCGCCTCGCGGTGAGAGGCGAAGGTGCGCTGCGCAACGTCGAGGAGCTGCTGAACGCGGAGAACCGCGCGACGTTGATCGGCGCCGTCGCGGCGGTGCGCGACCTCGCTCAGGGCGTCGACGAGCGCCTCGACCGCGTCGACGTCGCCGCCGCCAGCGTGGTCGACACCGCGGTGGCGATGCAGCGATCGGCGCGGGAGATCACGATCGCGCTCCAGCGACTCGCCGGCGAAGGAACCGGATTCGTCGAGCAGCTCGGACCGCTGGTGCAGCGGGCGAACGAGGCGCTCGAAACGATGACGAGTGCCGCCCGGACGCTCGAGCGCGAATCGGCCGGGCTCGCCGATCGCATCGCGTCCGGTGCCGACTCCGGCGCGCTCGAATTGCAGGCGACCGCGCGCGAGCTGCGCAGCAGCGCCGAGCAGCTGTCGCGCGCCGCGCAGGGGCTGCGCGATCCGCGTTCGGCGTTCTTCGGTCCGTCGGCGTCGCAACTCGGACCGGGAGAGAGCAGGCGGTGACCGATCGAAGGCTTTTCGCGCCGCTGCGCGCGCGTACGGGCGCTCGCCCCGGGTATTCCGCTCGTCGCCGGTGGGCGTCGCGGCTCGTGGTCCTTCCGGCGCTGGGCTGCGCGTATGCCGCGTTGTCGGCGTGCTCGATCGTTCCCGAAGCGCCGGCACACGTGCACTACGAGCTGCGCGACCTCGGCGAGTCGGCGCCGGTCGGCGGCAAGGCGCTCGATCGCACGCTGCTGGTCGGCTCGTTTGCCGCGGCGTTCCACGACGGTACCGGCCTGGTCTACAGCCGTTCGCCGGGCGCGCGCGCGTACTACCAGTTCGCGAGCTGGAGCGAGCGGCCGGCGGAGCGCCTGGCACAACTGCTGCAGCGGCGCCTGGCGCAGACGCGCGCGTTTCGCGACGTCGCGAGCACGACCGCATCGGTGACCGGTGAATGGCTGCTCGACGTCGGGCTCGAACAGATGTACCACGACGATTCGAGGCCGCCCGGAACGGCGCGACTCGAGGTGTTCGTGCGGCTCGTCGACCGGAGAACGGCGAAGACGATCGCCGACCGGCGCTTTCTCTACGCCGAACCCGTCGAGATCGAATCGGCTGCGTACGCGGTGCGGGCTTTCGAGCGGGCGGTGACGCGGTGGCTCGACGAGACGGTCGAGTGGGTCCTGAACACCGCGGCCGGGGCGCCGAGCAAGGTCGGCGCCCAGTGAGCGTTCAGCTGCGCGAACCCGTCAGCGAACTGATCGCCCAGCTGATCAGGCTGTAGACGATCGCTGCGAGGATCGCCCAGCCGAAGCTGCGCACGTCGAATCCGCCGATCATCCGGGTCGCGAGCCAGAACAGGAACCCGTTGATGACGAAGGTGAACAGGCCGAGCGTCAGGACGTTCACCGGCAGCGTGAGGATCAGCAGGAACGGCCGGATCAGCGTGTTGAGCAGCGCGAGCACCGCTGCGGCGAAGATCGCCACGCCCACACTGCGGATCTGCACCGCCGGCACCAGCCAGGCGAGTGCGAGAAGGCTCAGCGTGTTGATCGCCCAGCCGACGATCAGCGACATGGGAGCCGCACCCCGGGAGTCACTTGACGAGCACCACCGATACGCTCGAGATCTCCGAGACGCGACGCGCGACCGAGCCGATCAGCAGGTCCTTCAGGCCGGTGCGTCCTTTCGAGCCGAGCGCGATCAGGTCGAATCCTCCGGTCTCGCCGGCCTGCGAGATCTCGTTGGCCACCTGGCCGATGCGGATGATCATGTCGTGCGCGACGCCCAACCGGTCGAGCAGTTCGCGGGCGCTCGCGAGATCCTGTTCGCTCAGTTCGCGCAGGTATTCGTCGACGGCCTGCTTGCCGACGAAGCGGCGCGCATGACGCAGCGCGACGTCGTCGTGCACGCTGATCAGCGTGAGCGTGCCGCCTTCGCGCAGGCGTCCGATCAGCGACGCTGCGAACTCGACCGCTCTCAGCGCATTCTGCGACCCGTCGGTTGCGACCAGCAGCTTCACGCGTTTTCCTCCCCTTGGTAGCGCGCAACGCTGCGAATCAGGCCTGGGTTTCCTGCGGGATCATCTTCTGCAGCTCGCCCGACTCGTACATCTCGGTGAGGATGTCGGAGCCGCCGATGAATTCGCCGCCGATGTACAGCTGCGGAATCGTCGGCCAGTTCGCGTATTCCTTGATCGCCTGGCGCACTTCCTCGTCGTCGAGCACGTTGACCGTGACGAGGTTCTTCACGCCACAGGCCTTCAGGATCTGGATCGCGCGTCCGGAGAATCCGCACTGCGGAAACTGCGCGGTTCCTTTCATGAACAGGACGATCGGGTTGTCGGCAACGGTCTTCTCGATGAAAGCTCTGGCGTCCATGGGGCCCTCCGGTTCGCTTGGGGCGCCGGACTGCGTCGGCACCACTGATCGCACGATTCTATAGGAAGGCCCGTGCGACCGTGATCCGGCCGATTCCGGCCGCGTCGTCGAGCGTGCGAATCGCGTGCCAGCTGCCCGTCGCGAGCATCGAACGCAGCGCGGCGCCCTGGTCGTGGCCGTGCTCGACGAGTAGCCAGCCGCCGCGCCGCAGGTGGCGCGGCGCGCCGGCCACGATCCGGCGCAGCTCGCGCAGGCCGTCGGTGCCGCCGACCAGCGCCTGCGCCGGCTCGAATCGAAGGTCGCCCTGCGCAAGGTGCGGGTCGGCCTGCGCCACGTACGGCGGGTTCGAGACGACTACGTCGAAGGATTCGACGCCATCGATCGCGTCCCACCAGTCGCCGCTGCGAAACTGCAGCCGCTTCGACGCGAATGCGGCGGCGCAGAGCCGCCGCGCGTTGCGTACCGCGACTTCGAGCGCGCGCTCCGAAGCGTCGGTCGCGACGACCGATACGTCGTCGCGCTCGGCAACGAGCGTCACCGCGATCGCGCCGCTCCCGGTGCCCAGGTCGAGGATCCGCGCCGCATGCGGCGCGCGCTCGATCGCGGCGTGCGCGAGCAGCTCGGTTTCCGGACGGGGGATCAGCACGTCGCGGGTCACGTCGAAAGACCGTCCGGCGAATTCGCGGCTGCCGGTCAGGTAGGCGATCGGTTCGCCGTCGCGCCGGCGTCGCGCCAGCTCGACGAAGCGGCTTGCCGCCTGCGCGTCGGCGGCCTCGTCGCCGTGGCCGATCAGCCATTCGCGCCGGCGCCCGCTCGCGGCTTCGAGGAGCATCCGGGCTTCGAGGCGAGGCAGGGGGCAATCGAGAACCAGCCGGTCCCAGGTCGCCCCGGGCGCTGCGTTCACGCAGCGTCCTCGGCGAGTTCGGCCAGGAGCCGCGCCTGGTGTTCGCTCGACAGCGCGTCGAGCAGTTCGTCGAGATCGCCGTCCATCAGTTGCTGGAGCCGGTACAGCGTCAGGTTGATCCGGTGATCGGTGACGCGGCCCTGCGGGAAGTTGTAGGTGCGGATCCGCTCGGAGCGGTCGCCGCTGCCGACCAGCGACTTGCGGTGCGCCGCTTCGCGCGCCTGCGCTTCGCTCTGGCGCCGGTCCTTCAGCCGCGCGGCCAGCACCTTCATCGCGCGGTCGCGGTTTCGGTGCTGCGAGCGGTCGTCCTGGCATTCGACGACGATGCCGGTGGGGATGTGCGTGATGCGCACCGCCGATTCGGTCTTGTTGACGTGCTGGCCGCCGGCGCCCGAAGCGCGAAAGACATCGACGCGAATCTCGTCGGGATCGATCGCGATCTCGCCGAGTTCGTCGGCCTCGGCCATCACGGCGACCGTGCACGCCGAGGTGTGGATGCGTCCCTGCGCTTCGGTCTCCGGTACGCGTTGCACGCGATGTCCGCCCGACTCGAACTTCAGCTTCGAATACGCGCCTTCGCCAGCGATGCGCACGATCGCTTCCCTGTATCCGCCGAGGTCGGACTCGCTGGCCGAGACGATCTCGGTCTGCCAGCGCTGACGCTCGGCGAAACGCAGGTACATGCGCAGCAGATCCGCGGCGAACAGCGCCGATTCGTCGCCGCCGGTTCCTGCGCGGATCTCCAGGAAGACGTTTCGTTCGTCGTCGGGGTCGCGCGGCAGCAGCAGGCGCTGCAGGAGCGCCGCCTGTTCGTCGGCGCGTGCGGTCGCGGCCGCAAGCTCCTCGTCGGCGAACTCGCGCAACTGCGGATCGTCGCGCATCTGCGCGGCGGTCTCGCGGTCGGCGACCGCGCGCTTCCATGCGTGAAAGCATTCGACGATCTCCGACAGCTCGGCATGCTCGCGCCCGGCGCGGCGAAACGCGTCGAGGTCGCGCGCGGCGTCCTCGCTGGACAACAGGAGGTTCACTTCGGCGAGGCGCCGCTCGAGGTTCTCGAGCTTCGCCTGCATCGAGGCGTTCATGACGTCTTCCGATCCGCGCGGCGGCGGTTCAACGGCCCTCGGCGTCCTCGGGTGCGATCCGCGAATCGCCCGCGGACGGCGCCGTGCGTTCGCTCGGCGCGAGGCGTTCGGGCAGCAGTTGATCGATCAGCGGAAGCAACTGCTCGCGTTGCGACGCCGGTCCGTGCAGCATCGTGCTCGGCCCGTGCAGGAACTTGCTGGTGAGTGCGTGCGCGAGCGCCTCGAGCACGAGCCCGGGCTCGTCGCCGGCAGCCAGTGCACGACGCGCCCGCTCGAGTTCGTAGCGCTTGAGCGCTTCGCCGCGCGCGTGCAGGCCGCGGATCGCGGGAACCGCCTCGCGCGACTGCAGCCACTGCATGAAGGCGTCGACCCGGTTCTCGATGATCGCCTCGGCCTGCGCGACCGCGGCGCGCCGGTTCTCCTGCCCCGACGCGACCTGCCGGCCGAGATCGTCGACCGTGTAGAGGAACACGTCGTCGAGGCGCGCGACTTCGGGTTCGATGTCGCGCGGTACCGCGAGGTCGACCATGAACATCGGCCGGCGGCGCCGCGCGCGCGTTGCGCGCTCGATCATGCCCAGGCCGATGATCGGCAGCGAACTGGCCGTACAGGAGACGACGATGTCGAACTGGTCGATCCGGTTGCCGAGCTCTGCCAGCCGTAGCGTCTCGGCGCCGAAACGCTGGGCGAGGCGATTCGCGCGTTCCACCGTGCGGTTCGCCACGACGATGCGCCTGGGGTGCTGTGCGGCGAAATGCGTGGCCGCGAGTTCGACCATCTCTCCGGCGCCGACGAACAGGACCTGCGTCTCGCGCAGGTCCTCGAAGATGCGCCGGGCCAGCCGCACCGCGGCCGCCGCCATCGAGACCGAGTGCGCGCCGATCTCGGTCGTGCTGCG
Organism: uncultured Limnobacter sp.; assembly: GCA_964481165.1. Lineage (GTDB taxonomy): Bacteria > Pseudomonadota > Gammaproteobacteria > Burkholderiales > Burkholderiaceae_E > Zeimonas. The sequence goes on along the minus strand of CAYZYC010000045.1, from coordinate 10,538 downwards.
CACTTCCTTGGCCACGGCGAACGAGCGCTGGAAGAGCTGGTGCAGGTTGGCGCCGAGCGATCCGGCGCCGTGCGCGACGCGCATCGCCTCCTTCATCTGCCCGAGGATCTGCGGTTCGCCGAGCACCATCGAGTCGAGCCCCGAGGCGACCCGGAACGCGTGACGCACGGCCTCGCCGTTGGGCAGCGAATACAGGTGCGAATGCAGCGCACCGCCTTCGATCCGGTGCCGGGAGTCGAGCCAGCCGGCGATCGCCGCCTGTGCCGCCTCCGGTTCGGGCGTCGCACAGTAGATCTCGGTGCGATTGCAGGTCGAGAGGATCGCGGATTCGGGGGCCGTCGGATGGAGCCGCTGTCGCAGCTCGGACAACGCGGCGCGGAGCGCCTCGCCGGGGAACGACACCTGCTCGCGCAGCCGAAGCGGCGCGGTCTGGTGGTTCAGTCCGAGCGTGAGGAGATGCATAAGCGCCTGAATTTCATCGGATTATACCGTTCGCATGGGCGCCGAGGAACAATCGATAGGCGGGGTGCGCCGACTCGTCGCGGTGCGGATATCCGACGGTGGCCAGGAACTCGTTGAACTGCTTCTTGTCGCCGGCCGGCACCTGCATGCCGACCAGGATCCGCCCGTGATCGTCGCCATGGTTGCGGTAGTGGAACAGCGAGATGTTCCAGTTCGGGCTCATGCACGACAGGAAGCGCATCAATGCGCCGGGGCGTTCGGGAAACGTGAAGCTGTAGAGCCGCTCGTTGCGCGCCAGCGGCGAGTTGCCTCCGACCATGTGCCGCAGGTGCAGCTTGCCGAGTTCGTCCTCGGTCAGGTCGAGCGTGCGGAATCCGGCATCGTTCAATGCGGCGGCGATCTCCTGCGCTTCGCCTGCGCGCGAGGTCTGGATCCCGACGAATACATGCGCCTCCTTCGGGTCGGCGATCCGGTAGTTGAACTCGGTGACGTTGCGCGGACCGACGATCTCGCAGAAGTGCCTGAAGCTGCCGCGTTCCTCCGGGATCGTTACCGCGAAGATCGCTTCGCGTTTCTCGCCGATCTCGGCGCGCTCGGAGACGAAACGCAGCCGGTCGAAGTTCATGTTGGCGCCGCCGGCCACCGCGACGAGCGTCTGCGATTGCACGCCTTCGCGGGCCACCCACGCTTTCAGGCCGGCGACCGCCAGCGCGCCGGCCGGCTCGAGGATCGACCGCGTGTCCTGGAACACGTCCTTGATGGCCGCGCAGATCGCGTCGGTGTCCACGACGACGATGTCGTCGAGCAGCTTGCGGCACAGCCGGAACGTTTCCTCGCCGACCTTCTTCACCGCGGTGCCGTCGGAGAACAATCCGACGTCGTGCAGTTCGAGACGCCGACCCGCCTTCAGCGAGCGGGCCATCGCGTCCGAATCGACCGTCTGCACGCCGATCAACCGGATCTCCGGGCGCACCTGCTTGACGTACGAGGCGATCCCGGACGCCAGTCCGCCGCCGCCGATGGCGATGAAGATCGCGTGGATCGGCCCGGGGTGCTGGCGCAGGATCTCCATTCCGATCGTGCCCTGGCCGGCTATCACGTCCGGGTCGTCGAACGGGTGCACGAAAGTCAGGCCTTCGCGCGCCTGCTGCTCGAGCGCCGCATGTGCGGCGTCGCTGTACGATTCGCCGACGAGCACGACTTCGCCGCCGAGCGCGCGCACCGCGTCGATCTTCACCTGCGGCGTGGTCACCGGCATCACGATCACCGCGCGGCATCCGAGCCGGCGCGCGGCGAGTGCCACTCCCTGCGCGTGGTTGCCCGCCGAAGCCGCGATCACGCCGCGCGCGAGCTGCTCCGTGGGCAGCCGCGCCATCCGGTTGTAGGCGCCGCGAAGCTTGAACGAGAACACTTCCTGCATGTCCTCGCGCTTGAGCAGCACGCGGTTCGACAGCCGGTCCGACAGGATGTCGGCCGGCTCGAGCGCGGTTTCCTCGGCGACGTCGTAGACTTTCGCGGTGAGGATGCGTTTCAGATAGTCGATCGGCATGGCGGGCGAATTCTACCGCCCGTCCTGCTGCCCGAGTGCTCCGATCGAATGCCCCGACCCGATGCGCCCGTGAACGCCGAGCCGGACCCCGAGTTCCTTCCTGCGGATTGCCCGCTGTGCGCGGCCGACGGCGGGCGCCTGGTCGTGCGCGGCGAACGCCTGCGGGTCGTCGTCGCGGACGAACGCGGATATCCGGCGTTCACGCGGGTCGTCTGGGGCGCGCACGTTGCCGAGATGACCGATCTCGACGGCCCGGCGCGACGCGAGCTGCTCGATGCGGTATTCGCCGTCGAAGCGGTGCAGCGTCGCGTGCTTGCCCCCGACAAGGTCAACCTCGCGAGCCTCGGCAACCAGGTAGCGCACCTGCACTGGCACGTGATCCCGCGCTGGCGCGACGACCTGCATTTTCCGGCGCCGGTATGGGCGGTATCGTCGCCATCGCGCGAAGCGGCCGCCGCCCGGCGAAGCGATGCGGTGCGCGCGCGGCTCGACGCCTACGTCGCAGCGTTGCGCGAAGCGCTCGACTCGTCGCGGCGCTGATCACCGGAACCGCCGCCGGTCGGTCGTCGCATTCCGCCGGTCGATATCCGGCGCCTCGCGTGCGGAACCGACGCGCCACGCGCCCCGCGGTGGCCCAAACTGACGACCTCAGGACGACCGGGAATCACCCTCATGAGTGCGGGCCGCGGTGCCGATGTCGCGCGCGTACAAGACCTCGATTCGTGTCGAGAGTGGCTGCGCGCGCTGCCGGACGACGAGGACGAACGACTGTCTGCGATCGGTTCGCTGGTCGCGAACCTGTCGCAGGCGAGGATCGGTGGCGATCCGCTGTTCGAGATGCTCGAACCGGTGCGCGTCGCGCAGTTGCGCGCGCTCGAGCGCACGCTCGAGCCTCTGGCCGGCCGGGCAGTGCCGTATTCGCAAACCGAGTGGCGCCGCCTGGACGCCGCGCTGGCAAGCCTGCGCGCCAGCCGCAATCTGTACAAGCGCGCCTACGCGCAGATGCTTCGCGGCGAGGGCGACGAATCGCATTCGACGATCCCCGGGGCGAGCGACACGCTGCGCGTCGTGATGCCGCTGGTGCGCGCTCTCGACGCGCAGGCTCGGGTCGTGGCCCTGCTGCTGGGCAACCGCGCCGTGCCGCCGGCGTCCGACTGGGACGAGTTGTGCGTGCTCGCGCGGCACGTGCGGCGAACGTCGTTCCAGGACGAGGAACTGCCCGACGAGATGCCGCTCGTGCGTCCGACGACCGCGCGTGCGCTGTTCGTCTATCCGATCCTGCTCGAGTGCTCGGCGCTGCCGGCGCGATCGATCACCGAATCGAACTTCACGCAGCAGCTGGCCTCGCGGATCTGCACGCGCATCGGCTACCGGATCGATCACGGGGCCCCGCGCGAGAACGCGCACGGCCCGCGGCTCGCGTTGAGCTCCGACTACGCGGTGCGACTGGACACGCACCGCGTCCCGGCAATCCTCGCGCGCCGGCGCCAGCAGTGGCTGCCGTCGGGCGACGCGTTGCCGCCGGCGTCGCTGCCGATGACTGCCGCGATGCTGGCGAGCCTGCTCGACGACCTCGAACGCCGGTGGACCGCGCTCGGGACGCCGCTCAGCACCGGTGCCCATCCGGCTGCGGCGCGTGCGGTGCGCAGCGTGCGACTGCGCTTCGGGCTGCCGAAGATGCACTCGGCGGACATGCGCATCCGGGTGGGCGACGGCGCGGCGCAGCTCTCGCCGGCAGCCGCCGAATCGCCGAGGGCTTCGTCGTCGCGCTACGACTACGGGCGCTGGGAGCAGAACACGATCATCCGGCTGGCGCTGGGCGGTCCGGGCGAGCGGGCCGATCCGGTCGGGTTGCTGATGGCCGAGGGCGAGATGGCGATGCGGCTCGCCGACAGGCCCGATGGCCGGATGATGGTCGCGCGGGCCGGAACGATTCCGCGCGCGACGATCGGCTCGCTGGTGGCCGTATCGGCGACGATCGAAGCTGCCGACGCGGCGAAGGCGGGCGCGAGAGCGGGTCCGGGAGCCGCAGCGAACGGGCGCGCGAACCCGGGCACGAGAACGGGCGCGAAAGCGCAGCGCGCGGGCGCAGCCGGCACCGAACTCGAGTTGACTCTGGGCTGCGTCGAGGCGATCGAACAGGTTTCGGAGCGCGAGACGGCGCCGGGCCAGAACCACCGGCTCGCGATCCGCGCCTGGGAAGGAGCCGCGGCACCGGTCGGGATTCGTGTGGGGCAGTCGACGTTCTTCGAGGATGGCTGGCTGCTGCGCGGAAGCGGTACGGATTCCGAACTGCCGTGTGTCGTGATGGCGCCGGGACGCGCGCACGGCGGTGCGCACGGCGTGCTGCGCGAAGGCGGCAGCGACATCTCGATCCGTTTCGTCTGCGTTCTCGACCGGGGCTCCGGGTACGAACGACTCTCGGTTCGCATCGAGCCGATGCGCGCCTGAAACGGCGGGCCCGAATCGGGCGCCGCCGGCGCCACGCGGGCTTCGGGGTCGTCGTCGGAGCGTCGAGGAATCGGGGTACCATCGTGACTGGCATCGGGGAGGTTCTCCGATGCGTTCCGCGATCGCACAGAGCAGATGGCCCGCCTCGATACGAATACTCCCACGCCGACGAAGATCGTCGTTCACCAGGTTTCGCGTGTGCTCGAGCTCGAGTTCTCCGACGGACGTTCGTTTCGCCTGCCTTTCGAGTTCCTGCGCGTGTACTCGCCGTCGGCCGAGGTTCGCGGCCACGGCCCGGGCCAGGAGGTGCTGCAGGTCGGAAAGGCCGACGTCGGCATCGACTCCGTCGACGCGGTCGGCAACTACGCGCTGCAGCCGCGCTTCAGCGACGGGCACGCCACGGGGATCTACTCGTGGGACTACCTGTACTACCTCGGTCACCAGCACGATCGGCTCTGGCACGAGTACCTGTCCCGTCTCGAGAAGGCCGGAGCCAGCCGCCATGCTTCGGCGCCGCTGAAGTCGTCGTCGGTCAGGCGTCCGGGGCATTGAAGCCGCCGGCGCGCAGCGGCATGGGCGAAACGCGCAACACCCACTTCGGATTCGAGAACGTCGACGAGCAGGCGAAGGCCGGCCGTGTCGCGGGCGTGTTCCATTCGGTCGCCGCCCGCTACGACCTGATGAACGACCTGATGTCGGCAGGCATGCACCGGCTCTGGAAGTCGTTCACGATCGGCCAGGCGGCGATACGTCCGGGAATGCGCGTGCTCGACGTCGCCGGCGGCACCGCCGACCTGTCGCGCGCATTCGCGCGCAGGCTCGAAGGTCGCGGCGAGGTCTGGCTCACCGACATCAACGCGTCGATGCTGGCGATCGGACGCGACCGGATGATCGACGACGGCCTCGTGCAACCCGCGGTGCAGTGCGACGCCGAGGCACTGCCGTTTCCGGACATGTATTTCGACCGGGTCAGCGTCGCGTTCGGCCTTCGCAACATGACGCACAAGGACCGGGCGCTCGCCGAGATGCATCGGGTGTTGCGTCCCGGGGGACGCCTTCTCGTGCTCGAGTTCTCGCGCGTGCGTAAGGAACTGGCCGCGCTCTACGACCGCTATTCGTTCACGGTGTTGCCGTGGCTCGGTGCGCGCGTGGCCGGGGACGAAGCCAGCTATCGCTACCTGGCCGAGTCGATCCGCATGCATCCCGACCAGGAAACGCTGAAGGGCATGATGGAAGCCGCAGGGTTCGCCCGCGTGCGTTACTACAATCTCACGGGTGGCGTCGTCGCATTGCACGAGGCAATGCGGTTCTGAGCCGTCCACCTCGCATCGGCTGGGCACCGATCAGCCGCGGTTTCTCGTTCGGAGTGTTCATGAAGCGGATCACGGTTCGAATTCTCACTCTCGCCATCGCGCTCGTCGCGACCGTGGCGTTCACGCTGCCCGACGCCGAAGCGCGTCGGCTCGGCGGCGGCAAGTCGTTCGGCCGCCAGTCGAGCGGCACGATGCAGCGCGATGCCGCGCGGCCGCCGGCGCAGCAACAGGCTGCGCCCGCACCGACGCGTCCGGGAGCCGCTCCGGGGCAGGCGACGGGCAGCCGCTGGCTCGCGCCGATCGCGGGGCTTGCCGCCGGGCTCGGGCTCGCGGCGCTCGCCAGCTACCTGGGTTTCGGCGAGGAAATGGCCACCGTGATGCTCCTCGCGTTGCTGGCCATCGTGGTTTTCGCGCTGGTGCGCAGGTTCGCGGGAAGACGTCCCGCCGGGCCGCGGCCGGCGTATCAGGGCGGCTACTCGCAGTCGCAGCTCGGACAGGAAGCGACGGTGCGGTATTCGCCGCTGTCGCAGGGCGGCGACGCCGCCACTGCATACGCCCCGCGCCACGGTGCGCCGGGCACCGGCGCCGCGGCTGCCGAGTCGCAAGGCACCGGCGGACTGCGCATACCCGAAGGATTCGACGTCGAGGGATTCGAGCGCAACGCGAAGGTCCAGTTCGTCCGGTTGCAGGCGGTATTCGATGCGGCCGACCTGAACGACCTGCGCGAGTTCACGACGCCGGAGGCGTACGCCGAACTCGCCCTGCAGATCCGCGAACGCGGAAGCGCGGCCAACCGCACCGACGTGGTCACGCTGGACGCGAAGCTGTTCGGCATCGAGACGACGGCGAACGAGCATGTCGCGAGCGTGCGCTTCAGCGGCATGATCCGAGAGGAAGTCGACGGCGAGGCGAAGCCGTTCGACGAAGTCTGGAACCTCGTCAAGCCGGTCGCCGGCGGCGGGTGGGTGCTCGCGGGCATCCAGCAACTCGACTGACGGGCGCGCTGCGCGAACTCGGCGCTTACGCGATGCACGCCGACGGCGTTCCCGGGTCGGGGCCGCAGCAGACACGATCCGGGACGCAGTCCGGGCCGGAATCCGGTCGGCCCGGTCCTTTTGCGACCGCCGGGCGCCGGCTCGGCGATGGCGGCGCCGCGGCGATCTTCCGGGCCTTCGCGCACCTGCTGCGCCAGAACGACTGGGCGCGCACGAAGCTGGCGATGTTCGCCGACCGCACCGTGTGGATCGGCGTCGAGGCGCCGTCGTGGGCTGCAGGCCCGGCGCCGCACGTCCTGGCGCGCGTTACCCCGCAGGGGTTGCTCGAGGCGATCGAAACCGGAAAGCATGGATCCGCCGACGAGCAGGCGCCGGCCGACGTGCAGATGATGCTGCGGCCGTCGATGGGCGCGGCGATCGCGCTGCTGCGCGCCGGGCCGCGCGGGCTTGCGCCGCATCTTCGCCTCGACGGCGACGTGATGCTGGCGGCCGCGCTCGGCGAGGTCGCCGAGCAGATCCGCTGGGATGTCGAGGAAGACCTCAGCCGTTTCACCGGCGATGTCGTGGCGAGGCGCATCGGGCGGGGAGTCGAATCCGCGCGCGATGCGTTTCGGGATCTGCGCACCCGGATCGAGTCGTCGACCGGGCGCCATCTTGCCGGGGAAAGCGGGCAACTCGTGGGCCGCGCCCGGCTCGACTCCTTTCGCTCGGCGATCGACACGCTGGAAGCGCGCGTTTCGCGACTCGAGGCGCCGACGGCAGTGCAACGCGATACGCCGTATCCGGTAGCGCCGCAGCTGCTCGCGCCGCTCGAATTGCCGCAACTCGATTTCGATCCCGAGGCGCCGAAACCGCCGCCAGCGGCGGGCGACGCGCACTGAGCGCGATCCTGCGACCCTTGCCGCCTTCGATGCGTGCTGCCGGCGCCGCGGCATCGCGCTGCGCGTGCGCGATCGCCTGCCTTGTCCGCGTCGTCGCCCTCACGTTGCTGCCGGTACCCGTTGTCGGCGTCGTCGCGCTGGCGTTGCTGCCGTTGCCCGTCGTCGCGCAGTCGGCCGCCGAACCGGCGTCCCCCGTCGCAGGACCGGCCACCCTGCCGGCGCCCGGGCCGGCGCAGGCCGCGCCGAACGCATTGCTCGCCGCGCCGCTTCTCGACGAGCTTCGCCGGTCGGGATTGATCGCCGGCCAGTCCGAGCCGATGCGCGCGTTCTCTTGGTCGATCGTCATCCGGCGCCCGCTTCGTTCGCCGCGCCGGCACCGGGAAGTGTTCGAGGGCACGCCGCCGGGGGCGCCGCCCGGGTTGAGCCCGATGGTGCGCAACGAACTGACGCCCAAGGGGGAAACGCGGCGGACCGTGCGCGGCGTCAGCGTGCGCGGGCTGATGTTCCTTCGGCCGTCCGAGCGCGAGCTCGACGTGCGGGTTCTCGGCCTGCAGATGCCGCTGCGCGAGGGACATCGTTTCCGACTCGAATACATCGACGAAGGCGGGTCGCTGAACGAGGACTGCGTCGTCGGCGGCACGGTGGCCGCGTCCACCGTGCACCCGGCGATTCCGGGCGACGCCCGGCGCATCGAGTGCAGCGGACGCGGCGACTATCACGGCATCGGCCTTCGCGTCACGGCGAGCGTCGTGTACCTCGAGGTCCCGGGAGTCTTCGTCGGTGTCGAGCAGGCGATCGAAAGCCCGATCGGCCGGTTTCGCACCGGCACCGACATCGTCGAATTCGCGATGGCGAATCCGTAGCGGCGAAGCCCTCGGCGCGCTCCTTCGACCTCGCTGCTTCAGCCCCGTCCGATGAAGGGCATCTTCGTCGCCATCACGGTGACGAACTGCGCATTCGCCTGCGGCGGAAGGCCCGCCATGTAGACGAGCGTCTCGGCGACGTGGCGCACGTCCATCAGCGGCTCGGAGGCGATGCGCCCGTCTGCCTGGGCCACGCCCTGTGTAAGCCGCGCCGCAAGTTCGGTGTCGGCGTTTCCGATGTCGATCTGCCCGCAGGCGATGTCGTGCCTGCGACCGTCGAGCGAAGTCGACCGGGTCAGCCCGGTGATCGCGTGTTTCGTCGCGGTGTAGGCCACCGAGTCCGGCCGCGGCGCGTGCGCCGAGATCGAGCCGTTGTTGATGATGCGTCCGCCGCGCGGCGACTGTGCCTTCATCACGCGAAACGCTTCGCGCGTGCACAGGAACGTGCCGGTCAGGTTCACGTCGACCACCGCCTGCCACTGCGACAGTTCGAGTTCCTCGATCGGCAGCGCCGGTGTTCCGGTACCGGCGTTGTTGAACAGCAGGTCCACGCGGCCGAAGGCCTCGACGGTTCGCCGGAAGAGTTCGCGCACCGAGGCTTCGTCGGCGACGTCGGCCGGAACCGCAAGCGCCTGGCCCGAAGGCGCGCCCGACTCTGCGACCGCAGCGTCGAGCAACCCGGCCCGCCGGCCGGCGAACGCCACGCGCCAGCCCGCCTCGACAAGCGCGATCGCGCAGGCCTTGCCGATTCCGGCGCTCGCTCCGGTGACGATCGCGACCCGATTTCCCGCGTCCATGACTGGATTCTCCGAGCAGGTTTCGAGCGCGAAGCGTACACGCCCGGCGGTCGACCGGCATCCCGATTCTCCTCGGTGCGAGGGTGGATCGGCGGCTGCCTTACCTGTTAGGATGCGCGGCTGTCTTCGATCAGGTGCCCAGGTGAAATACCCGTCCCCGGAAGCGTTCCTCGTATCGATCGCTCATCGCGACCCGCATCAGCCGGAGTTCCTGCAGGCGGTCAAGGAGGTCATGCACAGTATCTGGCCTTTCGTGCTCGAGTACCCGCGCTACGGCGACTACGCGCTGCTCGAAAGGCTCGTCGAACCCGAACGGGCGCTGCAGTTTCGCGTCTCGTGGATCGACGATTCCGGTCGAACGCGGGTCAATCGTGCATATCGCATCCAGCACAGCATGGCGATCGGACCATACAAGGGCGGGATGCGTTTCCACCCGTCGGTCAATCTCTCGATCCTGAAGTTCCTTGCGTTCGAGCAGACGTTCAAGAACGCGTTGACGTCGCTGCCGATGGGCGGGGGCAAGGGCGGCTCCGATTTCGACCCGAAAGGCAAGAGCGACGGCGAGGTGATGCGCTTCTGCCAGGCGCTGATGACCGAACTCTATCGGCACCTCGGCGCCGATACCGACGTGCCCGCCGGAGACATCGGGGTCGGTGCACGCGAAGTCGGCTTCATGGCCGGCATGATGAAGAAGCTCAGCAACAACGCGTCGTGCGTCTACACGGGCAAGGGGCTCAGCTACGGCGGCAGCCTGATGCGCCCCGAGGCCACCGGATACGGAACCGTGTATTTCGCGCAGGAGATGCTGCGCCGGGTGAACCGTTCGCTCGAGGGGATGCGGGTATCGGTTTCGGGATCGGGCAACGTCGCGCAGTACGCGATCCAGAAGGCGATCGATCTAGGCGCGATCGTGGTCACGGCGTCGGATTCCGGCGGCACGCTGTACGTTCCCGAGGGCTTCGACGAGGAATCGCTGGCGGCGCTGATGGCGCTGAAGAACGAACGTCGCGGCCGGCTCGCCGAATTCGCCGAGGAGTCGGGGATGCGTTTCGAGCCCGATCGGCGTCCGTGGCACGTGCCGGTGGACATCGCGCTGCCGTGCGCGACGCAGAACGAACTCGACGAGCACGATGCGCGCACGCTGGTCGACAACGGTGTCTTCTGCGTCGCCGAAGGCGCGAACATGCCGAGCACGCTCGAGGCGGTCGACGTCTTCCACAAGGCGGG
>CAYZYC010000044.1:18095-19207 GCA_964481165.1 uncultured Limnobacter sp. | reverse complement strand
GGATTTCGAGCAATTTCGCTTGCAGAACGCATTGTTCGAGCGGAAATGCTCGAAATTCGAGCACCTCGCCGCGGACGCGCACGCAGACCGGCGTTTGGGGCCCGCGCCGCCTCGGGCGCCGCCGCTCTGGCACTGCCGCTCGGCCGCAGCCGCACCCGCTGCCGCGCTGCCGCGCTGCCGCAGAGCCGTCCTGCCGCAGACCCGCCGCCGGCACCACCGGCGCCCAGCACCACCCTCACGACACCCGCGCGAAACGCTCCAGATGGTGGTCGGCGTCGCCGAACTGCTGCGCGAGGACGGTCAGGCGCTTGAACGTGTGGGAGATCTTCATCTCCTGCGTCATTCCCATGCCGCCGTGCAGCTGCACCGCTTCCTGGCCGACGCGGCGGCACGCGTCGGCAACCTTCACCCTGGCGGCGGAGACGTAGCGGGCGCGCTCGCGCGCGTCGAGCTCGCCCCGGGCTGCGGCATCGACCTTCGCGCACGCGAGCCACGTGATCGAGCGCGCCTGCTCGGCTTCGATCGTCATCTCGACCATCCGGTGCTGCAGCGCCTGGAAAGCGCCGATCGGAACGCCGAACTGCCTGCGCGTCTTCAGGTATTCGAGCGTCGCCTCGTTCGCGTAGCGCATCGCGCCGACGGCCTCGGCGCACGCGAGCACGGTCGCGAAGTCGACGGCCTCTTCGACGATCGGCCAGGCGCTGCCGGCGCCCTCGAGCAGCGCGTCGGCGGGAACCGCGACACGATCGAACGACACGTCGGCGCCGCGCAGGTTGTCGACCGTGCGAAACGTACGCATCGTCACGCCGCCGGCCGATGCATCGATCGCGAAGACGCCGATCCCCGAAACCTCGTCGTCTTCGCCTGCGATGCGGGCCGTGACGACCAGCGTTTCGGCCATCGGCGCATGCAGCACCACGCACTTCTCGCCCGAGATCGACCAGCCGTCGTCGCGGCGTTCGGCTCGCGTGCGCACGCGCGACAGCGAGTAGCGCGCATCGCGTTCGATGTGCGCGAACGCCAGCTTCGTCGATCCGCCGACGACCGAGGCAATCATCGACGCGCGCCGCGCGTTCGCACCGCCCGCACTGCCCACACCGTCCACACCGTCC
>CAYZYC010000044.1:3973-17995 GCA_964481165.1 uncultured Limnobacter sp. | reverse complement strand
CGACGCGCGCCGCGCGTTCGCACCGCCCGCACTGCCCACACCGTCCACACCGTCCACACCGTCCGCTCTGCTCGCACCGTCCGTGCTGCCCGCTCCGCCCGCACCGCTCGCCTCTCCCGCTCCGCCTCCCGCACGCGCCACGATCCGGCCCGCCGGCGCGATCGTCGAGACGTAGGGCTCGACGACGAGCGCCGCGCCGAAAGCCTCCATCGTCGCGATCAGGTCGACCGCACCGCCGCCGAAACCGCCGTGCTCGACAGCGAACGGCAGCGCGGTCAGTCCCATTTCCGCGATGCGCTGCCAGGCCTGCGCGCTGAAACCGTCGCGCGATTCGACGATCGCGCGACGCGCGTCGAAGCCGTACTCGCGTTCGAGGAAACGGTCGACGCTGTCGGCGAGCAGGCGCTGTTCTTCGGTGTACTGGAAGTCCATCGTGCGCGGCGCGTCAGAGGCCCAGGGCCGCCTTCGCGATGATGTTGCGCTGGATCTCGTTCGATCCGGCGTAGATCGACGTCTTGCGGAAGTTGAAGTAGCGCGGCGCGATCGACGCGGTGAACGCATCGAAGCCGGGATAGTCGATCGGCCGGAACGCCTGCGCGAGCGGTCCGGCGACCTGCATCAGCAGTTCGGTGATCGCCTGCTGGATCTCGGTTCCGCGGATTTTCAGCATCGACACTTCGGCGCCGATCCGCCCGGTGCGACGCATCTCGTCGACGAAGCGCAGATTGGTGATCTCGAGCGCCATCAGCTCGATCTCGACGCGCGACAGCCGGTCGCGAAAGCGCGGGTCGTCGAGCATCGCGCGGCCGTCCTTCGTCGTGCGCGCGGCGATCTCCCGGAGCCTGCGCAGTTCGCGTTTCGACGCGCCGATGCGCCCGGTGTTGAGCCGTTCGTGGCCGAGCAGGTACTTGGCCACCGTCCAGCCTTCGTTCTCGCGATGCACGAGGTTCTCGACCGGCACGGCAACGCCGTCGAAGAATACTTCGTTGACCTCGTGGGCCTCGTCGAGCAGCACGAGCGGTCGCACCGTGATGCCGGGCGTCTTCATGTCGATCAGCAGGAAGCTGATTCCCTCCTGCTTCTTCGCGACCGTGTCGTCGGTGCGCACGAGGCAGAAGATCCAGTCGCCGTAGTGGCCGAGCGTCGTCCAGATCTTCTGTCCGTCGACGACGTACCGATCGCCCCGTCGCACTGCGCGCGTCTTCAGCGACGCAAGATCGGACCCGGAATCGGGTTCCGAATATCCCTGGCACCAGAAATCGTCGCCGCGATAGATGCGGGGCAGGAACCGGTTCTTCTGTTCGTCGGTGCCGAAACGCAGCAGCACCGCAGCGCACATCGTCACGCCGAACGGAACGACCGGCGGAGCGCCCGCGTACGCGCACTCCTCCTCGAACAGGTACCGCTGCACCGGAGTCCAGTCGGTGCCGCCCCACTGCACCGGCCACGACGGCGCGATCCAGCCCTTGTCGGCGAGGATCCGGTGCCAGCGCAGGAGATCCTCCTTCGACAGCTCGCGATACTCGAGCACCTTCTCGCGAAGCTCGGCCGGAACGCTCGAGTCGAGCCAATCGCGCACTTCGTCGCGAAACGCGATCTCGTCGTTCGAGTAGTTCAGGTCCACGCCGTCACTCCCGCGATGCACCGCCGCACGCGTTTGCCGGCCGTTTTCATTCGAGCGCGTCGGCGCCGATCGGCGGACACGACGCGAGATCGGAATCGCTGCTCGGCGGAAGCTGCGAGGCGAGCTGGCGCAATGCGCTTCGCAGGCCTTCCTCGAGCACCGGGTGGTAGAACGGCATGCGCAGCAGGTCGTGCACCGTCAGCGTTCGCTCGATCGCCAGCGCGAGCAGGTGCGCGAGATGCTCGCCGGAGGGCACGCACATCTCGGCGCCGAGCACGAGCCCGATCCCGCGCGCGGCGTAGATGCGCAGCGTGCCGCGGTTGCTCTGCGCGATCCGTGCGCGGCCCTGCCGCTCGAACCGGGCCTCGCCGACGATCACCGCCGAAGGATCGAGTTCGCCGAAGCGCTTTCCGACGATCGCGACGTTCGGGTCGCAGAAGACGATCAAGAGCGGCACCCGACGGCGGAAGCGCCGGACGACGGCACCCAACGCGACGAGCGCCGCGATGTGCCCTTCGTCGGCCGCCTCGTGCAGCAGCGGCGCGCGCCGGTTCGCATCGCCGGCGAGAAACACCGGTAGGTCGGCCACGCGCATCGTCGACGGGTCGACCCTGGGCAGCCCGTCGTCGTCGAGCGCCACGCCGAGCGCATCGAAGCCCAGGCCTTCGAGCTGCGGGCGGCGCCCGAGCGCGGCGAGCACGGCATCGACCTGCACTTCGTGACGCCCGTCGCTGACCCGGATCGATCCGTCGGCGCTGCGCGAAACGACCGCCGGCGCCCCGACGTGCACCGGGAACTCGCTGCGCAACAGGGAAAGCAGCGCCGAGTTGACGGCCGGGTCGGTGAGTCCTGCGATCCGTTCGCTCGAGCCGAACGCGGTGACCGCGATCCCCAGGCGCGACAGCGCCTGCGCCACTTCGACGCCGATCGGCCCCATCCCGACCACGGCGATGCGCGACGGGAGGTCGCGCTGTTCGAACAGCGTGTCGGTCGTCAGGACACGGTCGCCGAGCGCCCGCCACGGCGGCGGCACGATCGGCGCGGAGCCGGTCGCGACGATGATGCGCCGCGCGCGCAGGCGCCGGCCGTTCACTTCGACGCAGTCGGGCGCGACGATCTTCGCCCGGCCCTCGATGCTGCGTTCGCCAAGGTCCGCGGTCGAATCGAGCACTCCGGCGACGAATCGATCGCGCAATTCGCGAACGCGCTCGAGCACTGCCGGGACGTCGACCTGCAGTGCATCGGCACCGCGAATTCCGAAGGCTTCGAGCGCGTGCCGCCGATGAAAGGCGTTGGCCGCTTCGATCAGCGCCTTGGACGGCATGCACCCCACGCGCGCGCAGGTGGTGCCCCACGGGCCGTCGTTGACGATCACGAAGTCGTCGGTGCGCTCGCGAACTTCGCGCAGCGCCGAAAGCCCCGCGGTTCCGCCCCCGATGATGACGACGTCGAGCGTAGCCTCGTCCATCGGATCATCTTACCCTGTAGGCCTCGCCCGATGTTCTTGCCCTCACGGAGGACCGAATGCACGAAGATCTTGCGCGCTTTCGCGCGGCGCGCGACCTGCTGCTGCGGCATCGAAGCGACTACGACCAGGCGACGGCGTCCTTCCGCTGGCCTCGCCTGGAGCGCTTCAACTGGGCGCTCGATCACTTCGACGATCTCGCGCGCGGCAACGACGCGCCCGCGCTGTGGATCGTCGGCGACGACGGCGCCGAACGGCAGTACAGCTTCGCGCACCTGAGCGAACGCTCGAACCGGGTCGCCAATCATCTCGAGTCGCTGGGCGTGCGACGCGGCGATCGCGTGCTGTTGATGCTCGGCAACGAAGTCGCGTTGTGGGAACTGATGCTCGCGTGCATCAAGATCGGCGCGGTGATGATCCCGGCGACGAACCTGCTCACGCGCGAGGATCTCGCCGACCGGCTCGACCGCGGCAAGGTCGCGCACATCGCCACGCATGCGGCGAACGCCGAACGCTTCGAAGGCATCGCGGGCAACCGCACGAGGATCACCGTCGACGCGCCGGTGCCCGGGTGGCACGACTACCGCGAGTCGCACGACGCCGACCCGCGGTACGAACCGAAGGCGCCGACTTCGCCCGGCGAGCCGTTGCTGCTGTACTTCACCTCCGGCACGACGAGCCGGCCGAAGCCTGTGCAGCACACGCACGCGAGCTATCCGGTCGGGCATCTGTCGACGATGTACTGGATCGGGCTGCAGCCCGGCGACGTGCACTGGAACATCTCGTCGCCGGGCTGGGCCAAGCACGCGTGGAGCTGCTTCTTCGCGCCGTGGAACGCGGGCGCCTGCGTGTTCGCGTTCAACCTCGCGCGCTTCGACGCCGCGCGCGTGCTCGGGATGCTCGTGAAGGCGCGCATCACGACGCTGTGCGCGCCGCCGACGGTGTGGCGGATGCTGATCCAGGAAGACCTGCACCGATACCCGGTGCAACTTCGCGAACTCGTCTCGGCCGGCGAGCCGCTGAACCCCGAGGTCATCCAGCAGGTGCGCACGGCGTGGAACCTCACGATCCGCGACGGATACGGACAGACCGAAACGACCTGCGTGATCGGCAACCCGCCCGGACAACCGCTGAAGGCCGGCTCGATGGGCCGGCCGCTGCCGGGTTTCCGCATCGCGCTGCTCGACCCGCAGGATGCGCCGGCCGACGAGGGCGAAGTCGCGCTCGACCTCGCCGCACAGCCGGTCGGGCTGATGCCCGGTTACGCCGACGAGCCGGAGAAGACCGCCGAAGTGATGCGCAACGGCCACTACCACACCGGCGACGTCGCGCAGCGCGACGCCGACGGCTACATCACCTACGTCGGTCGCGCCGACGACGTGTTCAAGGCGAGCGACTACCGGATCAGTCCGTTCGAGCTCGAGAGCGTGCTGATCGAGCACGATGCGGTGGCCGAAGCGGCGGTCGTCCCGTCGCCCGACCCGTTGCGCATGGCGGTGCCCAAGGCGTTCGTCGTGCCGAGCGCGGGTCACGCGCCGAACGCCGAAACCGCCGCGAGCATCCTGCGCTTCTGCCGCGAACGGCTCGCGCCGTACAAGCGCATCCGACGTCTCGAATTCGCCGATCTTCCGAAGACGATCTCGGGCAAGATCCGGCGTGTCGAGATGCGGCTTCGCGAGCAGCAGCGCGCCGTTCCCGTGGTGCGCGGCGAAGGCGAGTACTTCGACGACGACGTGCGGTGAACGCGGCTGCCGGCGGGCGCACGCGCCCGGTTTGCCGGCGGCGCGTGCACCGGGCTCGCGCGCTCACGCCTGGCGCGGTGCCGCGCGCTCGAGCTTCAGGCCGACCTTGACCACGCGCCCCCGCGAGACCTCGCGCGCGATCAGCAGCAGGCGCTCGATCTGCACCGAGTCGCCTTCGACGATGCGCCGCGCCCTTCTGCGCATCGCCTCGTCGAGCGTCAGCGTCTCGAATCCCTCGGGAATCGCGCACCCGTAGGCAGCGCAGACATCGGAGAACGCGGCGGCGCCCTCGAGCACGAAGTCGCCGTAGAAACGCCGGCGCACCGCCGCCTCGACGTTCGTGAACAGGTCCGACAGATGATCGACCTCGGTGTCGGGTGCGACGAGCATCACGACGTCGTTGCACACGAGCACTCCGGCCGAATCGTCGCGGATCAGCGCCCGGCTGCGCAGCACGCCGACGACCCGCGAACCTTCGGGCAGGTCCAGCGTGCCCAGGTCGACGCCGACCATCGGCGAACGTTCGCCGATCCTGAACTCGAGCACCGCGAGGTGGTCGTCGGACAACGTGGGCCGGACCCTCGGTTCGTCGCGCGGCGGCAATCCGACGCCGAAACGTCGTGCCGCATACGGCACCGATGCGCCCTGCAGCAACAGCGAAGTCAGCACGACGACGAAAGCGACGTTGAACAGCAGCCGCGCATCGGGCACGCCGGCCATCAGCGGAAACATCGCGAGCACGATCGGCACCGCGCCGCGCAGCCCGATCCACCCCATGAAAGCGACCTCGCGCGGCGCGAAGCGGAACGGCAACAGGCAGAGCCACACCGCGAACGGTCGGGCGACCAGCATCAGGAACGCCGAAACGAGCAGCGCGTTCCACGCGATCGCCGGAATCTCGTTCGGGTTCACCAGCAGTCCGAGCAGCAGGAACATGCTCGATTGCGCAAGCCACGCCATCCCGTCCATCGCGCGCAACAGGTTCTCGGCGGAACGGCGCATCCGGTTGCCGACGACGAGCCCTACCAGGTAGACCGCAATGAACCCGCTGCCGCCGAGCGTGTTGACGATGCCGAACGCGGTAACGCCGCCCGAGCACAGCAGCAGCGCACTGAGGCCTTCGCCGACCACCGCCTGCCGCATGATCCACGCCATCGCGAAGCCCAGCACCAGTCCCAGCGCGGCGCCGAGGCCGAACTGCACGACGAGTTGCCGCACGAGTTCCAGTCCGCGCACCTCGTCCGGTGCCATCACCACCTCGATCATCAGCGTGGTGAGGAAGATCGCAGTCGGGTCGTTGATGCCCGATTCGATCTCGAGCGTGTTCGCGACGCGTTCGTTCAGCCGCGTTCCGCTGGCGCGAAGCAGCGCGAAAACGGCGGCGGCATCGGTCGAACCGACGATCGCGCCAAGCAACAGGCCGACTTCCCAGTCGACGTCGAACGCCCAGGCGGTGAACAGTCCCAGCGGCAGCGACGTCAGCACGACCCCGGCCGACGCGAGAACCAGCGACGGGCGCAATGCGACGCGGAAGGTGGCGAGCTTCGTTCGCAGTCCGCCGTCCAGCAGGATGATCGCCAGCGCGAGGTTCCCGACGAAGAAGGCCAGCCGATGGTCGTCGAAGTCGATGCCGCCCGGCCCGTCGATGCCCGCGAGCATTCCGACGATCAGGAACACGAGCAGGAAAGGGATGCCGAAGCGCGACGAGAACGCGCCGAGCAGGATCCCGGCGAACATCACGAGCGCACCGACGAGCAGCAGTTGGTTGACGGCTTCCATGCGCCGGAAAGCTTAGCAGCGCCTTGCGACCCGAAGAGCACGAAACGCGCGGCAGGAATGCCGCTTGCCTTGCCGATCGCCCGCGGGTTCACGCCGGCAGGACATCGGACGACGACGGCGGCCTCGGGGTAAGCTCACCTCCTCCCATGGGAGATCGATCTTGAAGCCCTTTCGCAGAACCTTCCTCGCCGCGGTGGCCGCGACGATGGCGCTCGGCGGCACGGCCTGCGCGCAGACCGGCACCGCGACCGAAACCTACACCCCGACGGTGGGCCAGGCCGGCAAGGACGTCATCTGGGTGCCCACGCCCCAGTCGCTGGTGGACCGGATGCTGGACATGGCGCAACTCACGCCGCGGGACCGGCTGGTCGATCTGGGCTCGGGCGACGGTCGAACCGTGATCACCGCCGCCAAGCGCGGTGCGAAGGCGCGCGGCATCGAGTTCAACCCGGACATGGTGGAAATGGCCCGGCGGAACGCGCAAGCCGAAGGCGTCTCGGACCGCGCCACGTTCGAGCAGGGGGATATCTTCGAATCCGACTTCTCCGAGGCCACCGTGGTGACGCTCTTTCTGCTGCCGAGCCTGAACCTTCGGCTGCGCCCGATCCTGCTCGACATGCCGCCGGGCACGCGCATCGTCGCCAACTCGTTCGACATGGGCGAATGGCAGGCGGACGAAACCGCCGACGTAGGCGGAGACTGCACGTCGTACTGCCGCGCACTGAAATGGATCGTGCCGGCCAAGGTCGCGGGAACCTGGGTGCTCGACGGCAAGACGCTCGAGCTGGCGCAGAGCTTCCAGATGCTCGAAGGAACGCTGCGCGACGGTGCGGCGACGCGGCCGATCACGCAGGCGCGGCTCGAAGGCACACAGGTGCGCTTCGCCATCGGCAAGGATCGGTACGTCGGGCAGGTAAACGGCAACCGGATGCAGGGCACCGTCAACGGTTCGCGACAATGGCAGGCGGCGCGACGCAGGTCCTGAGGGGTTCACCTCTGCCGAGACCGAATAGCGCCAGCACCTCTGCGCGACGTGCGAATGCGTCGTTGCGCCCCAGCGCGATCAGTTCTCGCGTATAGACCGGCTCGAAAAGCAGGTAGGACAGCAGCGCGGCACTGCGCCGGTCGGTGGCGCCCGTGACCCGCAGGATGGTGCGGACCGAGCGCGGCAGCGCGGATGCCAGCCCCGCCGCCATCGAATCCAGCCGGCGGCTGGGCGTGATCGCGAGAATCTCGATCGGACGCAGCGTGCTGTGCAGGCGCCGCTCCTCGGGGATCAGGCTCAGCGTATGGTTGATGCGGCTCAGCCGCTCGATGTCGTAGGCCAGTCCATCGAGAAAGATGCTAGAGAGCGAATGGCTGGCGATCTGCGCGAGACTGGGATACGCGTACTGCGAACCGGTGTGCGGCGCCTGCACCGTGCCTGCTTCGAGTTGTCCCGCGCCGATCACCAGGATGCGGTCGGCACCGAGATGGATGGCAGGACTGATCGGCGAGAGTTGCCGCATCGAGCCGTCACCGAAGTATTCGTGGCGGCCGTCGAGGTCGAGCGCGACGGCCGGAAACACGAACGGGATCGCGCTCGACGCCAACACATGGTCGATCGAGATGACGCTCGGGCAGGCGAGTCGCTGCGTGCGCGACCATGGAGCGAGCGGCTCGCCGGCCTGGAAGTACGTGACGTGCTGGCCCGACGTGTAACTCGATGCGGTGATCGCCAGCGCGCGAAGATTGTCGGTCTCGAGGCTGCGTGCGATGCGATGCGGATCGATCAGTTGGGAAAGCAGCGACTCCAGCGGGCTGTTGTCGAACAGCGATCGCGGGTGCGTGCGCACGATCCAGCCGAGCAACAGCGACGAAATCCAGTGCGCCGCGTTGCCGAGCGCGCCCATCGCGTCGGTGCGATAGATGTCGCCCGCGTGCAGCATGGACCACCGCTCGACGATCGCACACACCGCCGCGCCGGCGTCGTCGCAACCGCTGGCGAGCGCGGCGGCGTTGACCGCACCGGCCGAAGTGCCGCAGATGATCGGGTACGGGTTGCGCGAAGCCGGCCAGCCGGCCTCGGCGAGCACCTGCCGGATCGCGTCGAGCACCCCGACCTGATAGGCGGCACGGGCCCCGCCGCCCATCAGGACGAGGCCGATCCGTCCGTCGTGTGGAATCACGTCTGCACAACTCCTGTGCAGGCGATTCTGCCCCGAGATGGTCGAGTTCGCCGCTCAGGACAGCACGTTCGTCGCGAGCCCTCGGGACGCCGCCGCGAATCTTTCGTCGTTCGTCCAGAGCGCGCCGCAACCATGATGCTGTGCGGCGGCGAGATGTAGCGCGTCGGGCGTGCGCAGGCCGAAGCGCGCACGCAGTTCGGCGCCGAGTACGAATACCGGGTCGGAAAGCGGCAACTGGACGAAACGCGCCAGGCCCTCTTCGTAGTAGCGTCGCAGGATCGGATTCCCGGTGCGCATCGGCCCGACCAGGCATTCGAACTTGACCAGAGGCGATATCGCGAAGCGCCCGGCGGGTTCGCGGGAAAGCGCCTGCCGGGTGCGCTCGCCGAAGAGAGCGTCGTTCTCGAACGCGTAGATGACCAGGCAGGAATCGAGATAGATCAATCCCACGCGTCGCGTTCCTCGCGCAGGTCGGCCTCGATCTCCTCGTGACTGCGCCTCGCGTGCACCGGCAGTGGATTGCGCTCCAGCCACTCCACCACGCCTTCCGGCGGACCCGACGCCACTTCGTTCGCCGCGGCGGTGAACGCGCCGACCGCGACGAGGCGCGCTACGGGCACACCCCGGTTGGCGATGACCACATCTCCTCCCGCCTGCACGGAACGCACGAGTTCCGAGAGGCGGTTCTTTGCTTCGAGAATGTTCACCTGCACAGCTTCGCCTCCCATCGGAACGGGGTATCGACCCCACATTGTCACTGATTCTGGCCAATATGGCCAAACTGGCCAGATATGCTCTTGCAAAAGCTTGACCTTCCAACCATGGCAAGGTTCAAACTGCGTTCATGTCGAATTCCAATCAGGGGACGCAAGCCATGCGCGTGTCCGAGACGCTCGATGCTCCCGCCGCAGCCGCGGCGATCACTCCGGCTGCCGCCGCGACGATCAGCCTGCCCATCGAGGGCATGACCTGCGCCAGCTGTGTCGGTCGGGTCGAGGCCGCGCTGGCCGAAGTCGAAGGCGTGGACAGCGTCTCGGTCAATCTCGCCACCGAACGGGCGGACATCCGCCTGACCGGTCCCGTCGATCGTATCGCGCTGATCCGGGCGGTGGAGAAGGTGGGCTACGAGGTGCCTGCCGCCACCGTCGAACTGGCGGTCGAGGGCATGACCTGCGCCTCGTGCGTCGGCCGCGTCGAGAAGGCGCTGAAGGCGGTGCCCGGCGTCACGGAGGCGAGCGTGAACCTGGCCACCGAACGCGCCTCCGTACGCGGCGTGGCTGCCGTGCCGGATCTGGTGGCCGCCATCGGCCGGAGCGGTTACGAGGCCCGCCCGGTAGACACCACCGCGCAGGCCGGCGAAGAAGCCGCGCAGAAGAAGGACGCGGAACGCGCGGAACTGAAGCGCGACCTGATCGTGGCCGGCGTGCTGACCCTGCCGGTGTTCGTGCTCGAAATGGGCTCGCACCTGATCCCGGCCATGCACGACTGGGTCATGAACACCATCGGCATGCAGCGCAGCTGGTATCTGCAGTTCGTGCTGACCCTGCTGGTGCTGGCCATCCCGGGCCGGCGTTTCTACCAGACGGGCATCCCGGCATTGCTGCGCCTGGCGCCGGACATGAACTCGCTGGTAGCGGTGGGCACGGCCGCGGCCTTCGGCTATTCGGTAGTCGCGACCTTCGCTCCGGGCCTGCTGCCCGCCGGAACGGTGAACGTCTACTACGAAGCGGCGGCGGTCATCGTGACGCTGATCCTGCTGGGGCGCTTCCTCGAGGCACGCGCCAAGGGGCGCACCTCCGAGGCCATCCAGCGCCTGGTGGGCCTGCAGGCCCGGGTCGCGCACGTCTCGCGGGACGGTCGCATCGTGGACATCCCGATCGACGAAGTGGTCGTGGGCGACCTCGTCGAGCTTCGTCCCGGCGAGCGGGTGCCGGTCGACGGCGAAGTGGTCGAGGGCAGCAGCTTCGTCGACGAATCGATGATCACCGGCGAGCCGATTCCGGTCGAGAAAACCGCCGGCAATACGGTGGTCGGCGGCACCGTCAACCAGAAAGGCGCGCTGACGCTGCGCGCCACGGCGGTGGGCGCGCAGACCATGCTCGCGCAGATCATCCGCATGGTCGAGCAGGCCCAGGGCTCGAAGCTGCCGATCCAGGCCGTCGTCGATCGGGTCACGCTGTGGTTCGTGCCCGCGGTCATGCTGGCCGCCCTGCTGACGTTCGTGGCCTGGATGGTCTGGGGGCCGTCGCCGGCGCTCACCTTCGCGCTCGTCAACGCGGTGGCCGTGCTGATCATCGCCTGTCCGTGCGCGATGGGGCTGGCCACGCCGACCTCGATCATGGTCGGCACGGGTCGCGGCGCCGAGATGGGCGTGCTGTTCCGCAAGGGCGAGGCCCTGCAACTGTTGAAGGACGCCCGCGTGGTGGCGGTCGACAAGACCGGCACGCTGACCGAGGGTCGTCCGGTACTGACCGACCTGGAGATCGCCGAGGGCTTCGAACGCAGCACGGTGCTGGCGAAGATCGCGGCGGTGGAATCGCGCTCCGAACATCCGATCGCCCGCGCCATCGTCGAGTCGGCGGAGGGAGAAGGCATCGCGCTGCCGGCGATGATTGATTTCGAGTCGGTCACCGGCATGGGCGTGCGGGCCGTCGTGGAGGGAGTCCGGGTGGAAGTGGGAGCCGACCGCTTCATGCGCGCACTCGGCCTGGACGTCGGCGGGTTCGCCGCCACCGCCGAACGCCTGGGCGACGAAGGCAAGTCGCCGATGTATGCCGCCATCGACGGCCGGCTGGCCGCCATCGTCGCGGTCGCCGACCCGATCAAGCCGGACACGCCGAAGGCGATCGCGGAACTGCATCGACTCGGCCTGAAGGTGGCGATGATCACCGGCGACAACCGGCGCACCGCGCAGGCGATCGCTCGGCAACTGGGCATCGACGAGGTGGTGGCCGAGGTCCTGCCCGAAGGCAAGGTGGAAGCGGTGCGCCGGCTGAAGGCGGCCCACGGCCGGATCGCCTTCGTGGGCGACGGCATCAACGACGCGCCGGCGCTGGCCGAGGCCGACGTCGGCATGGCGATCGGCACCGGCACCGACGTGGCGGTGGAATCGGCCGACGTCGTGCTGATGTCCGGCAATCTGCAGGGCGTGCCCAACGCCATCGCGCTGTCGCGGGCGACCATCGGAAACATCCGCCAGAACCTCTTCTGGGCCTTCGGCTACAACACGGCGCTGATCCCGGTCGCCGCCGGCGTGCTGTACCCCGCCTGGGGCGTGCTGCTCTCGCCGATCTTCGCGGCCGGCGCGATGGCGCTGTCCAGCGTGTTCGTGGTCGGCAACGCGCTGCGGCTGCGCCGCTTCGAGCCGCCACTGGAAGGGCGGCGGGCGCCGCGCATCGAGCCGGGAGGCGGGCGGTGAACATCGGCGAAGCGTCCAGGGCCTCGAAGGTCTCGGCGAAGATGATTCGCTACTACGAGCGGATCGGCCTGATTCCGCCGGCGGAGCGGACCGATTCGGGCTACCGTTCCTATGGCGATGTCGACGTCCACCGGCTGCATTTCATCCGCCGGGCCCGCGATCTCGGATTCCCGGTGGCGGAAATCGCCGACCTGCTGGGCCTGTGGAACGACAGATCGCGCCGCAGCGCGGACGTCAAGCGCCTGGCGCAGGAGCACATCGCCGAACTGGAACGGCGCATGGCGGACATGCGTCAGATGGCGGACACGCTGAACACGCTGATCCGCTCCTGCGCCGGGGATCACCGCCCCGATTGCCCGATCCTGGAAGAACTCGGGCAGCCGGACGACGGCGCCGGAGAAGCCACGAAACGCACCGGCGCCGTGGCGCGGCGCGGACGCAGCGGCGGGCCACGTTGAGCGTTGTCCGTCCGCACGCTCGCGCGGGATCGCGTCGAGTGCACGTTCGAAGTCGGTGCGAGTACGCCTCCTGCGTCACCGCATCCGACAGCCCGCTGCCGGCCTCCTACGTTCGCTGGCGCGGCAGCCCGCTGGGCCGCGTCACCGACCTGCTGGAAGAGCAGCTGTTGCTGGAACTGATCGGCGATCCCACGGGGCTCGATGTGCTGGACGTCGGATGCGGCGACGGCATGCTCATGAGTTCGCTCGCGCAACGAGGCGCCCGGATGGTGGGCCTGGACAGCGATCCGCGGATGCTGCGTGCCGCGGCCGAACGCGTCGACTCGCGGACCGGCCCGATGCGCTTCGCGCACGGACGTGCGGAGGCGCTGCCGTTCGCCGACGCTTCTTTCGATCGTGTCGTCGCCGTGGCGGTGCTGTGCTTCGTTTCCGACGCCGAGCGCGCGATCCGCGAGATGGCACGCGTCCTTCGCCCCGGCGGCCG
Organism: uncultured Limnobacter sp.; assembly: GCA_964481165.1. Lineage (GTDB taxonomy): Bacteria > Pseudomonadota > Gammaproteobacteria > Burkholderiales > Burkholderiaceae_E > Zeimonas. Next base: position 4,857 of record CAYZYC010000044.1, on the reverse strand, counting down.
GCTGGTGCTGGGCGAACTGGGCCCTGGAGCCTGTGGGCCGTCATTCGGCGCGCGCGCGGCTGGATGGGGCATCCCATCTGGGCGAACGTCCGCTACCGCAGCGTCCGCGTGCTCTCGGCCCTGCTCGAGGCGCAGGGCCTCGAGGTGACCGCGCGACGGGGCGCCATTTTCTATCCCCCGCTGGCGTCGTCGAAACGACGAGCGGCTTGTGTCCGCACGAACGGATGAAATCGATCTTCGACATCTTCAGAACACCAGCACCCGGTCCACGTCGGTGGTCGCCGTGCAGAGCTCTTCCATCGTGCTGCGCCGGGTGCCGGCGAGCACCTCGGCATCGCCGATGCCCCGGGCATCCAGGCAGGTGCCGCACAGCAGCACCAGGCCCCTGCCGTTGACGATCCGGCGCAGCATGCGCTCCACGTTGTAGTAGCCGTCCGGCGTCTTCTGTCCGGCCTTGGCCCCGGATACCGCGTCTCCCATGAGGAAGACCGTCACGGTGTTGCCCTCTCCGCGGACGAGCGTCCCGGCCATGCGCAGTGCGTTGTACATGCGCTCCGTCCCATAGGGCGGGTCGTTCACGATGAAGAGGATCTTCACGGGTGCGCCTTATCGGGATGCCGGCTACGCAACGGTCGCGCGATCGTATCGTCTGCGTCCCAGTAGCTCTTCAGATGGTGACCGTGAGGATTGCTCCTGCCGCATCCGAAGCAGTGGCTGAACCGCTCCGGGTAGCTGTCCTGGAACGCGAGCGTCATGGACCGGCTCCTACTCCTGTCGCTGCAACCGCGCCTGCTGCCGCAGTCCGAGCCAGGCGAGAGCGAGCGCGGCAAGCGCCAGCCAGGGCAGCAGTACCAGATTCATGCGCTCCCAACCGAGCGCTTCCA
>CAYZYC010000044.1:0-3873 GCA_964481165.1 uncultured Limnobacter sp. | reverse complement strand
AGCGCCAGCCAGGGCAGCAGTACCAGATTCATGCGCTCCCAACCGAGCGCTTCCAGCAGCCCGCCGGCCGCGAACGAGCCGCAGAGTCCGACGACGAAGATCGTCATGTCGTTGATGGCCTGCGCCTGCGCCCGCTCGGCCGGGACATAGGTCGTTGTGAGCAGCGTGGTCCCGCCGATGTAGAGGAAGTTCCAGCCGACGCCGAGCAGCATCAGTGCGCTGGCGAACGAAACGAAACCGGTGCCGGTCAGCACCATCAGGATGTGACCGAGGAACAGCACCACGCCGGTGAACATGATCCGCAGCACGCCGAAGCGCACGATCAACGAACCGGTGACGAAGGACGGCAGGAACATGCCGAGCACGTGCAACTGAATGACCGTGGCGGCGGTGCCCAGCGTGTGGTCGTGGTGCATCATCGCGATCGGCGTGGCCGTCATCGCCAGGATCATGATGCCGTAGCCGGTAGCCGCGCCGAACAGCGCCACGAGATAGGCCGGCTGCCGGACGACCTGGTGCCATGGGCGCGCGCGTCCGGCCACGGCGGCGGAAGCGGTTGCGTGTTCGGGAACGCGAAACCCGAGCAGCACGCCGGCGGCGACCAACGCGACGACCGCCATCAGAAGGAACGACCCCAGGTATTCCGGCTGCAGCAGCGGCCCGCCCAGGCGGGCCAAGAGCGGACCGGCCAGCGCGGCGACCACTCCGCCCGCCAGCACGAGCGAGATGGCGCGCGGGCGGAAGGCGTCGTCGGCCACCTCGCTGGCCGCGAAGCGATAGAACTGCGCGAATGCCTGGTAGTTGCCGACCAGGAAAGTGCCGAACGAGAGCAGCGCGAGCGAGCCCTTCCAGAGACCGGCGGCAGCCACGACACCGCCGGCAAACCCGAGCAGGGCGCCGAACACGAAACCGGCGCGCCGGCCGACGCGAGCCATCCACATCGACGCCGGAAACATCATCGCCGCCGTTCCGAGGAACATCGTCGCGATCGGCAGCGTGGCCCACCGCGGCGCGTCCGCGATCATCGCGCCGGCCAGCCCGCCCACCGTCATGACGGCGACCGAGACGATCTGGAACAGCGCCTGCGCGGTCGCCAGGATCAGCACCTGGCGATGCATCGCCCGCTTCATTTGCCCTTGATGCTCTGCTTGAGCGCTTCGAAACTGCTGTTGACGGCGGGGGTCATCAACAGCCCCGCCCTGGCCTGCCGGTCGACGCCTTCGACCTCGAAGCGATCGGCGATCTCGGTGAACGAGATCATGCCGTTGAGCTTGCCGCCGCTGGCGGCGATGTTCTCGCCGCCGTACCAGACCATCGGCGCCCTGGTGCCCGGCGGCATGAAGGACACCGGATAGATCAGGATCGGCACCTTGTAGGCGTTCGCCAGTTCCGCCGCGACCTGGATGTTGTTGTTGCAGCGTACGCCGGGCGGGTCGTTGCCGACCAGCGTGAGCACCTTCCTGCCGTCGATCTCGACGGGTCCGGGCGCGGCGGGTTGCGCCCACGAAGTTCCGGACGTGAACACCAGAGCGGCCGTCAACGCGAAAACCCGGATGTCGTTCATATGCTGTCTCCTCGAAAAAATGCAGGTGTCAACGAGTTGCCAGGGGCAGTCCGGCCGATTGCCATTCACGCACCCCGTCGAAGGTCTTGCGCGCGCGATAGCCGTGCTCGCGCAGCAGCTTCACGGCCTCGTCGGACATCAGGCAGAAGGGTCCGCGACAGTAGGCGACGATTTCCACGTTGCGCGGCAGCTCGGCCAGGCGCTGCCCGAGCTCGGGCAGCGGTACCGAACGCGCGAAGGGCAGATGCGATGCGTCGAACTCGTCGGCCGGTCGCACGTCGAGCACGACGACCTCCCCGCGCCGGGCCTGCTTCAGCAGTTCCCGGCGGCCGAGCTGCGTCAGCCGGTCGGGCTCGGCCATCATCTGCTGCAGCGCCAGCCTCAGCTCGACCAGGTGCTCTTCGGCAACCTGTCGAAGCGTCACGCCGAGCTGGCTGACGTCGTTGCCGCTGAGCCGGTAGATCATCCGCTTGCCGTCGCGCCGCGCCTGCACGAGACGCGCCTCCTTCAAGGCCCGCAGGTGCGCGCTGGCGAGCTTGACGTCGATTCCCACGTCGGCGGCCAGCGCTTCCACGCCCTTTTCTCCCTGCGCGAGCATCTCGAGGATTTCCAGCCGTTTCGGGCTGGCCAACGCCTTGCCGACGCGGGCGACCTGTTCGTAGAGGAGATCCTTGAGTTCGCGGTTCTTCATTACGCGTCATTCTAACGAATATACGAATATTAGAAAACAGGAATGCCGGGTGAACGCAATGCCGAGGGCGCGCCCTCGGGGACAATGCGTCATGTGCTACCATTGTGCTTACATTGATCCTGGCAGGGAAATGCAATGGAAGTGACGATCCGCAAGATGGGCAATTCACAGGGCGTCCTTATTCCCAAGCCGATCCTTGCGCAGGTCGGACTCGAATCCAGGGCCGAGTTGCAGGTGCGCGACGGCGTGATCGAGATCCGTCCGATTCGCCGCAACCTGCGCGAAGGCTGGGCCGACGATGCCCGGCGCGTGGCCGAGGAAAGCGAGGATTCGCTGGTGTGGCCCGAATTCGGCAATGAAGGCGACGAGACTCTCGAGTGGTGAGGACAGGGGAGATCTGGTTGGCCCAACTGGATCCCACCATCGGGAGCGAGATCCGGAAGACGCGCCCTTGCGTCGTGATCTCACCGAACGAGATGAACGAACACCTCCGGACGGTGATCGTGGCGCCAATGACTACCGGTTCGCACCCTGCCGCCTTCCGGATCGCCGTAGGCTTCCAGGGCAAGCGCGGCCTGATCGTCCTCGATCAGATCCGCACGCTCGATCGCCGGCGACTCGTGAAGCGCCTGGGCACGTTGCGGGCATCTACACTCGACGCGACGCTGCAAACCTTGCAGGCGATGTTCGCACCGCAGCCGGCCTGATCTCCGAGTTCAGATGCTCGCGCGTGGTGCCACGCCCCGGGCTGAAGCCCCGAGGCGCTGGGCAGCCTCCGCGGCGGTGTCCTGCTTTGACATACTGATGCACAATGCGTATGTTTCGATGTCATGCGCACCACGATCCGCATCGACGAGCAACTCCTGTCGAAGGCGAAGCAGGTGGCGGCCGCTTCGGGGAAGACGCTCACCGCCGTGCTGGAAGACGCCCTTCGCGAATCGCTGTCGCGTCGACGCTCGACCGTGCGTCGCAAGCGGGTTCGACTCCAGACGTTCGGCGAAGGCGGCGTTCTGCCGGGGGTCGACCTCGACGACTCGGCATCCTTGCTCGAGCGGATGGAAAGCTGAGGCGTGCAGCTTTGCGATGTCAATGTGCTCGTATATGCGCATCGCGAAGATTCGTCCTCGCATGCCGCCTGCATGCGCTGGCTCGAGGCGCTGATCAATGGCGACGAGGCCTACGGCTACTGCGAGTTGGTCCTGAGCGGTTTCGTTCGGGTCGTCACGCATCCTCGGGTCTTTGCCAGGCCCTCGCCGGTTTCGAAGGCACTCGCCTTCGCCGAGCAGTTGCGCGAGCAGCCGAACGCGGTGGCCGTCGCACCCGGCCCTCGACACTGGAACATCTTCCGGGATCTGTGCACCGCCGGCGCTGCTCGCGGGAATCTGGTGGCCGGCGCATACCTGGCCGCGATCGCGATCGAATCAGGCTGCGAGTGGATCACCACCGACCGGGACTTCACGCGTTTCCAGGGCTTGCGCATGCGCAGCCCGCTCTCCCCGGCCTAGTGCGAACGCGTCCGAAAAGCGCGTCCTCGAAACATCGGCGATTTCGGGTCGCGAAGATGAAGGCGAGCCGCTCCATCTGCTCGTAGCGCTGACGTCGACCGGAAGACGAAACA
>CAYZYC010000043.1:16831-19218 GCA_964481165.1 uncultured Limnobacter sp. | reverse complement strand
CGAGCAGCGCAGGGAAGTCGGCGCGCAGCGCCGACCGCCGCAGCCATCGCTGCGAAAGCGGAAGGGGTGCCCGGCGCCCCCGGGCCCCCCGGCCCGCCCGCGCGCTGCCGCCTGCCGCGACCGCACCGACGCCGAATGGGCGGGCGCGGCGACGAAGAAAGAGCGCGCCTCACGTCAGAACGACCGCGGCAACCCGAGCACATGCTCGGCGACGTAACTGAGGATCAGGTTCGTCGAGATCGGCGCGACCTGGTACAGCCGCGTCTCGCGGAACTTGCGTTCGACATCGTATTCGGCTGCGAAACCGAAGCCGCCGTGGAACTGGATGCACGCGTTCGCCGCCTCCCACGACGCCTTCGCCGCCAGGTACTTCGCCATGTTCGCCTGCGCACCGCAGGGCTTGTGGGCATCGAAGAGTTCGCAGGCCTTCCAGCGCATCAGGTTCGCCGCCTCGACCTCGATGTACGCCTCGGCGATCGGGAACTGCACGCCCTGGTTCTGCCCGATGGGCCGGCCGAACACGACGCGTTCCTTCGAATAGCGCGTGACGCGGTCGATGAACCAGTATCCGTCGCCGATGCACTCGGCGGCGATCAGCGTGCGTTCGGCGTTCAGGCCGTCCAGGATGTAGCGGAAGCCCTTGCCCTCCTCGCCGATCAGGTTCTCCTCCGGGATCTCGAGGCTCTCGAAGAACAGTTCGTTGGTCTCGTGATTGACCATGTTCGGGATCGGCCGCACCGTCATCCCGGACTTCTCGGCCTGGCGCAGGTCGACCATGAAGATCGACATTCCCTCGGACTTCTTCTTCACTTCGGCCAGCGGCGTCGTGCGCGCGAGCAGGATCATCCAGTCGGAGTGCTGCACGCGCGAGATCCACACTTTCTGTCCGTTGATCACGTAGCGGTCGCCGCGCTTGACCGCGGTGGTGCGGATCTTCGTCGTGTCGGTTCCGGTGGTCGGCTCGGTGACGCCCATCGACTGCAGCCGCCATTCGCCGGTGGCGATCTTCGGCAGGTACTTCTGCTTCTGCGCTGCCGAACCGTGCCGCAGCAGCGTGCCCATGTTGTACATCTGCCCGTGCAGCGCACCCGAGTTGCCGCCTGCACGATTGATCTCCTCCATGATCACCGACGCCTCGGTCAGGCCGAGGCCCGAGCCTCCGTACTCCTGCGGAATCAATGCGGCCATCCACCCGGCCTTCGTCAGCGCATCGACGAACTCCTCGGGATATGCGCGCTGCGCGTCGATCTTGCGGTGGTACTCGTCGGGAAACGCGGCGCACAGCGCTCGCACTGCATCGCGCAGGTCCTGGAGCGGATCGTCGGCGGTGTCGAACATCGATGCCATGGGGTCTCCCGGGAATCAGTCGGTTTCGGCGCGGCCCTGCATTGCCAGCGCGCCCTGGTGATTGCGCGCCCACAGCGCGCACGCGTGTTCGCCGTCCGGACGGCCGCAGACTTCGAAGCGGTCGATGTCGAACAACGGGCTGACCGCCTTGAACTCGAAACGACGCACCTGCGCCTGCGGGCGCTCGCGGCGCAGCAGGTCGAGCAGCAGCGTCGCGATCAGCGGGCCGTGTACGACGAGCCCGGGGTAGCCTTCGACCGCGGTGACGTAGCTGCGATCGTAGTGGATCCGGTGTCCGTTGAACGTGAGCGCCGAATAGCGGAACAGCAGCACGGGATCGGGGACGATCTCGCGCGAGAAGGCCTCGTCGACGGCGGCCGCGGGCGGCGCCGGCGCCGGCGCATCGGGAGCCGGGTTCTCGCGATAGACGATGTCGTGCTCCTCGGTGATGCACAGGCCGCTTTCGCCGGAAATCTCGTGCTGCGCAGTGACGAAGACGAGCGCCCCGCTGCGGCCGCGCTTCTCGTCGACCCCGACGATGCGCGATACGCGGCGCGCATCTTCTCCGACCTGCAGCGGTCGATGGAACACGATCCGGCTTCCCGCCCACATCCGTCGCGGCAACGGCACCGGCGGGAGGAAGTCGCCGCGCTTCGCGTGTCCGTCGGGTCCGATGTCGCGCGCCCGGGTGAGCGGCGTGAAGAAGAGCCAGTGCCACAACGGCGGTACCTGCGTTCCCGCCTGCGGAACCGCGTCTTCCCGGTCCAGCGTCGCCGACATCGCAGCCAGCGGGGCCGCAGCGACGAAATCGGTCCGGCTCTCGGTGCGTCCGATCCATTCGCGCAATGACTGCGGTTCGACGCTCACGACAGCGTTCTCCTGGCCGGGATCGACGTGTCCAGTTTGCCCTCGACGAATGCAAAGGACAATTCGGGGCGACCGCACGAAGCAGCTTGCCGCGGCGCCGCGATCCCGTCATCCTCGCACGTTCGCCGGCCCGGGTACGCGCGCTTCAGGCATCGACACGGACATGGCGGCGC
>CAYZYC010000043.1:13392-16731 GCA_964481165.1 uncultured Limnobacter sp. | reverse complement strand
CGGACGTGGCGGCGTACTCCTCGGGCCACGCCGCCGGACGCGCCGGCGAAGCCCTACGAGAACCGCAAGATGATCGACCACCTCGACCACCTCGTTCTGACGACGAACGACCCCGACGCGTGCATCGCGTTCTACACCAGCGTGCTCGGGATGTCGCTGGAACGTTTCGGCGAAGGGCGTGTCGCGTTTCGTTTCGGCGCTCAGAAAATCAACCTGCACGTGAAGGGAAAGGAATTCGAGCCCAGGGCGCACGCGCCCGTCCCCGGTGCGCTCGACCTGTGTTTCATCGCGAGCATTCCGCTCGACGAAGTCGTGGCACGGCTGGGCGAAGCGAAGGTGCCGATCATCGAGGGACCGGTGATGCGCACCGGCGCCGCGTACCGGATTCGTTCGGTCTACGTGCGCGACCCGGACCGCAACCTGATCGAGATCTCCGAACGCGCAGAGTGAGGTAAAACTCGGGGTTCGCCGCAACGGAATGATGCGTTTTCGCTCGTGGAACGCGTTCCACCGGCGAAGGCGCAACATTTCGTTGCGCACGTAGCGCCCGGGGGGCGGCGGGTCGGCGCGCTCGCGACCCTCAGGCCGCCAGTTCGGGCGTGCGACGCGCTTCCGGCGGCGGCAGCGGCTCGCGCGGGACCGGGCAATCGATTGCGGCGGCCACCGCGCGCAGGAAAGCCTCGTAGTCCGGATCGCCCGGCGTTCGCGCGAGCCTGCGCAGCACCTTGAGCAGGATCGGCTTGCCCAGCGGCGGCAGGCCGATCAGCGTGTCGAGTGCCTGCGCGAGTTCAGCGGTGCTCACTTCGTCGGGCGTGGCGGCCGGTGGCGGGACGTCGAGTATCGCCGCGGCATCGGCGAGCGCGTCGCGCGTCGTGCGTGCGGACGCTTCGCCGATCGCGGCTGCCATCGCGAACAGCGCCGCGAGCGCGCGCGTCTGCGCGGCGCGCGAGCCGGCGTGCCTGCGCGGCTTCGCGGCGCCCGGCGCGACGGGCATCAGCCGGTGTCGCGCCAGCGTGTAATACACCCACTCCGACGATTCGAGACGGCCGTCTCGCTCGACCGCATGGCGGCACCGTTCGAGCAGTTCGCGCCGGTGCGCGCTGCTCCACCGCCGCACGCGCGCGAGCAGCAGTTCGAGCAGCGGCACCCGCAACATCGAACCGGCCGGCGACAGTACCCATTGCAGCGACGCGCGCAATTCCTCGTCGGTTTCGTCGACGCCCGCGCCGCCGACCAGCGCCTCGAGCCAGCGGCCCGCCGTGTCGAAGCCGAGCGATGCTGCGCGAATCCGCGCGATCAGCAACGTCGCCGGCGCCGCCGACGAAGGAAGCGCACGCGCCGGTTCGACGCCGGACGCCAGCGCGCCGCCGTACACGGCGAATCCGCCCGGATCGTTCGGCTGCACGACGCGCACGAAGGGAATCGTTTCGACGTCGAGCGGATCGGTGGCGGCCGCGGCCGCGGCGTCGATGCCGGAGCCGTCGCCTGCCATCGATTCGAATGCGCGCGCGAACGCGCTTGCCTGCGCCGCGCCGGCTGCCGCCGCGTCGGCATGCGGGTACGCGCCGGGCGCAGCGCGCTCCGCAGCCTTCGTGTCGCGCCCGGCGGCGATCGGCGGCATCCGGCGCCCGTACAGGCGCCGGATTCGTTCGGCCAGCGGCGGATGCGAGGGCAACCACTCGAGCGTCCCAGGGGGCCGGACCAGCAGGAAGTGGCTGACCAGCGCAGCGTACGGCGGATACGGCGCGCGCCGATGCACCGCCGACTCCGTTCCCACTTCTCCGGCGATGCGGCGCAATGCGCCGCCCAGGCCGTCGCGGTCGCGGGTGATCTGCACGGCGAGCGCATCGGCGAGGAACTCGCGCTGGCGGCTGATTCCGGCTCGCAGCACCTGCGCGGCGGCCACGCCGAGCATCCCGACCGCGGACAGCAGCGATCCGGCGACGAACATCACGAAGCGCGGGATCAGGAAGCGGTGCAGCGCGCCGTCGCGCGCGATGGCGGCATCGAAGATGCGGAATCCGGCGAGCCGAAGCGAACACAGCCCGTACAACGCCCCGGTCAACCGCATGTTCAGCCCGGTGTCGCCCGAAACGACGTGCGCGACTTCGTGCGCGACCACGGCCTGCAGTTCGGCACGCTGCAGTCGTTCGAGCGCTCCGCGCGTCACCATCACGGCGGCGAGCGCCGGGCGCTCGCCGGCGGCCAGTGCGTTGATCGTCGGATCCTCGAGCACGTAGAGCGCCGGCACCGGCACGCCGGCGCCGATCGCCACCTCTTCGGCGACGTCGCGCAGCCTTCGATGCAGGGCATCCGAATCGTCGAGCGGGCGTGCGCCGAGTCGCCGTGCGAGCACCGAGGCGCCTTCGCTGAGCCGGTGCATCTCGGTCCACGCGCCGCCCACGACGATCAGCAGCGTCACCATCGTGTTGGTCAGCACGAAGTGACGCGGCCAGTTCGTCGCGACTCCGGGCAGCCACCATCCGATCAGCGACCAGCCGAGCATCGCTGCCGCGTTCACCGCCACCACGACGGCTACGAGCGCCAGCACGAAGAGCGCGCCGAGCCGGCGCGAGGCGGCCCGCGCCCGATCCTGGTGGGCGTAGAAGTCCATCTACGGAGACGGGGGGCTCAGAGTGCGATCGGAACGGCCTGGCGCTCGCGCACCGACGCGGTCGCGCGCAGCGTGCTCGATGGCTGGAAGCCGCACCATGTCGCGACGATCGAAGCAGGGAACGATTCGATCGCCGTGTTGTAGTGCATGACCTGGTCGTTGAACGCCTGCCGCGAGAAACCGATCCGGTTCTCGGTGGAGCGCAACTCTTCGGTGAGCCGGTGCACGGTTTCGTCGGCCTGCAGCGCCGGGTACTGCTCGGCGAGCGCCATCAGGCGCGCGAGCGGCGAAGCGAGCGCGATCTCGGCCGAATCGAGCGCCGCGAGCGCGGGCAGGTCACCGCGCCCCGCGCGCACGGCGTCGTTGGCGTCCGACGCGCGCTGGCGCGCGGCGATCACCGCCTCGAGCGTCTGGCGTTCGTGCGCCAGGTACGCGCGTGTCGCCGAAACGAGGTTCGGAATCAGGTCGTAGCGGCGCTTGAGCTGTACGTCGATCTGCGCGTACGCATTGCGGCACCGGTTTCGCAGCGCGACGAAGCGGTTGAAGACGAACACGCCCCATACCAGCGGAGCCGACACTACTGCGAGCAGGACGATCAGTGCGTTCGACATGCGATCACCGGATGCGGGCTCCGCGAAACGATGTCGAATTGTCCGCCGTTTCGCTGACGGGCACCGGTCGAATACGCGCCGCTCGTCGGACTGCGCGGCACACCTGTCCGTCGA
>CAYZYC010000043.1:9717-13292 GCA_964481165.1 uncultured Limnobacter sp. | reverse complement strand
GCGCTCGTTCCGGCCGACGGCCGGCCGGCGACCTGCAGTTCGTTGTGGATCGATCGCACGTTCTCGAGTCCCGCGATGATCGACTCCGCCGCGCGCTTGTCGTTCTCGTTGGCGACCTGCCCGGTCAGCAGCACCTTGCGGTTGTAGCTCGTGACGGCGATGCCGCTGTTGTCGGCGATGCGGTCGCGAATCTGCATCCGCCCCTTGATTTCGATCGCCTGGTCCTCGGTCTGCGCACCGATGGTGCGCCGATCGAGCGCAGCGAGCGTGCCGACCGCTGCACCCGTCGCGAGCACCGGAATGCATCCGGAGACTCCGAGGGCGGGGACCAGCGCAGCGGCAAGCAGGGTCAGGCGACGCGATCGGTTCATCGTTTCGTTCCTCCGGGTTCGGTATTCATTCGTCGCCGAGCAGCGACGCGTCGACGCCGTCGCACAGGCAGTGGATGACCAGCAGGTGCACTTCCTGGATTCGCGCGGTCCGTTCGTGCGGCACGCAAAGATGCACGTCGTCGGGCCGCAGCACGCTGCCGAGGCGCCCGCCGCCGCGGCCGGTCAGTGCGATCACCGCCATTCCGCGCTCGTGCGCGACTTCGACGGCCGCCAGCACGTTGGCCGAGTTGCCGCTCGTCGACATCGCGACCAGCACGTCGCCGTCGCGCCCGAGAGCGCGCACCTGGCGCGCGAAGACCTGCTCGAACGCGTAGTCGTTGGCAAGCGCCGTGAGGATCGACGCATCGGTGGTCAGCGCGATCGCCGCCAGTTCCGGGCGTTCGCGTTCGAAGCGGCCCACAAGTTCGGCCGCCATGTGCTGGCTCTGGGCGGCCGAGCCTCCGTTGCCGCAGACGAGCACCTTGCGGTCGGCCGCAAGCGCCGACGTGATCCGCACGACCGCTTCGGCAATCGGCGCGGCCAGGGGGCCGGCCGCGGTGCGCACGAGTTCTGCGCTGGCTTCGAAGTGCTGGAGAATGCGATCGGTGAGGCTCATGCGCGGCCTTGAGGCACGCAGATGCGCACGGCGCGCGCACTGCGATGACGCTCGCGGCGATTATACCGGCGGGGTGCACGGAAGCTTCGCTCGCCGATCCCCCCGCTCAGAACGCGCCCCGAATCCAGTCGATGCGCTCGCCGTCGATCGCGCAGACGTCGAACCGGCACGGCGGCCATCGATCGCCGTAGCGCTGGTTCAGGTACCGCTGCGCTTCGCGTTGCAGCCGGCGCTGCTTGGCCGGCCCGACCGATGCGGCTGCGCCGCCGAAGTCGCTGCGCGCGCGGCTGCGAACCTCGACGAAGACGAGGTCGCTCGCGTGCCGCATGACCAGGTCGATCTCACCGAGCCGGCTCGAGACGTTGCGCTCGACGAGTTGCATTCCGTGGCCGAGCAGGTAGGCGAGCGCCCGGTCTTCGGCGAGGTCGCCGCGTGCCTGCGCCGGCGAACGATGCGTCACGGTGCGGCCAGCGCAACGATGGCGCCGCCGCGGTACTCGGCGATGACGCCCTCGCGCTCGACCTGCGTCCCGTCGGGCGACAGGCGCAGGTGCCCGGTGACGCCGTCGAGCTGGATCACCGGTGCCCGGGCGAGCAGCAGGCGCGCGATCCGGTACGCGTCGATGCCGAGCGCGTAGAGCTTCTGCAGTTCGGCGTGCATCCCGGTCGGCCGCGGGTACGCCATCACCGCACGGTGATCGGGCTGCACGCGCCACGGCATGTCGACGAAACGCACTCCGTCGAGTTCCGGTGCCGCGACCAGGTATCGCTCGGTCGCCGAATCGGCGACCGCGTCGGCCGGCGAGGCGATCCCGGAGTTCAGGCGCGACGTGCCGTAGACGACGGCATCGGTGCCGACCGCGACGCGCACCGCCTGCGCGAGGTACGGCGGCCCCGCGACGAAATACACGTCGGCGCGCACCGAAGCGAGTTGCTTGCTCACGCGCCCTGCGGTCGGCGTCTCCACTTCGATCGCCTCGTACGCGTCGCCGCCGAGCGCGAGCCAGCGTTCGGCGAACGCCGAAGCACTGCGCCGCCCGAGCGGAGTCGGCTCCTGGATCACGGCGGCGCGGGGACGGCGCGACGCGGCCAACGCGTCCTCCCATGCGATCGCGGCGGCCTGTTGCGCTTCGCCCTCGATCGACACCCCGAACGACAGCATGTTGGCCGGAAGCGGTCCGCGATCGGGGTGGTTCAGCGCGAGCGTGAACACCACGGGCGGGCCCGATTCGGCGATCAGGCTGACCGCCCTGCGCGTCAGCGGACCGATGACGACCGAGAAGCCGCGTGCCGACAGCTCGTCGTAGAGCCCGAGCAATGCGATCGGGTCGTCCTCGACCGCGACGACTTCGACCGCGATTCCCGCGCCGTCGTGCGCGTGCGCCGCCGCGACGCCCTCGACGAGCGCCTCGCCGGTGCGTTGATAGATGCCGTTTGGCGGCGGCACGAGCAGCGCGATTCCGATCGAACCGCTGCCGATCTGCCTGCGCGCTGCCGGCGTGCCCGCAGGCGCGCCGGCTGGCGCTGCGCTTGTGCGCGCCTGCGCCAGCGCCGACAATGCCGGCACCGCGAACGCGGCAGCCGCGAGCAGTGCGCGAAGGACGGGACGCCGCGCGGGCATCGTGAAACGCATGTGATGAGCAATCCTTCGCGCAACGTCCGCGCGGCACCATGACCGGGTCATTATATGTAGTCGCCACGCCGATCGGACATCTGTCCGATCTCGGCGCACGTGCAGCCGAGGTGCTGCGCAGCGTCGACGTCGTCGCCGCCGAGGACACGCGCACGACACGAACGCTGCTCGCGCATCTCGGCTCGACTGCGCGCGCGATTGCGGCGCACCGTCACAACGAGCACGCGGCGGCCGCCCGGATCGTCGCGCTGCTCGACGAAGGGCACAGCGTCGCGCTGGTCAGCGACGCGGGAACGCCCGCGGTCAGCGATCCGGGCGCGAAGATCGTCGCTGCCGTGCGCGAATCCGGTCATCGGGTCGTGCCGATCCCCGGTCCGTCGGCTCCGCTCGCGCTGCTTTCGGCGAGCGGCCTCGTCGAAGGACCGTTCCACTTCGAGGGGTTCCTTCCGGCGCGCGCCGGTGCGCGCGATGCGCGGCTGGCCGAACTCGCGCGAATGCCGCATGCGTTCGTGCTGTTCGAGGCGCCGCACCGGATCGCGCGGACGCTGCCTGCGATCGCGAGCGCCTGCGGCGCGCAGCGCCGGATCGCGATCGGCCGCGAGCTGACGAAACGCTTCGAGGAGATCCATGTCTGCCGCGCCGGCGATGCCGCGCAGTGGCTGTCGGCCGATCCGAATCGCGAGCGTGGCGAATACGTGCTGGTCGTCGCGGCGCCCGAAGCCGCAACGGCAGCTTCGCCCGGCGACGACGAATCGGTCGCGGCCTCCGCGACGACGACGACGGTGGACGCCGCATCGCTGCTGTCGGCACTGCTCGAGGAACTGCCGCCGAGCCGTGCCGTTCGTGTCGCCGAGCGCGTCACCGGGATGGCGCACCGCACGCTGTACCGGATGGCGCTCGATCGATCGCCGAAGGACGACGACGACGCGTGAGCGTCGCGGCGACGATACGCGAGC
>CAYZYC010000043.1:0-9617 GCA_964481165.1 uncultured Limnobacter sp. | reverse complement strand
GCGCGTCGGCCACGCGGGCCGGCGCGTCGCTCGGGACGGCATGCGTCGTTTCGACCGACAGCGACCGCAACGCGCGCTCGCCGCCGGATCCGCCCGGCTGCTGCACGGCCGGCTGCTGCACGGCCGGCTGCGGTGCGGCCGGCTGCGGCATCGCGTTCGGCAGTTCGGTCGTCACCTGCAACGCCGTCATCGGCTGCGCGTCCTGCGCCGCCTGCAACGCCGTCGGCTGCGACACCGCATCGCGCGCCGCCACGACAGGCACTTCGTCGAACTGCGTGATCAGCTCGACGTCGACCTCGGCGCTGCCGGCGGCCACGAACCCGAGCTTCGCTGCCGCGGTGTACGACAGGTCGATGACGCGCCCGTGCAGGAACGGGCCGCGATCGTTGACGCGAACGACGACGCTGCGGCCGTCGGCAACACGCGTGACGCGCACGTAGCTCGGTATCGGCAGCGTCGGATGCGCCGCGGTCATCGCGTACATGTCGTAGCGTTCGCCGCTCGATGTCGGCTGGCCGTGGTAGCGCCTTCCGTACCACGAAGCGGTGCCGCGTACGCGATACGGCGCCAGTTCGGTCATCGGCGTGTAGGTGCGGCCGAACACCGAGTACGGGCGCAAGGTGCGCGGCAGCAGCGGCTCGGCGCGGGGCACCGCGTCGGGAATCGCGGCGAGATCCGCCGGTGCGTTCTCGCCCGGCCCGTCGTCGAGGTAGTAGGCGCCGCCCCGTCCGGGCGTTGCCGCTGGCTGGCGCGACGCAGCGGTTTCGCCCGCGCCCGGGCGAGGCGCCTTTGCGTCCGCCGCCGCGGGCGATGCGACGTCGGCGCCTCGCGGCGTCGCACACGCGCCGAGCAGCATCAGCACCGGCATCAGCAATACGACGGGGGCGGCTCGCAACCTCATGGGTTCTACTCCGGGACGTGCGACCGTGCGAGCGTGCGCTCGAGCCGGTCGCGGTATTCGCGCAGGTAGCGCATTCCGTCGATCGCGCGGCTGCCGTACCACGACGTCATCTCGCCATCGATCGTCGCGCAGGTCGGCGCGCGCGACCCTGGGCCGGCCCGCTCGTGCCACGCTTCGTCGAGCTCGCGCTGCAGCGCCTGGCGATGACGCTCGGTGAAACGGTACGGCTCCGAGGACAGCAGCACCGCACGCGCACCCGAGGCGCGGATCGCTTCGTCGTCGAGGACCGGGTAACGCGGCTCGCCCGCCGCGACCACCGACTGCAGTCCGGCCGCGGCGAGCATGTTCGCGATGAACGTGTCGCGTCCGACGCTCATCCACGGCTTCTTCCAGATCAGGTAGAGCACCGGCAGCGGATCGACGCTGCGCGCGTGCAACGCGCGTGCGGCATCCCGGTGGCGTTCGCCGAGCACGCGCGCCGCGTCGCGGCACCCGAAGATCTCGCCGAAGCGCTCGATCAGCGCCAGGTTGTCGTCGACGCTCACCGGATGCGTGACGACGACGTGCGGGACGAAGCGCGCGATCCGGTCGACGACGGGCTTGTCGTTCTCGTCGACGTTGACGACGACGTGGGTCGGTGCCAGCGAACGGACCCGGTCGACGTCGACGTCCTTCGTTCCGCCGACCTTGGGAACGTCGCGCAGCGACTCGCGCGGATGGATGCAGAATCCGGTGCGGCCGACGAGGTGCTCGCGCAATCCGAGCGCGCACAGCAACTCGGTGAGACTGGGAACCAGCGAAACGATGCGCACACCGGATGCCGACGCCGTCATCCGGCGCCGATCACTTCGCGGCCTGGCGTTCCTTCTGGATCAGCCAGTCCATCACGCGCAACGCTGCCGGGTTCGATCCGACCATGCTCGGCGCCGTGTAGTACTTCCCGGCGACCGCCATCGCCGGGACGCCGTCGACGCCGTAGGCCTGCGTCTGCTGCGCGCCGCGGCGCATCTTCGTGCGCACGGCGAACGACTCGAAGGTGTCGAGGAACTGCTTGCGGTCGACGCCATGACGCGACAGCATCGCGATCATCTTCTCCGGCGTATCGAGACGATCGCGATCGACGTGGATCGCGCGGAACACCTCGTCGCCCAGGGCCTCCGCCTTGCCCATCGACTCGAGCGTGTAGTACAGCTGCTGGTGATTCCGGTCGCCGAAGGGCACGTGCACGCGACGGAAGGCGACGTCGTCGGGCAGGCCCTCGACCCATTGATTCAGGACCGGCTCGAGCGTATTGCAGTGCGGGCAGCCGTACCAGAAGAACTCGACCACCTCGATCTTGCCGGCCGGCGCCTCGGCCGGTTGCGCCGGCTTCACCAGCCGGTAGTCGCGTCCCTCGATCGGCGCGCCCTGCGCCCGCTTGTCCTGCGCCAGCGACGGCACCGCCATGCCGCCCGCGACGGCGGCGGCCGCCATCGCGATCATCGTACGTCTGCGTTCGTCGATCATCGTAAGTCCCCGAAATTCCCTCTAGCGCTGGCGCACGACCGACGCCTCGATGCCGTTCTCGGCGAGCCGCGCCCGGGCCCGGTTCATCGAATCGAGCTGCGCGTACGGACCCACGCGGACACGATACAGCTTCTGGCCGTTGACCTCGGCGCCGAGCACGCGTGCCTCGAAGCCGATCAGCGCGAGCCGCGCCTTCATGGTCTCGGCGTCAGCGGCCGCGCGAAACGCTCCGGCCTGCAGCAGGTAACTGGGATCGCCGCCTGCATCGGGCGACGAGGCGGCCGGCGGCGAGGCGGTGATCGGCGCGCCGCGCGGCGCGGCGCCGGGTGCGACCGACACCGGCGGCGGCGCGACCGTCGACGGCGCAGCGCCCTCCGGTGGACGCGCCCTGGAGTGCAGCGGCACGTTCGGATCGGGCGCGTCGGCCTCGGACTGCGGCTCGATGACGCGCTCGGCCGGGGGATTCGCCTTGTTCAGGAACGGCACTGGCGCGCGCGTGACGAGCATCGCGACGACCACCGCGATCGACAGGCCCAGCACCAGCCCGACGAGCAACCCGAGGAAAGTGCCGCCGCGCATCCGGTGCGACGACGCGGGAACGAAACGCTGGACCATTACATCCTCTCGGGAGCCGACACGCCGAGCAGCGCCAGCCCGTTGCGAAGCACCTGTCGTGTCGCCAGCAGCAGCGCCAGGCGCGCGGTGCGCGTGGCCTCGTCTTCGACGAGTACACGTTCGGCATTATAGTAAGAGTGAAGTTCCGCCGCTAAGTCCTTGAGGTAGAACGCGACGGAGTGCGGCGCCAGATCGTCGACGGCGGCCGCGAGCACGGCGCCGAACGAGGCCAGCCGTGCCGCGAGCGCGAATTCGCGGTCGCCCGACAACGACTGCAGGTCGACCGTTCCGGCCGCTGCCGCGGCAGCGAGCGCCTGCGCATCGCCGCCCCACTGCCCGAGCACCGAGCAGATCCGCGCGTGCGCGTACTGGACGTAGTAGACCGGGTTCTCGTCAGTCTGCGCCAGTGCGAGGTCGACGTCGAAGACGAATTCGCTGTCGGCCTTGCGCGAGACGAGGAAGAAGCGCACCGCGTCGCGGCCGCGACGTTCGTCGACGTGCACGCTGCCGTCTTCGGCGCGCGACTCGCCGCTCCAGTGGATCAGGTCGCGCAGCGTCACGTACGATCCCGCGCGCTTGGAGATCTTCACCTCCTCGCCGCCGCGCATCACGGTGACCATCTTGTGCAGCACGTAGTCCGGGTAGCCCTGCGGAATTCCCGCATCGAGCGCCTGCAGTCCGGCGCGCACGCGCGCGATCGTTCCGTGGTGGTCGGACCCCTGCACGTTGATCGCGCGCTCGAAGCCGCGCTGCCACTTGGTCACGTGGTACGCGACGTCGGGAACGAAATACGTGTACGCGCCGTCGGACTTG
The DNA here is from genome assembly GCA_964481165.1 of uncultured Limnobacter sp. Classification (GTDB taxonomy): domain Bacteria; phylum Pseudomonadota; class Gammaproteobacteria; order Burkholderiales; family Burkholderiaceae_E; genus Zeimonas. The sequence continues at coordinate 5,782 of CAYZYC010000043.1, read as the reverse complement.
CGCATCACGCGGTCCTTGTCGTCGCCGAACGCCGTCGTGCGAAGCCACAACGCACCGCCGTCCTCGTAGGTGTGCCCGGCGCTGCGCAGCGCATCGACGGTGTGCTGCACGCGACCGTTTTCGTACAGCGACGATTCGAGGTAGAAGTGGTCGAAGCGCACGCCGAACGCGCGCAGGTCGATGTCCTGCTCGTGACGCAGGTACGCGACCGCGAAACGGCGGATCGCGTCGAGATCGTCGGGGTTCCCCGCCGCGTGCACGGCTGCGACGTGTTCGGCTGCGACGGTGCCGCCGGAACGGTAGTCGTCGGCGATCTCGCGGATGTAGTCGCCTCGATAGCCGTCTGTCGGAAACGCGGCATCGCCGGGCTCGATGCCGCGCACCCGCGCCTGCACCGAACGCGCGAGGTTGTCGATCTGCGCGCCCGCGTCGTTGTAGTAGAACTCGCGCGTCACCTGCCAGCCGTCGGCCTCGAGCAGCGCGGCGAGCGTGTCGCCGAGCGCGCCCTGGCGTCCGTGCCCCACGTGCAGCGGTCCGGTGGGATTCGCCGAGACGAACTCGACGATCACGCGTCGATCCGCGCCGCGCGCGCCGCGTCCGTACCGGTCGCCGTCGCGCAGCACCTGCGCGATCACCGCGCGCTTGGCATCGGCGCGCAGGCGCAGGTTCAGGAATCCGGGGCCGGCGACCTCGATCGAGTCGATCAGCTGCGCCGGCCGGCCGTCGCCCTCGCCGGCGCGATCGAGCGCCTCGATCGCAGCCTTGAGCCGTTCGGCGAGCTGTCGCGGGTTCGACCTCAGCGGTCGTGCGAGTTGCAGCGCGACGTTGCACGCGAGGTCGCCGTGTTCGGGTTGCCTGGGGCGCTCGAGTTCGATCGCGGGCAGCGTGCACGACGCCCCCGACTGCGCGATCAGCTGCTCGGCTGCGGCGCGAATCAGCGCGGCGATCCGCGACTTCTGCTCATTCGACATGGCCCGCGATTGTACTTGGCGTTCCGAAGGGGCAATCGCCGCCCGGCCCGCGCTGGCGTGCGCGATGCGCCGGGACGTTGCGCTCCCGCCTCCCGGCAGGCCCGCGAGGGCCGGCTACCCGTCGATCGCCGACGCCGATTTCGCCTGCGCGCGCAGCACGTGCTTCTGGATCTTGCCGGTCGAGGTCTTCGGCACGGGCCCGAAGCGCACTTCGCGCGGACACTTGAAGCGCGCGAGGTGTTCGCGGCAATGGGCGATCAGCTCGTCGGCGAGCGCCTTCGTCGCCTCGGGCGTGGCCGGGACACGATCGGCGCGCACTTCGACGAACGCCAACGGCGTCTCGCCCCACCTGGGATCGGGACGCGCGACCACGGCGCACGCGAGCACCGCGGGGTGCTTGTACAACGCATCCTCGACTTCGATCGAGCTGATGTTCTCGCCGCCCGAGATGATGACGTCCTTCGCGCGGTCCTTCAGCTTCACGTAGCCGTCCGGGTACACGACTCCGAGGTCGCCGGTGTGGAACCAGCCGCCGCGGAACGCCTCCTCGCTCGCCTTCGGATTCTTCAGGTAGCCGTTCATGACGATGTTTCCGCGAAACACCACTTCGCCCATCGTCTGCGCGTCCTGCGGCACCGGTTGCATCGTTGCGGGATCGACGACGGTCAGCCCCTGCTGCACCTGGTAGCGCACGCCCTGCCGGCCGTTGCGTTCGACGCGGCCGGCGAGATCGAGCGACTGCCACTCGTCGCGCTTGACGCAGACCGACGCCGGCCCGTAGACCTCGGTGAGTCCGTAGACGTGCGTGACGTCCCAGCCCATGCGCTCCATGCCCTCGATCATCGACGCGGGCGGCGCCGCGCCGGCCACCATCGCCCTGACGGTCCAGTCGATGCCGGCGCGCAGTTCCTCGGGTGCGTCGATCAACGTGCCGTGCACGATCGGCGCGCCGCAGTAGTGCGTCACCCGATGCTCGCGCACCAGCCCGAGGATCAGCGCCGCGTCGACCTTGCGCAGGCACACGTTGGTGCCGGCGACCGCCGGCAGCGTCCACGGGAAGCACCAGCCGTTGCAGTGGAACATCGGCAGCGTCCACAGGTAGACCGGATGCCGCGGCAGGCTCCACGCGAGCACGTTGCCGACCGCGTTCAGGTAGGCGCCGCGGTGGTGCACGACGACGCCTTTCGGGTCGCCCGTGGTTCCCGACGTGTAGTTCAGCCCGATCGCGTCCCACTCGTCGTCGGGCATGCCGACCGGATGCGCCGGATTCCCGGCGCCGATCCACTGCTCGTAGTCGGCCGTCCCGATGCGTTCGCCGGGCCCCTCGTAGACCGGATCGTCGACGTCGACGACGAACGGAACCGCGACTCCGTCGTTCGCGAGCAGCGACAGCGCCTGCGCGACCGTCGGCGCGAATTCGCGATCGACGATCAGCACCTTCGCGCCCGAATGCCGCAACTGAAATGCGATCGTCGCCGGATCGAGGCGCGTGTTGATCGTGTTCAGCACGGCCCCGGTCATCGGCACGCCGAAATGCGCGTCGAGCATCGCCGGGATGTTCGGCAGCACCGCCGACACGGTGTCGCCGTCGCCGATGTCGCGCGCAGCGAGCACCGAGGCGAGCCGCCGCGCGCGCTCGAACATCTGCGCCCAGGTGAAACGCTGCGCGCCGTGGATCACCGCGCAGCGTTCCGGAAAGACGTCGGCCGCCCACTGCACGAGGCTGATCGGCGTCAGCGGCGCGTAGTTCGCGGCGTTGCGATCGAGATCCTGGCGGTACGGGTTGGGTCGGGTGGGCATCGTCGGCAACCTGCACTGGGAATGGGCCACGCTCCGATTGTAGGCACTGGGCGAAACGCGTGCACCGACGCCCGCGTTGCGCCCGCCGGCGCCGAAGTACACTCTGCCGACGCGCCGCACGATCCGGAGCCGGCTGCATCGCGGCACCTCGACCTCGGGGGAAAACCACATGAACACCGCCACATGAACACCGGAAAGGTCGTCTACGGATTCTTCGTCCTGCTCGCCGCGACGCTGAATTTCGGCTTCGTCTACGGCGAAATCGCGGTCGCCGGACAGCACCACGTCGGCGAACTCTTCGCGGCGATCGTCGTGAATCTCGTCGCGACGGTGCTCAAGCTCGGTGACCGCACGCAGCTCGGCGCCATCCAGCTCGCGAGCAGCCTGGTCGCCGACGTGCAGCTGCTGCTCGCCGCCGCGGCCTGGGCGTGGAGCACGCACGTCGACGCCATCGCGGCGACGCCGTTCGCGACGGCCAGCGTCGTTTCGCTCGCCGCCGGTGCATTGCTGGCGAACCTCGTCTCGGTGCTGCTGCTGGTGTCCGAGACGCTGATGCTGCGCCGCTGAGCGCGCTCTGCGCGCGGCGAACGGGGAACGCATGGAACCGCAGGTCGCGCAGCCGCCGGCCGAAACGGCGCCGCCCGCGCACGCCCCGATCGCGCACAGCAGCGTCGTGTACCTGCTGCTTCGCCGGATGCGCACGCCGCTGCTGGTCCTGATCGCGGTGTACGCGGTGTCGGTAGGCGGTTTCACGCTGGTTCCCGGTGTCGGAAGCGACGGCCGCACCGGCGCCCCGCTGAGTTTCTTCCACGCGTTCTACTTCGTCACGTACACGGCGACGACGATCGGTTTCGGCGAAGTGCCGGTCGCGTTCTCCAACGCGCAGCGCATGTGGGCGACTGTCGTGATCTACCTGTCGGTGATCGGATGGACCTACACCCTGCTGACACTGATCGCGATGTTCCAGGACCGCGGCTTCACGGCTGCGATCGCCGCGATCCGTTTCGAACGCCGGGTGCGCGCGATCGCCGAACCGTTCCTGCTCGTCCTGGGCTGCGGCGACACCGGCCGGCGCCTCACGCGCGTGCTCGATCGGCGCGGAATCCGGTTCGTCGTCGTCGAGACCGACGGCGCGCGCCTGGGCGAGCTCGAACTCGAGGACTTCCGCAACGACACACTCGCATTGCACGCCGATGCGGGGCAACCGCAGGTGCTGATCCGCGCGGGACTGTGTCATCGCAATTGCGCCGGCGTCCTCGCGATGACGAACGACGACACGGCGAACCTCGCCGCGGTGACCGCGGCGAGGCTCCTGAATCGCTCGGTGCGCGTGATCGCACGTTCGCACTCGGCCGAAACCACGACGTTGATGCAGTCGTTCGGCAGGCTGCAGATCGTCGATCCGTTCGTCGCCTTCGCCGACCAGCTCGCGATGGCGCTGCGCGCTCCCGGCTGCTACCGGCTGTTCGACTGGCTCACCTCGCCGGCCGGAGCCGAGCTCGCGCGCGAACTGGAGCCGCCGAGGGGAACCTGGATCGTCTGCGGCTTCGGTCGCTTCGGACGCGCGGTAGCCGCGCGTTTGCAGGCACTGGACATCGCCGTGCGGATACTCGATCCGTCGGAAACGACGGCGGGCGACGACGTGATCGCCGGCGACGGGACGCGGCGCGAGGCCCTGATGGACGCCGGCATCGACTCGGCCCAGGCGATCGTCGTCGGCACCGGCAGCGACCTGCGCAACCTGGCGATCGCGAGCCTGGCGCGCTCGCTGAATCCGAAGCTGTTCACGGTGCTGCGGCAGAACGAAGCGGGCAACGACGTGCTCTTTTCGGGCATCCGCGCAGACCTCGTCATGCGCGCGAGCGAGATCATCGCCGACGAGTGCGTCGCGCTGCTCACGTCGCCGCTTCTCGTGCGCTTCCTGCAGACCGTGCGCCGCGAAACCGACGCGTGGGGCGACGAAGTCATCCACCAGCTGCGCAAACGATGCGGCAGGCCGACGCCGTCGATCTGGGAAATGCGCGTCGATCCCGCGCAGGCGCCGGCTCCGTGCGAGCGGATCGCGCAGGGGCATCCGGTGCCGCTCGTCGACGTGCTGCGCGATCCCGCCGACCGTACGCAACCCGTCGAGGCGATGGCGCTGCTGGCGCTGCGCAACGGGCAGCAAACGCTGCTTCCCGGCAACGACTGGCAGCTCGCCGAAGGCGACGAGATCCTGTTCGCCGGAGGCGAGCGCGCGCGACGCACGGTCGAGGTGACGCTGCACAACCCGAACGTTCTCGAGTACCTGTGCACGGGACGCGAACCCGAACGCACCCTGCCGTGGCGAGGCCGGCGCGGTTCCCATCCGTCGGCCTCCTAGTACGGAAAGCCGCCTCGACACGTCATGGTGCATTGCAACATTCCTCCGGTATAGTCGTCTGCACCGGAGGAAGCATGACGAAACTTGCAGCACCCGACTCCCCGATAGCCCGCGCGACGCCAGGGGCCGACGTCGCGCGGCCCCCCGTCGTCTATCCGCTGGGCAACGACTCCCGAGCGCAGGTCCTCGAACATCTGCTGCGCCTGGCCCCGGATGATCGGCGCCTGCGCTTCGGCGTGCCGCTCCCCGACGAATCGATCTCCGGCTACGTCGCCCGGCTCGATTTCGGGCGCGATGCGGTATTCGGCGTTCGCGACGATGCGGAAACGCTGGTCGGCGTCACCCACGTCGCCCGCATGGACGATGCAGTCGAACTGGGACTGTCGGTCGACGCCGTGCACCGCGGCCGGGGGATCGCCAAGGCGATGTTCCGGCGTGCCAGGCTGCACGCGCGCAACCGCGGCTTTCGCCAGCTGTACATGCACTGCCTGTCGGAGAACGCCGCGATGATGCATATCGCACGTGAAGCGGGGATGCGCATCGTCATCGATGGAACCGACCGCGATGCGTCGTTGCCGCTGCCGCCCGCGACTCCGTTCTCGTTCGGCGCCGAGTTCTACGAAGGCCAGCTGGTGTTGCTCGACTGGAC
>CAYZYC010000042.1:4806-19322 GCA_964481165.1 uncultured Limnobacter sp. | reverse complement strand
GCAACCCCGGCTGCCGACGGTACGGTTGCAGGCGGGAATGCACATCGTGCACGCCGAGGTCGCAGCGGATCCGGCCACGCGCGCTGCCGGACTGATGTGGCGCGAGCGCCTCGGCCCCAACGAGGGAATGCTCTTTCGCTTCGAGTCGCGCGAAGTGCACTGCTTCTGGATGCGCAACACGCTGCTGCCGCTGTCGATCGCGTTCCTCGACGACGACGGACGCATCGTGAACCTTGCCGACATGCAGCCGCGCAGCGACGACAGCCACTGCGCGGAACGCCCGGTGCGTTTCGCGCTCGAGATGGAACAGGGCTGGTTCGCGACGCGCGGAATCGGTGTCGGCGCCCAGATACGGCAACCGGAGCTGTTTCCCGCGCAACGCGCCCGCGCGCGCTGAACGCGGGTGGGAACAGGCGCCTTCAGGTGCGTTTCTTGACGACCATTCCGTAGATCCACAGCACCAGGATCGCACCGAGCACCGAGGCGATGAACCCGGCTGCCTGGCCGGCCTGGTACCAGCCGATCGCCTGTCCGAGGAAGGTGGCGACGAAGGCCCCGACGATGCCGAGGATCATCGTGATGATGATTCCGCCGCCCTGGGTTCCGGGCATCAGCAGTTTTGCGATTGCGCCGACCACCAGCCCTATGATCGCGGTCCAGATGATTCCCATGTTCGCGCTCCTCTTGTTGTGCTTCGACGAAAGGGGAAACCGGGCAAGCGGCGGGCCCGCTCCTCGTGCTTCGGGCCCGCGTTTGCGTCGGTGAGCCGGGTCAGGCGAGGTTCTTCGCGGCGAAATCCCAGTTCGCCAGATTGGCGAGAAAGGCTTCGACGAACTTCGGCCGCGCGTTGCGGTAGTCGATGTAGTACGCGTGCTCCCAGACGTCGATCGTCAGGAGCGCCTTGTCGCCGGTGGTCAGCGGCGTGGCGGCGTTGCTGGTGTTGACGATGTCGACCGAACCGTCCGCCTTCTTCACGAGCCACGTCCATCCGGAACCGAAGTTGCCGACGGCGCTCTTGGTGAACGCTTCGCGAAACGCGTCGAAGGAGCCCCACTTGCGCGTGATCGCATCGGCCAGCGCTCCACCGGGCTGCCCTCCGCCGCCCGGCTTCATGCACGACCAGAAGAACGTGTGGTTCCACACCTGTGCGGCATTGTTGAACACGCCGCCCGACGCCTTGCGGACGATCTCCTCGAGGCCGAGTTTCTCGAACTCGGTGCCCTTGATCAGGTTGTTCAGGTTCGTGACGTATGCCTGATGGTGTTTCCCGTAGTGGTACTCGAGCGTTTCCTTCGAGACGTGCGGGGCGAGCGCGTCCATCGCGTACGGCAGCCGGGGCAGCTGGTGTTCCATGCAGGTTCTCCGTTTCGGTGTGATCGACTGTCGATTCTAGGACGATGCCGCAAGGGTCGCACGCCCTCCATCGCGTGCGTCCGGTCATTGCCGATCACCGAGCCCGTGGCGACACGAGTCGTTCGCGCACGTCGGTCGCTACCTGCCCGTCGGCGAGCGTGATCGTCAACGGATCGCCGGCCTCGACGGCCAGCGCGCTGGTGACGACGTGCCCGGCACGGTCCTGCACGATCGCGTATCCGCGCTCGAGCACCGCGTTCGGACTGACCAGTTCGAGCGCTGCGGCGAGCCGCGCGTTCTGCTCGCCGACCCGCCCGAGTCGCGCCGCGCCCGCGCGGTGCAGCGCAAGCGCCGCGCCGGCCGTGCGTTGCGCTGCCGACTCGATTCGCGGACGCTGCAGCGCCGCGCATGCACGTTCCATGCGGGATGCCCGCCTTTGCAGCGACATCTGTCCGCACGCTGCCATGCGCTGCGCGAACGCGTTCAGCCGCAACGCCCTTTCCTGCCACTGCGACGACGGCGAACGCAGCAGTCGCGCGGCCGTATCGACCCGTTGCTCGAGCGACTCGAGCCGGCGCGAGCACGTCCGACCGAGGTGGGCGCACAGTCGCATCAGGCGGTCGGCGAGTTCCCGTCGATCGGGAACGACGCGCGTGGCTGCCGCAGTCGGCGTCGGCGCGCGTTCGTCGGCCACGAAGTCCACGATCGTGAAATCGGTCTCGTGGCCCACGCCGCTGACCACCGGTATCGGCGACGCGGCAACGGCGCGCGCGAGCGCTTCGTCGTTGAACGACCACAGGTCCTCGATCGATCCGCCACCGCGCACGAGCAGCAGCACGTCGCACTCGCGCCTGCGCGCCGCCGCACCGAGCGCCGCAACGATCGATGCCGCCGCGTCGATTCCCTGGACCGGCGTCGGATAGACGATCACCGATACGCCCGGCGCACGCCGCTCGAGCGTCGTCAGTACGTCGCGCAATGCTGCGGCCTGCGCCGAGGTGACGATGCCGACGGTTCGCACGTCCTTCGGGAGTTCGCGCTTGCGCGCCGGGTCGAACAGGCCTTCGGCCTGCAGCTTTTCCTTCAGGAGCAGGAACCTGCGGTAGAGGTCGCCGGCGCCCGCACGGCGCATCGCCTCGACGGTCAGCTGGAAGTCACCGCGGGCTTCGTACAGCGACACCGTCGCGCGAACCTCGACCCGGTCGCCGTTGCGCGGTGCGAAGTCGACGTATTGCGCGCGGCTGCGAAACATCACCGCACGCACCTGGGCGCCCGCATCCTTGAGCGTGAAATACCAGTGCCCGCTGGCCGCGCGCGTCGCGTTCGAAATCTCGCCGCAGACCCATACCGGCGGAATGTTGCGTTGCAAAACTCCAGCAACGGCGCGGTTCAACTGGGAAACCGACAGGATTTCCCGCGCCAATCCGTCCTGTGCGATCGCAAATTCAGAATCCATGCGGCTCATCGGTCCACATCTATCCACACAACGGTACAGCGGCACAGAACCCGGTCGCTGTCAACCGCGACGATCGCGATCGTCCGCAAACGATTGATTCGACAGGGATTTTTTTTCATGGAAGGGTTTCGCAGCCGGGCATGTCGCTTGAACCCGGGACGAGGCCGCCGGGCGCGGCCCGGTTGTTCACAGACTTGTCCCCAGGGGAACGGCCCGCTCGAGCGCACCCGGGGCGCGCCAGCGGCCGTTCGCCGGACCGACTTGCCGCTCGATCGAAAATACCCCGACAATTGCGCGCTCGCTCGCATTGCTCATTCCCGGAGAAAGAGTTTGCTGTCCCTGATCCAGGCGGCCGGTTGGCCGGTGTGGTTCCTGATTCTCGCCTCGATCGCTGCTGTCGCATTGATCATCGAGCGTTTCGTGTCACTGAAACCGTCGCGCGTGATGCCTTCCGGACTGCTCGAGGAAGTCCTCGGCCTGCGCCGCACGCAGTCGATCACCCCGGAGATGCTCAACCGCCTGTCGGTGAACTCCCCGCTCGGCCGGGTACTGGCGAGCGGCCTGCGCAACGAGAGCGCCGGGCGGGAACTGATGAAGGAAGCGATGGAGGAAACGGGCCGAGCCGTCGCGCACGACCTCGAGAAATACCTGTCGGCGCTCGGGACGATCGCCGCGACGGCACCGCTGATGGGCCTGTTCGGCACGGTGGTCGGAATGATCGAGATCTTCGGCTCGCAGGCTCCCACCGGAACCAACCCGCAACAACTCGCCCACGGCATTTCGGTGGCGCTGTACAACACCGCGCTGGGGATCCTGATCGCGATCCCGGCGATGATCGCCTACCGGCATTTCCGGGCGCGGGTCGATTCGTACCTGGTCGAGATGGAGCAGCAATCGCTGCGACTCGTCGACCACCTGCGCGTGGCGCCGCGATGAACTTCCGGCGCGCGGTCCGGCGCGACGAGCCGGAAATCAACTTCGTCCCGCTGATCGACGTGTTGCTGGTGATCCTGATCTTCGTGATGGTCACGACGACGTACTCGAAGTTCACCGAACTGCAGGTCGACCTGCCGAGCGCCACCGGCGAGACCGCGACCGATCGACCGAGCGAAATCGACATCGGGGTCACCGACGACGGCCAGTACCGGCTGATGGTCGACGGCAAGGCACGGCTCGTCGTGCCCGCGTCGCTGGCCGCGGAACTGCGCCGTGTGGCGGGCGAACGCCAGGACCCGGTCCTCGTCGTGCACGCCGACGCGGGCGCACGCCATCAGGCGGTCATCGCGGTGCTCGAGGCGGCCCGCCAGGCGGGCGTCGCGAAAGTGACTTTCGCGGCGCAGACCGGCAGCGCCGGCTCTTCGGCGCCGTCGGCGGGCGCCGCACCCGCCCGCCGCTGACGCGTCCGCGCGCAGCACCGCGACGGGGCTGCCTTGCTGCGCGGCGCGACCGAATCGCTCCTGCGGCGTCTCTGGTATTCGCCCGCTCCCGGTCCCGGTCTGCGCCTGCTGCGCAGCGTGCTCGCGCCGCTGTCGGCATTGACCGCCATCGTTGCGACGAGGCGCCGCGGCCGGATCGCGCGCCTGCCGGCGCCGGCGCGCCCGACGATCGTGGTGGGCAACTTCGTTGCCGGAGGCGCCGGAAAGACGCCGCTGGTGGCCGCGCTGTCCGACGCGCTCGCACGACGCGGCTGGCGCCCCGGAATCGTCGCCAGCGGCTACGGCGCGCGCCGCAGCGACGCGCGCATCGTCGCCGCCGATGACGACGCGGCCGAGCACGGAGACGAACCGGTGCTGCTGGCCCGCACGACGCGTCGCCCGGTCGCCGCCGGGCGCGACCGCGCCGCCGCGGTGGCTGCCCTGCTCGCCGCGTCGCCCGACATCGACGTGGTCGTCAGCGACGACGGCCTGCAGCACGTCCACCTGGCGCGCGACGTCGAACTGGCGGTCTTCGACGAGCGCGGTGCCGGCAATGCAAGGCTCCTGCCGGCCGGGCCGCTGCGCGCACCGATCGGGCACGCGCGCTCGATGGACGCGCTGATGCTCAACGGCGCAGCAGCAGCGCCGATCGAGCACCCGCGGGTGTTCCGTTTCGGCATCGAAGCCGTGCGATTCGTGGCGATCGACGGCCACCGGCCACCGATCGAGGCCGCCGATCTCGCGGCGCGCATCGGGAACGACGACGTCGTCGCGATCGCCGGAACGGGCGCGCCGGACCGGTTCTTCGACACGCTGCGCGGGCTCGGATTGCGACCGCGATGCGTCGCGTTGCCCGATCACGCGACGATCGATGCGGCGAGGATCGCGGCGATCCGCGCACCGTGGATCCTCATGACGACGAAGGACGCCGTAAAATGCGCCGCGTGGGCCGATCGGCGCTGCTGGGCACTCGAGGTGCAGGCGGTGCCCGAGCCCGGCTTCGTCGACTGGCTGATCGGAACGATTCGTGGACGCACGACTGCTTGAGATCCTCGTCTGCCCTCTGTGCAAGGGGCCGCTGAAGCGCCTTCCCGCGACGCGCCCGGTCGAAGGCACCGAACCGGAATCCGAACTGATCTGCAACGCCGATCGACTCGCGTTCCCGGTTCGCGACGGCATTCCGGTGATGCTCGTCGACGAAGCCCGCAAGGTGCCGCTCGACACGTCGGGAGACCCGCCGAAGGCCGGCCACACCCCGCTGGTCGAACCGCCCGACGACTCCGGCGCCGCTTCCGACTAGGGCCTGTTCACACTACGATCGACCCCGCGTGAGCCCGAAAAAAACGCGCAATCAAGGCGCAAAGCGCAGCCGTGGCGGGGCCACGGCGAGCATTTGCAACGCCGAGTGCGCGCTTTTTCCGGGCTCACCCTCCGGGCCGGGGCCTGCCGAGCCGCCACACTTCGTTGCCGGCTCCTTGCGTGGCACCGCCACGCGCGTCGCCGGCGCCTCGTTTGGCGGCTCGGCAGGCCCCGGCGCGGGGACGATCGTAGTGTGAACAGGCCCTGCGCGCCGATGCAAGCGCAGGCGCCCTTCGTCGCGCTGATCCCGGCGCGGCTCGCTTCGACGCGACTCCCCGACAAGGCGCTCGCCGACCTCGGAGGGCGGCCGATGGTCGTGCGCGTCGCCGAACGCGCACTGGCGGCCGGCGCGACGCGGATCGTCGTCGCCACCGATTCCCCGCGCATCGTCGACGCGGTGCGCGACGCCGGCTTCGAGGCGTTGCTCACGCGCGCCGATCATCCGTCGGGAACCGACCGGCTCGCCGAGGCGGCGATGTCGCTCGCGCTCGACGACGCGCAGATCGTCGTCAACGTGCAGGGCGACGAGCCGCTGATCGACCCGGAGCTGGTGCGCGCAGTCGCGTCGTGCCTGGCCGGGTCGCCGGACTGTTCGATCGCGACCGCGGCACATCCGATCGAGACGGTCGACGCGTATCTCGACCCGAACGTCGTCAAGCTCGTCTGCGACGCGTCGATGCGCGCGTCGTACTTCTCGCGCGCACCGATCCCGTTCGAGCGGGATGCGATGCCCGGATTTCCATCGGTGCTGCCGGCGGCGCTGCCCGCGGGCCTGCTTCGCGCCGGGTTGCCGATGCGCCACATCGGCCTGTACGCGTACCGTGTCTCGTACCTGCGCGCGTTCGCCGCGATGCAGCCGGCGCCGCTCGAGACGATCGAATCGCTCGAGCAGCTGCGTGCGTTGTGGCACGGGCACCGCATCGTCGTGCATCGCGCATCGCAGGCGCCCGAAGCCGGAGTCGACACACCGGCCGACCTGGAGCGCGTGCGCCGGGCCTTCGGCCGCGGCGCCTGATGCGCCATCCGCGCAACGTTGCAGTGCAACGAAAATTGACCGATTCGCGTCTTTGAAGGTACGCTTGCTGGCTTTTCGGGCGACCCGCTGCGCCGTTCGGCGACCCGGGTTCCCTGCTCGCATCGGTCGGTTCCTTCGGCACGGCAGTCGACGCGAGCGGACTTCCCGTACCCCAATCCAGCAGGCAAATCGATGCGTCTGATCCTTCTCGGCGCGCCCGGCGCGGGCAAAGGAACGCAGGCTGCGTTCATCACGAAGAAGTACGGCATTCCGCAGATCTCCACCGGAGACATGCTGCGCGCAGCGGTCAAGGCAGGCACGCCGCTGGGGGTCGAGGCGCAGAAAGTGATGCAGGCGGGAGCGCTCGTATCGGACGACATCATCATCGGGCTGGTGAACGAGCGTCTGCGCGAACCCGATTGCCGCAACGGGTACCTGTTCGACGGCTTCCCGCGAACGATTCCGCAGGCCGAAGCAATGCGTGCCGCCGGAGTCCGCATCGACTACGTACTCGAGATCGACGTCGCCGACGACGAGATCATCGAGCGCATGAGCGGGCGGCGGGTGCACCCCGCCAGCGGCCGCACCTACCACGTGCGCTTCAATCCGCCGAAGACTCCGGGCAAGGACGACGTCACCGGCGAAGACCTCGTGCAGCGCGACGACGATCGCGAGGAAACCGTGCGCAAGCGCCTCGCCGTCTATCACTCGCAAACGCGGCCCCTGGTCGACTACTACGCCGACTGGTCGCGCACGGCCGATCCGGCCGCGCCCGCCTGTCGCAAGGTTTCCGGCCTCGGCACCGTCGACGAGATCACCGCGCGCGTGTTCGACGCGCTGCGAGACCACGCCGGCTCCTGACCTGTACGGCTCCCTGCTTTCTACTTCACGGATGGAGGTTCTTTCATGACTGCTACCACAGCGGGCCTGTGGCTCGCCCTGGCCTGCGGGCTGGCGGCGGTGATCTACGGGATCGTCTCGAGCCGCTGGATCCTGTCGCTCGACGCCGGCAACGCGCGCATGCAGGAGATCGCCGCGGCGATCCAGCAGGGAGCGAAGGCGTACCTGAACCGGCAGTACCGAACGATCGCAGTCGTGGGAATCGTTCTCTTCCTCGTCATCTGGTTCGTCCCGGGCCTCGGACTGCCGACCGCGATCGGCTTCGCGCTCGGCGCGATCCTGTCGGGCGCCGCCGGCTACATCGGCATGAACGTGTCGGTGCGCGCGAACGTGCGCACCGCGCAGGCGGCCACGCACGGACTCGGTGAAGCGCTGCAGGTGGCGTTCCGTGGCGGCGCGATCACCGGAATGCTCGTCGTCGGCCTGGGCCTGCTCGGCGTGGCCGGCTACTACGGGATCCTGATGGCGTCGGCGCCGCACGGACTCGGCACGGTCGTTTCGCTGCACGACGTGATCCGCCCGCTGATCGGCCTGGCCTTCGGATCGTCGCTGATCTCGATCTTCGCGCGCCTGGGCGGCGGCATCTTCACCAAGGGCGCCGACGTCGGCGCCGACCTGGTCGGCAAGGTGGAAGCGGGAATTCCCGAGGACGATCCGCGCAACCCGGCGGTGATCGCCGACAACGTCGGCGACAACGTCGGCGACTGCGCCGGCATGGCGGCCGACCTGTTCGAGACCTACGCGGTGACGCTGATCGCGACGATGCTGCTCGGCTCGCTGATGATCCGGGGCGCCGAACTGCAGGCGGTCGTCTATCCGCTGGCGCTCGGCGGACTGTCGATCATCGCGTCGATCATCGGCGCGATGTTCGTGAAGGCGACGCCGGGCCAGACGAACGTGATGGGCGCGCTGTACAAGGGGCTGATCTGGGCGGGCGCGATCGCCACGATCGTCGCGTACCCGATCACCGCGTGGATGTTCTCGGGAATCGACCTGTCCGGCGCCGGCACGTCGGTGCTGAACCTCTGGCTGTGCGTGATCGTCGGCATGGTGCTCACCGGGCTGATCGTCTGGGTCACCGAGTACTACACGGGCACGCAGTACAAGCCGGTGCGGTACGTCGCGCAGGCGTCGACGACGGGCCATGCGACGAACATCATCGCCGGTATCGCGGTGTCGATGAAATCGACGGCGTGGCCGGTGCTGCTCGTGTGCGCGGCGATCATCGCTTCGTACGCGTTCGGCGGGCTCTACGGAATCGCGGTCGCCGCGACGTCGATGCTGTCGATGGCGGGAATCGTCGTCGCGCTCGACGCGTACGGACCGATCACCGACAACGCCGGCGGGATCGCCGAGATGTCGAACCTGCCCGACTCGGTGCGCAACATCACCGACCCGCTCGACGCGGTCGGCAACACGACCAAGGCGGTCACCAAGGGCTACGCGATCGGCTCGGCGGGCCTGGCCGCGCTCGTGCTCTTTGCCGACTACACGCACGCGCTCGAGTCGGTGAACATCGTCGCGAACTTCGACCTGTCGAACCACATGGTGATCGTCGGCCTGATCATCGGCGGCCTGATCCCGTACCTGTTCGGCGCGATGGCGATGGAAGCGGTCGGCCGTGCCGCCGGCTCGGTGGTCGAGGAGGTGCGTCGCCAGTTCCGCGAGATCAAGGGCATCATGGAAGGAACGGCCAAGCCCGACTACTCGCGCGCGGTCGACCTGCTCACCGGCTCGGCGATCAAGGAGATGATGATCCCGTCGCTGCTGCCGGTCGTCGTGCCGGTGCTGGTCGGCCTGCTGCTCGGGCCGGAAGCATTGGGCGGCGTGCTGATGGGCACGATCGTCACCGGCCTCTTCGTCGCGATCTCGATGTGCACGGGCGGCGGCGCCTGGGACAACGCGAAGAAGTACATCGAGGACGGCAACCACGGCGGCAAGGGCTCCGATGCGCACAAGGCCGCCGTAACCGGCGACACCGTCGGCGACCCCTACAAGGACACGGCCGGCCCCGCGGTGAACCCGCTGATCAAGATCATCAACATCGTCGCGCTGCTGATCGTGCCGCTGCTCGCGGTCGTCTACGGCGGATAGCGACACGGCCCTCCGGCGCATCCACCGCTCAGCGCGAAGGATCCGCCAGCACCGCGAGGCGGCGTTCGACGGCACGAAGCCGGCGGGCGTCGCCTCGTTCCGCATGGATCGCGTGCAGGTTGCGCAGCATGCGTTCGAGGATCGCGCGCGCGCCGGCTCGCGCGAGCACTCCGCCGAGCAGGCGGCTCGCCTCGCGGCGATCGCCCGACGCGAACGGCAGCAACCGGTACTCGAGGTCTTCCTGCGACAGCACGCGAGCGCCGGCAAAGACGTCGACGATCAGCGCGCGTCCCGCGACGTCGTGGCGCACGAGGAAGTGGCCGGGAAAACCGACGCCGCACGCCTGTATTCCCGCCTGTTCTGCGATCTCGATGTAGACGATCGACAGGCTGATCGGGATTCCCAGTCGCCTCTCGATGACGCGGTTCAGGTAGCTGTTGGCCGGGTCGTGGTAATCGTTGGCGTTGCCGCGAAATCCGAGCACGTCGGCGAAGTGCTCGCGCAGCGCATCGACGCGCGCGATCGTCGCGCGCAGGCCCGAGACGCGGCGACGCAGCGGGAGCGCGAACGAATCGACGCGGGCGAGCAGTTCGGGCATCGGCAGATCGGGATACTCGTCCTGGGCGATCGCGAGCGCAGCCTCGAACAGCGGCAGCGATTCGTCGCTGCGCACGAGTGCGCGCCAGTACTCGATCATCGCGTCCATCGTCGTCGTCCTTCCGATGCAAGGTACCCGAAGCGGCCCGTGTTGTCCGCTGTGGTGTAATTCGCCGAACGGCAACGGGAGATGTCATGCGGATATCGGGCAACGTCGTACTGGTGACCGGCGGCGCATCGGGACTCGGCGCCGCCACTGCGCGCATGATCGCGGCGGCCGGCGGCAAGCCGCTGATTGCCGACGTCGACGAGCCGCGCGGATCGCAACTCGCGGCCGAACTCGGGGCCGGCGCGCGTTTCCAGCGTTGCGACGTGACTTCCGAGGCCGATGCGAAAGCGGCGGTCGACGCGGCGCAGCAGGCAGGAACGCTGGCCGGACTGGTCAACTGCGCGGGAATCGGCCCGGCGGCGAAGACCGTCGGCAAGGACGGTCCGCATCCGCTCGACGTGTTCACGCGCGTGATCGGCATCAACCTGATCGGCACCTTCAACATGATCCGGACCGCCGCTGCCGCGATGGTGCGCAACACGCCCGACGAGAACGGCGAACGCGGCGTCGTCGTGAATACCGCATCGGTGGCGGCGTTCGACGGGCAGATCGGCCAGGCCGCGTACTCGGCGTCCAAGGGCGGGATCGTCGGCATGACGCTGCCGATCGCACGCGACCTTGCACGCGACGGCGTGCGCGTGGTGACGATCGCGCCGGGGCTGTTCCTGACGCCTCTGCTCGAAGGAATGCCCAGGGACGTGCAGGAGTCGCTCGGCCGTCAGGTGCCGTTTCCGCCGCGCCTCGGAAGGCCGCCGGAATACGCGCTGCTGGTATCGCAGATCTTCGAGAACACGATGCTCAACGGAGAGACGATCCGGCTCGACGGTGCGATCCGGATGGCGCCGCGCTGAGGTTCAGCTCCGCGCGTTCGCCTCGAGCCAGCTGCCCAGCGACAGCAACGCGGCATCGGCACCGCGCGAGGCGACGACCTGCAGCGCCACCGGCAGGCCGTCGGCCAGGCCGAGCGGAATCGACAGCGTCGGAAGCCCGCACAGCGAGAACGGCAGCGTCTGGCCGAGGACGGCCTCGCGCACCGTCGTCGCACCGCCTTCGACCTCGACATCGTTCTGCCCGCGCAGCGGCGGCAGCACGGCGCTGGTCGGCAGGATCAGCGCATCGCAGTCGGCGAGCACGCGATCGAGGATGTCGCTGATCGCGGCCCGCGTCTGCAGCGCGTCGATGTAGTCGCGCGCCGGCATCTGCTGCGCCGCCTGCAGCGCGGGAAGCACGAGCGGCGAGAAGCCGCGCCCGCCGGCCGCGAGCGCGGCCCGATGCACCCACGCCGCTTCGGCGCGCACGATCGGCGTGTAGCAGCTCCACGCGCGGTCGAGCTGCGGCACGTCGACGTCGTCGACGTCGGCATCGCTCGCCGCAAGCGAAGCGACGGTGCGCTCGAAGCGTTCGCGAACGACCGGCTGCAGGCGGCCGTGCAGCCACGTGCGCGGAACCCGCAATCGCGGACGCCGCGCGACACGACCGTGCACCACGCGCCGCGCCGCCATGGCCTCGAAGAGCAGCGCGCAGTCGGCAACCGATCGCGCGAGCGGGCCGGCATGGTCGCAGGTCCACGACAGGGCGAGTGCGCCTTCGAGCGGAATCGCGCCGTAGGTCGGCTTGAATCCGGTCACGCCGCAGAATGCGGCCGGAATGCGCACCGAGCCGCCGGTATCGCTGCCGATGGCGGCGAGCCCGATCCCCGTCGCGACGGCGACCCCGGCGCCGCTGGACGAGCCGCCCGACTGCCGCGCCGGATCGAAGGGATTCTTCACGTCTCCGGTCCAGCCGTTCTCGCCGGTGGCGCCGAGCGCGATCTCGTGCATGTTCGTCTTGGCGAACACCAGCGCACCGGCTGCGCGCAGCCGCGTCACCAGCAAGGCTTCGTCCGCGCCGAGTTCCGGAATCGGCGCGCGCGTGCCCGCGCGCATCGGCATCCCGCGCACGGCGAACAGATCCTTGACCGAGACCGGAATCCCGTGCAGCGCACCGCGCAGCACGCCGCGTCGCGCTTCGTCGTCGAGCCGGCGCGCGTGCTCGAGCGACGCAGCCCAGTCGACCCACGCGATCGCGTTCAGGTCGGCGTGCCGCTGCGCCTGGCTGCGCGCCGACTCGACGAGCTCCTGCGAGCGCATCGACTGGCGCGCGATCGCGTCGACGATTCCGGCCAGCGAGGAAGTCGGCGAAGGCGACGCAGGCTGCGTGCGACCGAAGGTCGATCCGGACGTGGACTCGTCGAGCGGTGCGGTCGAACTCATCGGTGCGCTGGGTGCCGTGGTGTCTCGACGTGCCGTCTCGACGTCTCTCGTGTTGCCGCTATTATGCGTCGATGCGACGGCTCCGTATTCCGGCCGCTGTGCCGGTACTGCTGGCGATGCTGGCCGGTCCGGGCGCAACGCTCGCACAGCCGCCCTCCGCACAGGCTCCGCCCGCACACGCTGCGCTCGCACAGCCGCCGCTCGAACCCGAATCCGGATTCGCGTTCGTCGATCGGCGTGCGGTGCACGCGCAGCGTTTTCTCGCCGTGACGGCCAACCCGCACGCGACGCGCGCGGCGGCCCGGATCCTCGCCGACGGGGGCAGCGCGCTCGACGCGGCGATCGCGGCGCAGATGACGCTGACGCTGGTCGAACCGCAATCGTCGGGAATCGGAGGCGGCGCGTTCCTGCTGCACTACGACGCTCGCGAGCGGCGCGTGCGCGCCTACGACGGCCGCGAGACCGCGCCGCGGCGCGTCTTCCCCGAGTGGTTCCTCGACGCCGCCGGCAAGCCGGTGCCGTTCTTCGAAGCTGCTGTGGGCGGTGCTTCGGTCGGCGTGCCCGGCGTCGTGCGGATGCTCGAGCTCGCGCACCGCCGGCACGGGACGCTGCCCTGGGCGCGCCTCTTCGAACCCGCGATCCGCCTGGCGCGCGAAGGCTTCGAGGTGAGCCCTCGACTGCACGCGATGATCGAGTCCGATCCGTACCTGCGGCGAGAACCCGCCGCGGCCGCGTATTTCTACGACGGCGACGGGAACGCGTGGCCGGTCGGCCACCGGCTTCGCAATCCGGCGCTTGCCGACACGCTATCGCGGATCGCCGAGCGCGGCAGCCTCGCGTTGCACGCCGGCGAAATCGCGCGCGACCTCGTCGCGGCCGTCGCGTCGCATCGCGGCAATCCGGGCGCGCTCGGCGAGCACGACCTGGCGTTCTATCGCCCGGTCGAGCGCGAAGCGATCTGCTTCGATCACGCGCGCTACCGGATCTGCGGGATGCCGCCGCCGTCGTCGGGCGGGATCGCGATCGCGCAGATGCTGGCGTACTGGAGACTCGCGGGCCCGCGCACGCGGCTCTCCGATGCCGACGGCAACCTCGTCGTCGACGGTGTGCATCGGTTCAGCGAGGCGGGTCGACTCGCATTCGCCGATCGGCAACGCTACGTCGCCGACACCGATTTCGTCGCGCTGCCCGGACAGCGCCGCGGCGAAGCGGTGCACGCAGGCCGCGGCACGCTGCTCGACCCCGACTACCTCGCACGCCGTGCCGCGCTGGTGGGCGAGCGTTCGATGCACGTCGCCGAAGCGGGTACGCCGTCGGGGCAGGCGCGCGCACCGCGGGCGCCCGCGCTGCTCGAACCCACATCGACCTCGCACCTGTCGATCGTCGACGCGAAAGGCAACGCGGTGTCGATGACGACGTCGATCGAGAACGCGTTCGGGTCCCGGCTGCTGGTGCGCGGCTTCCTGCTGAACAACCAGCTCACCGACTTCGCGTTCGTTCCGACGCACGACGGCGAACCCGCCGCCAACCGCATCGAACCCGGCAAGCGCCCGCGCAGTTCGATGTCCCCGACGATCGTGCTCGATCGTGCGGGCAAGCCGGTGCTGATCGTCGGTTCTCCGGGAGGCGCTTCGATCATCGGCTACGTCGCGCGAACGCTGATCAGCGTCCTCGACGACGGCGTCGAACTGCAGCGGGCGGTCGCGATGCCGAACTTCGGCAGCCGCAACGGCCCGACCGAGCTCGAGCTGCAGCGCGTGGCTCCTGCGCTCGGCGACGCGCTCGAGTCGCGTGGACACGTCGTCCGGTGGCGCGAGATGACCAGCGGACTGCACGCGATCGCACGCCGCTGCATCGACGGCGCGTGCACACTGGTCGGCGCGGTCGACCCGCGCCGCGAGGGCCTCGCCCTGGGGCGATGAACGAACTCTGGGGCGATGAACGAACGCTGGGGCGATGAACGAAC
>CAYZYC010000042.1:0-4706 GCA_964481165.1 uncultured Limnobacter sp. | reverse complement strand
CTGGGGCGATGAACGAACGCTGGGGCGATGAACGAACCGCAATCGAGGCAGACACCATGGAACGACGCACGCTTCGCGGCGGCCGCCTGAAGGCCGCCGGCTACGACGCCGCACAGCAGCGACTGGAGATCGACTTCGTCGACGGCAAACGGCTCGTCTTCAAGGCCGTTCCGGCAGAGGTATGGCGACGATTCGTCGCGGCTCCGAATCCGGCGTCGTTCTACGCCGACCGGATCGAGGAGGAGTACGCCGTGGAACGCACGCGTGCCGACACTTCGGGCGATTCGCGTTCGCAACTCGACTCGCTGTTCGGCGGACCGCCCGGGGACGGCGATTGAGCCTGCGCGTACGGCTGCTGTGTCGCGTCGTCGACAACTTCGGCGACGCCGGCGTGTGCTGGCGACTGGCCCGGCAGCTCGTGCGCGAACACGGCTGGGACGTGCGCCTGACGATCGACCGGCCGGAACTGCTCGGCCGCCTGGGCGCGCGCGACGCCGACGGCGTGCGGATCGAAGCCTGGCCGCAGGTCGGCGACGCGCGGCGAACCGGCGCTGCGCGACCCGACGGCGATCCCGCGAACGGCATCGCGCGACGGCCCGACGACGTGCTGGTCAGCGCTTTCGGCGCCGAACCTCCGCCGGCGCTGCGCGCGTCGCTCGCCGGTGCCGCCGCGCGGCCGCTGTGGGTGCAGCTCGAGTACCTGAGCGCGGAGACGTGGATCGACGGATACCACGGCCTGCGTTCGACGAAGCCCGTCGACGGAGCCGTGGAGCACTACTTCTACCCGGGCTTCGACGAGCATTCGGGCGGCCTGCTGCGCGAAAGCGATCTGCTCGTACAGCGCGACGCGTTCGTCGCTGCGCGATCGCGCACCGCGTGGTTGCTGGAGCACGGAATCGAGGCGAACGACGACGAGTCGCTCGCGACGCTGTTCTGTTATCCGCATGCGCCGGTGGCCGAATGGCTCGCCGCGATCGCCGGCGGGACGCGCCGATGGCGCGTCGTCGTACCGGAAACGGTCGCCGACCAGGCGCTCGAGACGTTCTTCGGAGAGCCGCTCGGACCGGGCCGCGCGCTGCGGCGCGGGCCGCTGGCGGTGCAGCGGATCGCGTTCCTTTCGCAGGACGAGTACGACCGGCTGCTGTGGAGCGCCGACCTGAACGTGGTGCGCGGCGAGGACTCGTGGATACGCGCGCACTGGGCCGGCACGCCCTTCGTCTGGCAGCCGTATCCGCAGGAAAACGACACGCATCGCGTCAAGCTGCAGGCATTCCTCGCGCGCATGCGCGCAGGCAGCGTCGTCGATTCGATGATGCGCGCCTGGTCGGGCGACGGCGCGCTCGCCCCCGCGTGGTCGCGCTTCGGAGCGCACCTGCAGGAGCTGGCGCCGACCTACCGTGCCTGGTCGGCCCGGCTGTCGGCTCAGCCGGATCTCGCGCGCAGGCTGGTGAACTTCTGCATGGAGCGGCTACAATAGAAGGCTTTGCTGGCAACTCGAGCACCGCAAGCCCATGAAAATCGCCCAGGAACTGCGTACCGGCAACGTCGTGATGATCGGCAAGGATCCGATGGTCGTACAGCGGGCCGAACTGAACAAATCGGGCCGCAACGCCGCGGTCGTCAAGCTGAAACTGAAGAACCTGCTCAACGGCTCCGCGACCGAGTCGGTCTACAAGGCCGACGAGAAGTTCGACGTGCTGATCCTCGACAAGAAGGAAGTCACGTACTCGTACTTCGCCGACCCGATGTACGTCTTCATGGACGGCGAATACAACCAGTACGAGATCGAAGGCGAGAGCATGGGCGACGTGCTCAAGTACCTCGACGACGGCATGCCGTGCGAGGTCACGTTCTACGAAGGCCGCGCGATCTCGGTCGAGATGAACAACAGCGTCGTGCGCCAGGTCGAATACACCGAGCCGGCGGTCAAGGGTGACACCTCGGGCAAGGTGATGAAGCCGGCGCGCATCAAGCCGACCGGACACGAGGTTCCGGTGCCCGCGTTCGTCGAGATCGGCGACCTGATCGAGATCGACACCCGCACGGGCGAGTACCGCAACCGCGTGAAAGCCTAGCGAGGGCTGCCGAGGTCGCGTCCTCCGGACGAGATCGCGTTCCGCTCCGGACGAGGTCGCGTCCCGCTCCGCGCGTCCCGCTCCGCGCGTTCCGCTCAGGCGCAGGCCGCTTCCTGCTCGGCGCGGCGCCGGCGGGCGCGCCGTCGCAACTGCCGCTGCAGCGCCTCGCGCAGCGAATGCATCGAAACCGGCTTGACGAGGTAGCTGTTGCACCCGGCGAGCGCGCCGCGCGCGAGGTCGAACGGCGACGAACGGCTGGTCAGGATGATCACCGGCATCGAGCGCAGTCCGCGATCGCGCTTGATCAGGCGCGTGAGCTTGTAGCCGTCGAGTTCGGGCATCACGACGTCGGCGAGCACGACCTCGAAATCGCGCGCTGCCAGCGAATCGAGCGCTTCGCGCGCGCAGCCGACCGCCTCGCTGTCGAGCCCGAGCTGGTGCAGCGCGATCGTGAGTTGCCTGCGCACCGAGGCGCTGTCGTCGACGATCAGCGCGCGCGGCCGACGCAGCAGACCGTCTTCGGAAACGGCGAGACCCGCCTCGATCGCCGCCTCGTCCTCGGCGCGGCGCTGTCGCCGCAGTTTCGATTCGGCCACTGCATTCAGCGCGTACAGCACCTGCGCGACGAAGCACGACTGCAGCAGGTCGTCGCGCGGACGTTGCGGATCGTTGCGTCGTCCCACGCGCAACACCGCGTGGTCGTCGAAGATCCGCTGCAGCGTCGACGCGACTTCCGGCCCGCCGGCTGTCGTCATGTCGACCAGCGCGATGTCGAAGTCGCCGGGGCCGCGCGTCGCCGACACCGCATAGCGATACCGGTTGTGTCGCGCATGGCGCAGGACGATCTCGAGCATTCGCTGGAACTTCGTCGCCAATCCGAACACCGCGACGCGGAATGCGGGACGCGGGTCGGCCGCCGCTTCGGTGATCATCGCCTCTCCCCCGTTTCGGGCGTTTTGCTGCCTCTCTTTCGATTCTAACTCCCGAGAGACCGTTTCGCGCAAGACGTCTGTGGGAAAAACGCAAATAATCCACTGACTTACCAGCTGTTCTTCAACTGCGTTCTAGGTCGCTGCGATGCGAATGTCGAGCGCAGTGGCGCGTCAGTCGCACCCTCCGCCGCGCAGCGTCCCGGACGCTTCGGCGGGTCTGTTCGCTCCCGTGGGTGTTCGCTCCTACAATTCCATGCCCTGCTCGCCACGACGGCAGCCCCCGACCGGAACCGCGCCGATGCCCGCCTCCCAGCCGCTGATGAACACCTATGGCCGCCTGCCCATCGCCTTCACGCACGGCGAAGGGCCGTGGCTGTACGACACGGCAGGCCGGCGCTATCTCGATTGCCTGGCGGGAATCGCGGTGAACACGCTCGGCCACAACCATCCCGCACTCGTTGCCGCGCTTCGCGAACAGGTTGCGCGAATCATCCACAGTTCGAACCTGTTCGAGGTGCCGCTGCAGACGCAACTGGGCGCGAAACTCGTCGAGTTGTCCGGGATGACCAACGTCTTCTTCTGCAATTCGGGCCTCGAAGCCAACGAAGCCGCGCTGAAGATCGCTCGCAAGTACGGCCACCAGCGAGGCATCGACCGACCCGAGGTGGTCGTCTACGAACGTGCGTTCCACGGGCGTTCCATCGCGACGCTGTCGGCAACCGGCAACGAGAAGGTGCAGAAAGGCTTCGAGCCGCTGGTCGAGGGTTTCGTGCGGGTGCCGCTGAACGACGCCGACGCGATCGCGCGGGTCGCCGCCGAACGGCCGAACGTGGTCGCCGTCTTTCTCGAGGCGATCCAGGGCGAAGGCGGGATCCAGCCCGCGCGCGCCGACTACCTGCGCGAAGTGCGCCGCCTGTGCGATCGGCACGGATGGCTGCTGATGATCGACGAAGTCCAGTGCGGAACCGGCCGCACGGGACGATGGTTCGCGCACCAGTGGGCCGACATCTGCCCGGACGTCATGCCGCTGGCGAAGGGCCTGGGTTCCGGGGTGCCGATCGGTGCGGTCGTCGCGCGCGGCCCGGCGGCCGAAGTGCTCCAGCCGGGCAATCACGGCACGACCTTCGGCGGCAATCCGCTCGCGATGCGCGCCGGGCTGACGACGATCGCGACGATGGAAGAGGAAGGGCTGCTGCACAACGCCGAGCGGATCGGCGCGCGCATCATGCAGGGGCTGCGCGAAGGGCTCGCCGGGACGCCCGGCTTCGTCGAAGTGCGCGGCCAGGGGCTGATGATCGGCATCGAACTCGACCGCGGCTGCACTCCGATCGTCGAACGCGCACTGCGGGCCGGACTGGTCGTCAACGTGACCGCCGATCGTGTCGTGCGTCTGCTGCCGCCGCTGATCTTCCGTGCGGAACACGCGGACCGGCTGGTCGAAACGCTGGTGCCGCTGCTTCGAGGCTTCCTCGGCGAGACGCGCCCGGCCGACGCATCCCGAGTCGCCTGAGGACGGCTGCATGAATCACCAACCACAGAAGCACTTCCTGCAGTTCCGCGACCTGTCGGCGGACGAACTCGCCTACCTGTTCACGCGAACGCGCATCATCAAGGACCGGTTCAAGCGGTACGAGAAATACCACCCGCTCGTCGATCGAACGCTGGTGATGATCTTCGAGAAGGCGAGCACGCGCACGCG
>CAYZYC010000041.1:0-20230 GCA_964481165.1 uncultured Limnobacter sp. | reverse complement strand
CTCCGACCGGGCAGGTGTTCAGGTGGCACTTGCGCATCATGATGCAGCCCTCGACGACCAGCGGCGCGGTCGCGAAGCCGAACTCGTCGGCGCCGAGCAGCGCGCCGACGACGACGTCGCGTCCCGTCTTCATCTGTCCGTCGGCCTGCACGACGATGCGCCCGCGCAGCCCGTTGAGCACCAGCGTCTGCTGCGTCTCGGCGAGCCCCAGCTCCCACGGCGTGCCCGCGTGCTTGATCGACGACCACGGCGACGCTCCGGTGCCGCCGTCGTGCCCTGCGATGACGACGTGGTCGGCCTTCGCCTTGCTGACGCCCGCGGCTACGGTGCCGACCCCGACTTCGGAGACCAGCTTCACCGACACCGACGCGCGCGAATTCGCGTTCTTCAGGTCGTGGATCAGCTGCGCGAGATCCTCGATCGAATAGATGTCGTGGTGCGGAGGCGGTGAGATCAGGCCGACGCCCGGAACCGAGTAGCGCAGCATCCCGATGTAGTCGGAGACCTTGTGCCCGGGCAGCTGCCCGCCCTCGCCCGGCTTGGCGCCCTGCGCCATCTTGATCTGCAGCTGGTCGGCGCTCGCCAGGTATTCGGTGGTCACGCCGAAGCGGCCCGACGCGACCTGCTTGATGCGCGAGCGCAGCGAGTCGCCTTCCTTCAGCACGGTGTCGGCTTCGATGCGGTCGGCTCCGATCACGCTTCCGATCGTGTCGCCGTCGCGCACGACCGGCCTGCCGGCACGCATCTCGGCGCGATAGCGCAGCGCGTCCTCGCCGCCTTCTCCGGTGTTCGACTTGCCGCCGATGCGGTTCATCGCGATGGCCAGCGTCGTGTGCGCTTCGGTGGAGATCGATCCGAGCGACATCGCGCCGGTGGCGAAGCGCTTGACGATCTCCGCGGCGGGCTCGACCTCGTCGAGCGGCACCGCGGTGCACGCGTCGAAGCGCAGTTCGAACAGGCCACGCAGCGTCATGTGGCGCGCGCTCTGGTCGTTGACCAGCTTCGCGTACTCCTTGTACGTGGAGAAGTCGTTGCCTTTCGTCGAGTGCTGCAGGCGCGCGATCGTCTCGGGCGTCCACATGTGCTCCTCGCCGCGCGTGCGCCACGCGTATTCGCCGCCGGGGTCGAGCATCGTCGCCAGCGTGGGATCGGCGCCGTAGGCGGCACGGTGCACGCGGATCGCCTCTTCGGCGACTTCGAACACGCCGATGCCGCCGACGTTGCTGGGCGTGCCCGAGAAGTACTTGTCGACCATCGCGCGCGACAGGCCGATCGCCTCGAAGATCTGCGCGCCGCAGTAGCTCATGTACGTCGAAATGCCCATCTTCGACATCACTTTCATCAGGCCCTTGCCGATCGCCTTGATGTAGTTCTTGACGGCCTTGTCCGCTCCGATGTCGCCGGGAAGGCTGCGGTGCAGTTCGACGATCGTCTCGAGCGCCAGGTACGGGTGGATCGCTTCGGCCCCGTATCCGGCCAGCAGCGCGAAGTGGTGCACCTCGCGCGCCGATCCGGTCTCGACGACGAGGCCGGTGTTCGTGCGCAGCCCGCGGTCGACCAGGTGCAGGTGGATCGCGCTCGTCGCGAGCAGCGCCGGAATCGCGACGCGCTCGCGCGACATGCGGCGGTCGGAGACGATCAGCACGTTGTAGCCCGAGCGCACGGCGTCTTCGGCCTCGGCCGCGAGCGACGCGAGCCGCGCCTCGATGCCTTCCTTGCCCCATTCGACCGGATAGCAGATGTCCAGTTCGTAGGACTTGAACTTCTCGTTCGTCAGCTCGTCGATCGCGCGGATCTCGGCGATGTCGTCGAAATCGAGGATCGGCTGCGAGACCTCGATGCGCATCGGCGGATTGATGTTGTTCAGGTCGAGCAGGTTCGGTCGCGGGCCGATGAACGAGACCAGCGACATCACCAGCTGCTCGCGGATCGGATCGATCGGGGGGTTCGTGACCTGCGCGAACAGCTGCTTGAAGTAGCTGTACAGCGGCTTGTTGCGGTCCGACAGCACGGCCAGCGGCGAGTCGTTGCCCATCGACCCGATCGCTTCCTCGCCGGCGGCGGCCATCGGCAGCATCAGGAACTTCAGGTCTTCCTGCGTGTAGCCGAAGGCCTGCTGTCGATCGAGCAGCGATTCGGCGCCGGGGGCATCGCCGGACGGGGCCTGCGGCTCGCCGGGGCCCGGCGACAACTCGTCGAGCTTGATGCGGATCGCCTCGATCCACTCGCGGTACGGCTTGCTGTTGGCGAGCTGGCTCTTCAGTTCGGCATCGTCGATGATGCGGCCCTGGTCGAGGTCGATCAGGAACATCTTGCCGGGCTGCAGCCGCCACTTCCGGACGATGCGGCTCTCGGGGATCGGCAGCACGCCGGCCTCGGACGCCATGATCACCATGTCGTCGTCGGTGACGCAGTAGCGGGCCGGGCGCAGGCCGTTGCGATCGAGCGTGGCGCCGACCTGGCGGCCGTCGGTGAACGCGATCGCAGCCGGACCGTCCCACGGCTCCATCATCGCCGCGTGGAATTCGTAGAACGCGCGGCGGTTCGGATCCATCGACGCGTGCTGCTCCCAGGCCTCCGGGATCATCATCATCATCGCGTGGGCGATCGGGTAGCCGGCCATCACGAGCAGTTCGAGGCAATTGTCGAAGGTTGCCGTGTCGGACTGGCCCGCGTAGACGATCGGGTACAGCTTCTCGAGGTCTTCGCCGAGCACCGGCGAACGCATCACGCCCTCGCGCGCGCGCAGCCAGTTGTAGTTGCCCTTGACCGTGTTGATCTCGCCGTTGTGCGCGATCAGCCGGTACGGGTGCGCGAGCGGCCATTCGGGGAACGTGTTCGTCGAGAAGCGCTGGTGCACCAGCGCGACCGCCGAGACGACGCGCGGGTCGCGCAGGTCGATGTAGTACTGCCCGACCTGGCCGCACAGCAGCAGCCCCTTGTAGACGATCGTGCGCGCCGACATCGACGGCACGAAGTACTCGCGTCCGTGCTTCAGCCGCAGCTGCTGGATCGCATGGCTCGCGGTCTTGCGGATCACGTACAGCTTGCGCTCGAGCGCGTCGGTGACCATCACCTGCGGCCCGCGCCCGATGAAGACCTGGCGGATCACCGGCTCCTTCGCGCGAACCGTCGGCGACATCTCCATCTGCCGATCGACGGGCACGTCGCGCCAGCCGAGCAGCACCTGTCCTTCGGCGCGGACCGCGCGTTCGAGTTCCTGTTCGCAGGCGATGCGCGAAGCGTGCTCCTTCGGCAGGAACACCATGCCGACGCCGTATTCGCCGGCCGGCGGCAATGCGATACCCTGCCGCGCCATCTCCTCGCGGAAGAACGCATCGGGCAACTGGATCAGGATGCCGGCGCCGTCGCCCATCAGCGGATCGGCGCCCACCGCGCCGCGGTGATCGAGGTTGCACAGGATCTGCAGGCCCTGCTCGATGATCCGGTGGCTCTTCTTGCCCTCGATCTGCGCGACGAAACCGACGCCGCACGCGTCGTGCTCGTTGGCGGGGTCGTACAGGCCCTGCGGGGCAGGCGGAACTTCGGGCGTCAGCGGAGTCGAAGGGCGCATCGTCGGCTCTCCCGCGATCGGGAATGGAATACGAAGGGTGCTCGGATGCTCGGGGCGTAGGACCGGGGGCACGTACGACGGCGGGAGTTGCCTGCCGAAAAGTGCGCGCAAACGCGTTTAGTCAGTACCCGCTAACACCGAGAACGGCGCCGCCGCCTGCTTTGCACAGCGCATTTGCGCCCGAGAAAAACGACCGAACGATTCAGTGTAACGCGCGTCCGGCGCGATTTGAAGCGTCGGACGCGAGATTCTGTTGCGTCGCACCATGCGGGTGCCTGCTGCCCCGTGACGGTGCACGACCGGGCGCGTCATCGACTCCCGCGCACGGCCTTGGTGCACGTTTGTCGACGGTCGACGACAGTCGGGAAATCTCGAAAGCTTCCAGCGCGGCGAGGAGGGAGGAAGGCAGTTCGCGGCGCGCTTTGCGCGCTGCCGGCGCTACGGCGACGCGTCGCTCGCCGCACCGAGCACGTCGGCGTCGCGCAGGCGATCGGGATCGGCGCCGGCGAGCCGCAGATGCTCGCGTACCGCGAATCGATCGGTCATGCCGGCGATGTAGTCGGCGATCGCCCGTTCGCCGATCGCGTCGGCGCGCTGTCGATGCTCGTCGGGCAGCAGCGACGGATCGGCGCGATAGCGATGGAACAGCTCGGAGACGATTGCCCGCGCGCGCCGCATCACGGCCAGCACGCGCTCGTGCTCGTACAGGTGCGCATGCAGGAAGCGCTTGAGCTCGGCCGACTCGGCACGGATCGCGTCGGAGAAGCGCGCGAGCGCCGGCGCGGCGCGCACGTCGTCGATCGAACGCACGCCCGATTCGTCGATGCGGCGCTGCGTCTCGCCGATCAGGTCGGTGACGAGCTCGTCGATCATGCGCCGGATCGTCTCGTGGACCAGCCTGCGCCCTCCGACCTTCGGATACGCGTCGCGGACAGCCGCGCAGTGCCGGCCGAACAGGCGGACGTCGACCAGCGCGTCGAGCTGCAGCAATCCCGAGCGCAGTCCGTCATCGATGTCGTGGTTGTTGTAGGCGATCTCGTCGGCGAGGTTGGCGACCTGCGCCTCGAGTGAAGGCTGTCGTCGGAGCAGGAAGCGCTCGCCGAGCTCGCCGAGCGCGCGCGCGTTGTCCAGCGAGCAGTGCTTCAGGATGCCCTCGCGCGTCTCGAAGCACAGGTTCAGGCCATCATGATCCGCGTAGCGCTGCTCGAGCTCGTCGACGACGCGCAGCGACTGCAGGTTGTGCTCGAAGCCGCCCCACGGCTTCATGCACGCGTCGAGTTCGTCCTGCCCGGCGTGCCCGAAGGGCGTGTGGCCGAGGTCGTGCGCGAGCGCGATCGCCTCGACGAGATCCTCGTCGAGCCGCAGGCATCGTGCGACCGAACGCGCGATCTGCGCGACCTCGATCGAATGCGTCAGCCGCGTGCGGAACAGGTCGCCTTCGTGATTGACGAAGACCTGCGTCTTGTACTCGAGGCGGCGGAACGCCGTGCAGTGGACGATGCGGTCGCGGTCGCGCTGGAAATCGCTGCGCGTCGGCGATCGCGGCTCGGCGAAACGGCGCCCGCGGCTGTGCGCCGGATCGGCCGCGTAGTCGGCGCGTCGATGCACCGCAGCGCTCAGCGGCAACAGGCGCGCAGCGTCTCGCGCAGCGTCGCATCGGGGACGCGGCGCACGACCGCGCGTCCGAGGCCGTCGAGCAGGACGAACTTCGGCGACCCCTGCTCGGCCTTCTTGTCGACGCTCATGAGTTCGAGCCAGCGTTCGGCCGGCCAGTCGGGCGCCTGCAGCGGCAGGCGCGCGGCGGCCACCGCGCGCTGCAGCCGCGCGAGCGCGGACGCATCGAGCAGCCCCAGGCGGTGCGAGAGGTCGGCCGCCATCAGCATCCCGGTGCCGACCGCTTCGCCGTGCAGCCACCTGCCGTAGCCCATCCCGGCTTCGATCGCGTGTCCGAAGGTGTGGCCGAAATTCAGCGTCGCGCGCAGGCCTCGTTCGTGCTCGTCCTCGGCGACGACCGCGGCCTTGATCTCGCACGAGCGCGCGATCGCCTCGATCATCGGGACGGGCTCGCAGTCGAGCAGTGCGGGCATGTCGCGTTCGAGCGCCGAAAGGTACTCCGGGTCGGCGATCGCTCCGTGCTTGAGCATCTCGGCGAGCCCGGCGGACAGCTCGCGCTGCGGCAGCGTGCGCAGCGTGGCGACGTCGGCCAGCACGAACTTCGGCTGGTGGAACGCACCGATCATGTTCTTGCCGAGCGGATGATTGATCGCCGTCTTGCCGCCCACCGAGGAATCGACCTGCGCGAGCAGCGTCGTCGGCACCTGTACGAAATCGACGCCACGCTGGTAGACGGCGGCGGCGAATCCCGCGAGATCCCCGACGACGCCGCCGCCCAGCGCGACCAGCAGGCTCCTGCGGTCGAAGCGGCGCTCGAGCAGCCGATCGAAGACGCGGTCGAGCGACGACCAGTCCTTGTGTTTCTCGCCGTCGGGCAGGCGGACCACGATCCGGTCCGAGGCATCGGCCAGCGTCGGCGCCAGCACCGATTCGTAGAGGTCGCCGACGGTGTCGTTGGTGACGACGGCGACCTGCCGGCCTGCGGCGAGTTGCGCAAGCTCGGGGCAATCGTCGAGCAGGCCCGCGCCGATGCGAATCGGATAGCTGCGCTCGCCGAGCGATACGCGCAGTTCACGAACGTTCATGCAGGCGGCCTGGCGGAGTCGGGCAGGCGTTCGATTATATCGGCGACCAGCTGGTCGATCGGCTGGCGAGCGGTGGGAACGACCGAGTGCGCAACGCTTTCGTAGAGCGGCTCGCGTTCGGCGAGCAGCTCCGCGATGCGCTCGCGCGGGTTGGCGGTGCGCAGCAGCGGGCGCGAACGATCGCGGCGCAGCCGGTGCCACAGGTCGGCGGGCGACGCCTTCAGGTAGACGACGTGTCCGCGTTCGTGCAGCAGCCGCCGGTTCTCCGCGGCGAGCACGGCGCCTCCGCCCGTGGCGAGCACGATCGACGGCGTACGCGTGAGTTCCTCGAGGAGCGCTGCTTCGCGCCGGCGAAAGCCCTCTTCGCCTTCGAGGTCGAAGATCGTCGAGACGGTGACGCCGCAACGCTCTTCGAGCGTCGCGTCGGCATCGACGAAGCGGCGGCCGAGGCGCTTCGCGAGGCGGCGCCCGACCGTCGACTTGCCGGCGCCCATCATGCCGACCAGTATCAACGGGCACGACGCGGCGCCAGGGCCCGCCGCGTCGATCCGGTGCATCGCTTCGTCAGGCGCCGCGCACGCGGAGCCGCGCACGCGAAGCGCGGCGGCAACGCGGCAGCCGCGAAGCGCGCCGCATCAGCGCGCCAGTGCCGTATCGTTGACGACGCGCGGGGTCAGGAACACCAGCAGTTCGGCGCGGTTGTTAGTGCGAGCGGTGTTCTTGAACGCGTGCCCGACGATCGGCAGGTCGCCCAGCAGCGGGACCTTGTTGACCTGGTTGCGTTCGAACTGCTCGTAGATGCCGCCGATGACGACGGTTCCGCCGTTCTCGACGAGCACCTGCGTCTGCACGCGCCGCGTATCGATCGCGAAGCCGGCGGGCGTCAGGATACCGACCGCGTCGCGATTGACTTCCACCTCCAGGATCACGTTGCCCTCCGGCGTGATCTGCGGCGTGACTTCGAGTTTCAGGTTCGCCTTGCGGAACTGGATCGACGTGGCACCGCTGGACGTCGCCTGCTGGTACGGCAGCTCGGTCCCCTGTTCGATGATCGCCGTGCCCTGGTCCGCGGTCAATACACGCGGGCTCGAGACGACCTTGCCGCGCTGGTCGGCTTCGAGCGCCGACAGTTCGAGGTTCAGGAAGCGCGTCAGGTCGGAACTGAACAGGCTGACCGCGAAGGTCGCGGGATCGACGCCGGAGATCGCGCTCGCCGGCAGGTTCACGAAGTTCGTGTTCGGCAGCAGCGTCGCGCCGCTGCCGGTGCCGCCGGGAAGCGGGGTGAGGTCGTGCACGCCCGCGAGGTTGCCCGAGACCGTCGCGCGGCCCGCACCACCGGCGCTCGCGTTGATCCGGTTGAAACCCAGCTTCACGCCCAGGTTCCGCGAGAAGCGGTCGTCGGCTTCGACGATGCGCGCCTCGATCAGCACCTGCCGCACCGGCACGTCGATCTGCGCGATGACCTTGCGCACTTCCTCGAGCCGCGTCGGCGTGTCCTGCACGAAGACCTTGTTGGTGCGCTGGTCGACGACGACGCTGCCGCGCTTGGAGAGCACGCGCTGCTTCTCGTCGGCGAGCAGCTTCTGCAGCTCCTCGGCCTTCTGGTAGTTCAGCTGGAACGTCTCGGTGCGCAGCGGCTCGATGTCGGAGATCTGGGCGCGCGATTCGAGCTCGAGCTTCTCCTTGGCGGCGATCTCCTCGCGCGGGGCAACCATGATCACGTTGCCGTTCTTGCGCATGTCCAGACCCTTGGAGTCGAGGATGATCGCAAGCGCCTGGTCCCACGGCACGTCCTTGAGCCGCAGCGTGAGATTGCCCGACACCGAGTCGCTGGTGACGATGTTCAGGTTCGTGAAATCGGCGATCACCTGCAGCAGCGCGCGAATGTCGACGCTCTGGAAGTTCAGCGAGAGACGCTCGCCCTTGTAGCCGGGCTGGGTTCCGCCGAGCGCGCGGTTCGGGTCCTCGCGAAGCGGCTTGACCTCGACGACGAACTGCGTGTCGCTCTGGTACGCGTTGTGCTCCCACTGGCCCTGCGGCTCGATCACGAGACGCGTGTTGTCGCCCTGCTGGAACGCGCGCACGGTACGCACCGGCGTGCCGAAATCGCTCACGTCGAGGCGCCTGCGCAGGTTCTCCGGAAGCCCCGTGCCGATGAAGTCGACGACGACGGACTGGCCCTGCTGGCGGATGTCGACACCGATGCCGGAGTCGGACAGGTCGACGACGACGCGGCCTTCACCGTCCTTGCCGCGACGGAAATCGATGTCGCGCAGCGAATGCGTCGCCTGGCCGTCGGCCTTCGCGAAGTTGTACACCGAACCCGACTGCGGCGCGCCGGCGGCCGACGCAGTGGGTTCGAGCGCGACCACGAGCGTGTTGCCGTCGATCGACGTCTCGTAGCCGAGCGCGCGCTTCAGGTTCAGCACCACGCGCGAGCGGTTGCCCGCCTGCACGATCGACACGCTGCGCACGTCGCCCTGCGGCAGTTCGATCGAGTTGTGTCCGGCACGGTTGTCGGTGTCGACGAAATCGAAGGCGATCCGGGGCGGGTTCGATACCGAGAAACCGGCCGGTGCGGTCGTCGGCGCGTTCTTCAGCCCGATGCGCAGGTAGGTCGTGCCGCCCTGCTGCACGCTGCTGACCGACTCGATCGAGTTGGCCTGCGCTTCCGCCGGCGGCGCCGTGAACAGCGCGACGCAGGCGACGAATGCCGCGCATGCGGTGACTGCAGCGCGCGAGGCCATGCGCATGGCCGATGGGGTGTTGCGCAACGATGCTCTCATTTACCGCTCCCGTCCT
This sequence comes from uncultured Limnobacter sp., assembly GCA_964481165.1. Lineage (GTDB taxonomy): Bacteria > Pseudomonadota > Gammaproteobacteria > Burkholderiales > Burkholderiaceae_E > Zeimonas. Next base: position 11,155 of record CAYZYC010000041.1, on the reverse strand, counting down.
GGATCTGCAGTGCCGTCTCGCGCTCGACCCAGTCGCCCACGGCGTCCTGGACCAGTTCCTTCAGCTTGACTTCGGTGGCGCTGATCTTCGTGATCACGCCGAAGTTCTGCCCGGCGTAGTTGCCGACGCGCGCCTGATAGACGAGGCTCTCGGCCTGCAGCAGCGCGTAGTTGCCGCGCTGGTTCTGCAGGTGCCCGACCATGCGGATGGTGTCGAGCGGATAGCCTTCGAGCGCCTCGCGACGGCGGCTCAGGTCGGGCGCGAGGCTGCCGCGCTTCGCGTCGCCCGATGCATCCGGCGCGCCGGCGAGCTTGGCCACCGAGAACGGATCGACCTCGCCCCCGTTGTCGTAGCGGTACGGCTCGAAACGCCGCGGCTCGCTGACCGGTTCGAACTTCGGATGCACGCCTGCGCGCACCGTCTGCATCCAGTTGCGCAATTCGGTCTGGTCGTTCGCGCAGCCGGCGAGCGAAACCGCCGCGGCCGCGATGAGCAGGAGTCTCATGTCGCTGCTTCCCCGTTCGTCATTTCTTCTTCGCCTTCGCCGCTTCGGCCGCCTTGCGGCGCTGTTCGGCGATCTCTTCGGCATCCAGGTAGCGGAATGTCTTCGCGATCGCTTCCATCGTCAGCGCTCCCGGGGCGGACGTCGCGGCCGCCTGGCCGCGCTCGGGCGGCAGCGAAATCTGCAGGTTGTTCAGCGTGACGATCCGCGGCAGGTTGGCGATCTCGCTCGTGAACTCGCCGAAGTCGTGGTAGTCGCCCGAGACGCGGATCGCGATCGGCAGTTCGGCGTAGTAGTCGCGCACGATGACCTGGCCCGGCTTGAACAGCTCGAACTGCAGGCCCCGGCCGACACCGGCCTGGTTGATGTCCGACAGCAGCGCATCCATCTCGGCCTTGCTCGGAAGCTGCTTCTCGAGCTGGCTGACGTACTGCGAGACCTGTTCCTTCTGTTGACGCAGCGCTTCCAGGTTCACCGCCTGGCGAACCTTGTCGGCGAACTCCTTCTTCAGCTGCGCTTCCTGGGCCACCTTCGCGTCGAGCTCCTCGAGCTGCCCGCGCCAGTAGCCGGCCCACGCGCCCGCGAGCACCAGCGCGACGAGGCCGGCGAGCAGCGCGATGCGCGGAACGACCGGCCAGAGTCCGGGGTGGCGACCCTGCAGCCCCTGGAACTGCGAGGCGAGGCCCGAGAAGTCGATCTGGGGATTGAACTTGGCCATCGGCTCACCTGTTCGTCGCAGTTGCGTTGGCCGCGACGGTCGCGGTCGACGCCGCCCTGCCGGTCACCGTCGCCGGCGCCTGCGCGGTCGCCACGGTCGCCGGCTTGCCCGGCTGCGCGTCGTTCGCCTTGATCAGCGCGTTCAGCGAGAACTCGAACAGCCGCCTGTTGTCCTTCGCGTCCTTCGACGCTCCCGACTTGACGAGCACTGCCTTGATCTCGACGAGTTCCGGGCGCTCGAGCCACGGCGTGTGGTTCGCTAGGTTGCGAAGCAGCTCCGAGACGCGTTCGTTCGACTGCGCGTATCCGGTCAGCGTCACCTTGCGTTCGTCCTGGCGCATCGTCTTCAGGTACAGGCCCTCGGGCGTGTGCTTGACCAGTTCGTCCATCAGGTGGACCGGGATCGTCCGGTTCGTCTGCAGGCTCTCGACGGCGGCCTGCCGCGCCCGCAACGCATCGATCTCGGCGCGCAGCTGCGCGATCTCGCGGATCTGCTCGTCGAGCTTCGCGTTCTCGGCCTTGATGAAGTCGTTGCGCGCGGCCTGCTCGTCGATTCGGTGGTCGATTCCGAACGCCACCAGCACCGCGACGGCGACGGCGACGAGCGAAGCGAGCGCGACCAGACCGACGAAGTCCTTCTTGCGCCGCTCGCGGCGCATCTCCCGGTGCGGGAGAAGGTTGATGCGCGGAATCATGCGTCGAACCTCCGCATCGCCAGGCCGGTCGCCACGAGCAGCGCCGGAGCGTCCGAACGCAGCTGGCGGTCGCGAATCGTGTCCGAGACTTCCATGCCCTGGAACGGGCTGAGGATTTCGGTGGGCACCTGCGTGCGCTGCGCGACGGCTTCGGCGAGGCCGGGCACTACCGACGAACCGCCGGCGAGATAGATGTGGTCGACCCGCGTGTACGGCGTCGACGTGAAGAAGAACTGCAGCGCGCGACCGATGTCGGTGGCGCCCTGCTCGAGGAACGGCTGCAGCAGGTCGCGCTGGTAGTTGTCGGGCAGGTCGCCGCTGCGCTTCTTGATCTCGGCTTCCTCGGGCGTGAGGCCGTACAGCCGCACGAGATCCTGCGTCAGCTGCTGGCCGCCGAAGGTCTGGTCGCGCTCGAAGATCGTCTGCTCGTTCAGCACGACCGTCAGCGACGTCGTCGTCTGCCCGATCGAGAACACGGCGATGATCTGTCCCTGCCCGTTGTTCGGCAGGAAACGCGCCACGTGATCGACCGCGGTGCGCAACGCATAGGGCTCTACGTCCATCACGATCGGCCGCAGGCCGGCCATCTCGGCCACCGCGACCCGATCGTCGACCTTCTCCTTGCGCGATGCGGCGAGCAGCACGTCGATCTCGGTCTCGGAGCCCGGCGACGGACCGAGCAGTTCGAAGTCGAGATTGACTTCCTCGATCGGAAACGGAATGTACTGGCTCGCCTCGGTCTCGACCTGCAGTTCGTAGTCCTCTTCGCGCAGGCCGGCCGGCAGCATGATCTTCTTGGTGATCACCGAACCGGCGGGCAACGCCAGGGCGGCCTCGCGGGCCCGGCTGTTGCACTTGCGAAGGGCACGCATCAGCGCATCGGCCACGACTTCGGCCTTCTCGATGTTGCCGTCGACGATCGCGCCGCGTTCGATCGTTTCGACCGCGTAGCGCTCGAGCCGCAGCGGCGTGCGCTGGCCCTTGACGAGTTCGACAACCTTCACGCTGGAGGCGCTCAGGTCGATTCCCACGAGCGGGGGATTGTTACGGCCAAACAAGCTCGGAAGACTCATCGCCACAGGCGCCTCGGCTTCAAAAAATCCTTAGAACTTAAGGATTTACGATAGATATCTGAAAAATCGCTTGAAATGCTAGCAACAAGCTGGATTTACTGTAAAGCGTTTTGTAAGAAAGTTTGCAGGGGGCCCACGCCTTCCGTCGTTCGCCACCGACCATCCGGCCGAGTCAGCGTCGCAGGCGGGGATCGACGGCAGTTCGCAGGGGTCGCGCGGCGCTCGGACCGCGTTGTGCGAACCGTATAAAATCCGCCACAGCTTTTGCGGCTTCGGTCGCGCCTTCCATGCCCAAGAAAGTCCGCAAAACCCGCAGCAAGCTCTCGAAACAACCGTTGTGGGTTCGCGTGACGCTCGTGGCCGTCGCGATCCCGGTCACGCTCGTCGTCTGCGGCGCGCTGCTCGGAATGCTCGCGCTGATCCTGGCCAACGACCGCCTGCCGTCGCTCGATGCGATGGTCGAGTACAAGCCGCGCATCCCGTTGCGGGTCTACACGGCCGACGGCCAGCTGATCGGCGAGTTCGGCGAGGAACGGCGCACCTTCGTTCGCTTCGAGGACGTTCCGGCCGTGATGAGGCAGGCGGTGCTGGCGGCCGAAGACACGCGCTTCTTCGAGCACTCCGGCGTCGACCCGGTCGGCGTCGCCCGCGCCGCGATGGCCAACCTGTTCGCCGGCGGAACCGAACAGGGCGCGAGCACGATCACGATGCAGCTCGCGCGCGAGTTCTTCCTCACGCCCGAACGCACCTACACGCGCAAGATCGTCGAGGTCCTGCTTGCGCTGCGCATCGAAGACAACCTGAGCAAGGAGCAGATCTTCGAGCTGTACATGAACCAGATCTACCTGGGCAAGCGCGCGTACGGTTTCGCCGCGGCCGCGCAGACCTATTTCGCCAAGCCGTTGGCCGACCTGAGCGCCGCCGAAGCCGCGGTGCTCGCAGGACTGCCCAAGGCTCCTTCGCGATTCAACCCGATGGTCAATCCGGGGCGCGCGATCGAGCGGCAGCGCTACATCCTCGGGCGGATGCGCGAGGCCGGCTTCCTCACGCAGCCGCAGTACGAAGCGGCGCTCGCCGAACGGCTGGTGTTCATGCCGGCGCGTGCCGACTACCCGGTCGAGGCACCGTACGTCGCCGAGCTCGCGCGGCAACTCGCCTTCGATCTGTACCGGGAGGACATCTACTCGGCAGGGCTGAAGGTGTACACGACGATCCGCCCGCGCGACCAGAAGGCGGCCAACGCGGCGCTCGAGAAAGGCGTGACGGACTACGATCGCCGCCACGGTTTTCGCGGTCCCGAACGCCTGATTGCGTTGCCCGACGACGCGAACGCTGCCGAGCAGGCGATCGACACCGAACTCGGCGACGACAGCGACGTCGGGCGCTTCCTCGCTGCGGTCGTGCTCGAAGCCGACCCGAAACGCGTCGTCGTGTCGCGCGGCGACGGCAATCCCGTCGAGATCACCGGCAACGGGCTGAAGTTCGTCGCTTCGGCGCTCGCACCGCGTGCTCCGGCGGCGCGCCGGATCGTGCGCGGCGCGCTCGTTCGCATCCAGGGCAATCGCGACGACGGCTACCAGATCGCCCAGCTCCCGGAAGTCCAGGCGGCGTTCGTGTCGATGGAGCCCGACAGCGGGGCGGTGCGCGCGCTGGTCGGCGGATTCGATTTCGAGCGCAATCGTTTCAACCGCGTGGTGCAGGCATGGCGCCAGCCCGGATCGAGCTTCAAGCCGTTCATCTACTCGGCTTCGCTCGAGAAGGGTTTCATGACGAGCACGATCATCAACGACGCGCCCGTGCTGATCGACCCCGCACGCACCGGCGGCCAGTTGTGGGATCCGAAGAACTACGACGGCAAGTACGAAGGACCGATCGCGCTGCGCACCGGACTGGCGAAGTCGAAGAACATGGTGTCGATCCGCCTGCTCGAGGCGATCGGGCCGCAGTATGCGCAGGACTACGTATCGCGCTTCGGTTTCGACCCCGACCGCCACCCGGCGTTCCTCACGATGGCGCTGGGCGCCGGTTCGGTGACGCCGTGGCGCATGCTCGAGGCGATCTCGGTGTTCGCCAACGGCGGCTACCGGATCGAGCCGTACATCGTCTCGCGCATCACCGACGGCAGCGGCCGGCTGCTCGCCAGCGCACGGCCCGATCGGGCCGGCGACGAGTCGCTGCGCGCGATCGATCCGCGCAATGCATTCCTGATGGACAGCATGCTGCGCGACGTCGTGCGCGTCGGCACCGCGACGCGCGCGCGCACGGTGCTCAAGCGCAGCGACCTCGCGGGCAAGACCGGAACGACGAACGATTCGGTCGACGCGTGGTTCGCCGGCTATCAACCGACGCTGGCAGCCGTCGCGTGGGTCGGGTACGACCAGCCGCGCAAGCTCGGCGACCGCGAAACCGGCGGCGGCCTCGCGTTGCCGATCTGGATCGACTACATGGCCCAGGCGTTGCGCGACGTACCCGAGGAAAAGACGCCGGCTCCTCCCGAGGGCGTCGTGCGCATCGACGGGCAGTACTACTTCGCCGAGACGCTTCCCGGGCAGGGAGTCGCTTCGCTGGGCGTTGCCGAAGAAGGAGTCGGGGCCGGCTCCGAAGCCGACCTCATACGCGACCAGGTGTTCTGATTCGTGCCGGCGAACTTCCGATGAATCGCACCGGCCCGCTGCCTCGCACGGCGCGTTTCGCTTCGCGCTGGTTGTCGGTATCGTTGCCGGTTTCGTTGCTCGCCGGGGCCCTGGCGCTGCCCGGTTGCGGACAGCGCGGCCCGCTCTACCTGCCGGACCAACCGCCGCGGAAGGCCGCCACGCGCCCGGCGCCCTCGCCGGTGCCTCCGGTGACGATGCCGGTGCCGGCAACCGAGGCACCGCAACGCGGCCAGGATCGATGATGCCGGTTTCCGCTTTCGACTACCGGGACGCGTCGCTGTTCGCCGAAGACGTGGAGCTTTCGACGATCGCCGAAGGTTTCGGCACGCCGACCTACGTGTACTCGCGGCGGGCGATCGTCTCGGCCTTCGGAGCGTTCCGCCGCGCGGCGGCAACGCGCAGGGTGCTCGTCTGCTACGCGCTGAAGGCGAACTCGAACCTCGCCATCGTCGAACTGCTCGCACGCGAGGGAGCAGGTTTCGACATCGTTTCGGGCGGCGAGCTGCAACGCGTGCTCGCCGCCGGCGGCGACGCGTCGAAAGTCGTCTTCTCGGGCGTCGGCAAGAGCGAAGCGGAGATGCGGCAGGCGCTCGAGGCGGGAGTGCGCTGCTTCAACGTCGAGTCCGAAAGCGAGTTGCTGCGCCTCGACCGGGTCGCGGGGTCGACCGGCCGTCGCGCGCCGGTGTCGCTGCGCGTGAATCCCGACGTCGATGCCGGCACGCATCCGTACATCTCGACCGGCCTGCGCGAGAACAAGTTCGGCATCGCGCACGACGAGGCGCTCGCCGTCTACCGCCGTGCCGCAGCGCTCGCCCACATCGAGATCCTCGGCATCGACTGCCACATCGGATCGCAGATCACCGCGATCGAGCCGTTCCTCGCCGCCGCCGACAAGCTGCTCGAACTCGTCGACGCGCTGCACGCGGAAGGAATCGACCTGCGCCACATCGACTTCGGAGGCGGGCTCGGCATCCGCTACGACGACGAACGCCCGCCCGAACGCGAAGCGCTGCTCGCCGCGCTCTTCGAGCGCATCGACCGCCATCCGCGCGGCGCTTCGTGGGAGCTGCTGTTCGAGTTCGGCCGTTCGATCGTCGGCAACGCCGGCGTGCTGCTCACGCGCGTCGAATACCTGAAGCGAAACGGAGACCGCCGTTTCGCCGTCGTCGATGCGGCGATGAACGACCTGATGCGCCCGACGCTGTACGACGCGTGGCACGCGGTGCTGCCGCTTCGCGTGCGCAGCGGCGAACCGGCACGGCGCTACGACGTCGTCGGTCCGGTCTGCGAATCGGGCGACTGGCTCGCGCGCGACCGCGCGCTGGCGATCGCCGAAGGCGACCTGCTGGCCATCGCATCGACCGGGGCGTACGCGATGTCGATGGCGTCGAACTACAACACGCGTCCGCGCGCGGCCGAAGTGCTCGTCGACGGTGCCGACGTGCAACTGGTGCGCGAACGCGAGAGCGTCGAGTCGCTATTCGCGCTGGAGCGGCGCCTTGCGCGGCGCTGACGCGTTGCGCGGGCGGGAGAACTGCCAGGTCACGCGAAGCGCGAGCAGGCCGCCGACGATCAGCGCGTAGAAGAGCGGTTCGGCGAAATCGTTCTTGCCGGCCTTGTGCCACCAGAAGTGGAGCACGGCGAGCACGGCGATCGCGTAGACCAGCCGGTGCAGTTCCTGCCAGCGGTGCCCGAGGCGGCGCATCATCGCGTTCGTCGAAGTCAGCGCCAGCGGCACCATCAGCACGAACGCCGTGAATCCGACCGTGATGAACGGACGCTCGGCGATGTCCTCGACGATCGCCATCCAGTCGAACCACTGGTCGAGCCAGACGTAGGTGGTCAGGTGCAGGCAGGCGTAGAAGAACGAGAACAGCCCGAGCATCCGGCGCAGGCGGATCAGCGCGTTCCAGCCGGTCAGCCGGCGCAACGGCGTGATCGACAGCGTCGCGCACAGCATCACCAGCGCCCACGTCCCGGTGGATCGCTGCACGAACTCGACCGGATTCGCGCTCAGGTCGTCGAGCCAGCCGAGGACGAACAGGCGCGCCAGCGGCAGCAGCGCCGCGACGAACAACGCCACGCGCAGCGCACCGATGCGCCTCAGCTCAATACTCCTTGCGCAGGTCCATTCCCGCGTACAGCGACGCGACCTGCTCGGCGTAGCCGTTGAACATCTTCGTCGGGTGGCGGCGGGCGAACAGCCCGCCCTCGCCGATGCGTCGTTCGCTCGACTGCGACCACCGCGGGTGATCGACTTCGGGGTTCACGTTCGAGTAGAACCCGTACTCGTTGGGCGCCGCCCGGTTCCAGCTCGTTCGCGGCTGCTGCTCGACGAAACGGATACTGACCAGCGACTTCGCGCTCTTGAATCCGTACTTCCACGGGACGACGACGCGCACCGGCGCGCCGTTCTGCCGGGGCAGCACTTCGCCGTACAGACCGAACGTGAGCAGCGTCAGCGCGTGCGCGGCTTCGTCCATGCGCAGCCCCTCGACGTACGGCCACGCGAGCACCGACGAACGCAGCCCCGGCATCTGCCGCGGATCGGCGAGCGTGACGAACTCGACGTACTTCGCATTGCCTGTCGGCTCGACGCGCTTGATCAACTCGGCGAACGAGTAGCCGACCCACGGAATCACCATCGACCAGCCTTCGACGCAGCGCATCCGGTAGATGCGCTCCTCGAGCGGCGCGAGCGCGAGCAGCTCGTCGACGTCGAAGACGCGCGGCCGCGCGACGTGCCCCTCGATCGCGACGGTCCACGGGCGCACGCGGAGCTTTCCCGCACGGCGCGCCGGGTCGTCCTTGTCGGTGCCGAACTCGTAGAAGTTGTTGTAGCCGGTGACATCTTCGTACGATGTCGGCCGCTCGATCGTCGACAACGGGCTCGAAGCGGCCTGCAGCTTCGCGCCCCCCGGCGCGGCCAACGCGGCCGACGCACCTTCGCCGCCGGCGGCAGCGATCGCGTCGAGCGCAGGCGACGCGCACGCGAACACCGCCGCCGCCCGAAGCAGCGTGCGACGGTTCCGATAGACCTCTACGGGAGTGATCTCGCCTGCGTGCGGCTCAGGCCAGCTTCTGCGTTGCGGCATGACGGTGCTCCGGTTCGCGACGATATGTCGCGCGGACGATCCGCCACCTTACCGCCTGCGTGCCGCCCGTGCGGGCTCGCCCCCGCTGCGCGCGGCGCACGCGCTTCAGCGCAATCCGGCCATGTAGGCCGATACGGCCTTGATCTCGGCGTCCGACAGCCGTTCGGCGATCGTGCGCATCTGCGCGCTGTTGCCGCGCTCGCCCTGGCGGAACGCGACGAGCTGCGCTTCGTGATACTCGGGGAACTGCCCCTGCACGCGCGGGTATTCGATCGGGATCCCCGCGCCGTTCGGGCTGTGGCACGACGCGCACGCGGGAACGCCTTTCGCGGCGATCCCTGCACGGTAGATGTCGCGACCCCGTTCGGCGAGCGCCTTGTCGGTCGCAGCCGCCGGGTCGAGCGTCTGCGAAGCGAAGTGCGCCGAAACGCTGAGGATGTCCGCGGGAGTGAGCATCGCCGCGAAACCGGCCATGATCGCGTTGACGCGCTCCGCCTGTTCGGCGCCTTCCTGCACGCGGAAGTCGTTCAACTGCTTGGCGAGATACCCGGCGTGCTGTCCGGCGAGATGCGGGTTGGCCGAAGTGGGGCTGTTCCCGTCGGCGCCGTGGCATGCGGAACAGACGTCGCGCGCGATTTCCGCGCCGCGCTTCGGGTCGGCCTTCGCCGGAGCGGTTGCTTCGGCGGGTGTCTGCGCCGACACCGTTGCGGCGAAACCGACAGCGGCGGCGAACGCGATTGCGCCGACGGAGATCGCGCCGATGGCGCTGGCGAGGTGGGATCTGGCTCGGAACATGGACGAACCCGTGAAGCGACAGACCGCGGAGCCGGTCCGACAAACCTGCAATTGTACAATAGCGCCTGCCTTCGTCGATCGGACCCGGCCCGCCGTGGTTACTGCCTTGCCGGTTCCCGCCCTGTCCTCTGCGCGCTTCGCCACGACCGTCGCGAAGCTGCAGCAACTGCCCGCTGCAGGGTTGCCCGAGGTGGCATTCGTCGGCCGATCGAACGCCGGCAAGTCGACGGCGATCAACGTGCTCTGCGAGAAGCGCCGCCTTGCGTTCGCCAGCCGCACACCGGGCCGCACGCAGGCGCTGAACTACTTCGCGCTGGGCCCCGAACGCGAGCCGCCGCGGGCGTGGCTCGTCGACACGCCGGGCTACGGATTCGCGAGCGCCCCGCTGGAGGTCAAGCGCGGCTGGGAAGGGCTCGCCGGCCGCTATCTCGCGCAGCGCGAGACGCTCGCCGGCATCGTGCTGGTGCTCGACATCCGCCGCGGAGTCACCGACATGGACCGCACGCTGCTCGGCTGGGTGCGGCCCGGCGTGCCGCTGCTCGTGTTGCTGAGCAAGTGCGACAAGTTCGGCCACGCGCAGCGCGTGGCAGCGATGCACGACGTCGAAGCCGCGCTGCTCGCGCTCGAACTGCGAAACCCGACGACTCTGCTATCGTTTTCCGCGACCCGTCGCATCGGACTGGACGAGGCGCGCGAGATCATCGGCGGCTGGCTCGGCGCGCCGGTCGAAGCGGGCGAACCGGCGGGGCCCGACGGAGAAACACGATCATGAATGCCGACGAAAGCGTATCGCCCGGTTTTCCGCACACGCGGATGCGCCGCCTGCGCCGCGAAGAGTTCTCGCGCCGGCTGGTGCGCGAGCACCGGCTGGCGACCGACGACCTGATCTACCCGGTCTTCGTGCTCGACGGCGAGTCGCGCACGCAGGCCGTCGCGTCGATGCCGGGTGTCGAGCGCTACAGCGTCGACCGGCTGTATGCGGTCGCCGAGGATTGCCTGCAGCTCGGCATACCGGTGATCGCGCTCTTTCCGGTCATCGAACCGGCATTGAAGACCCCCGACGGAATCGCGGCAACCGATCCGGAAGGCCTCGTTCCGCGCGCGGTCGCGGCACTGAAACGGCGCTTTCCCGAACTCGGCGTGCTCACCGACGTCGCGCTCGATCCGTACACGAGCCACGGACAGGACGGCGTCGTCGACGACGACGGCTACGTGCTGAACGACGCGACCGTCGCGATCCTGCAGCGCCAGGCGCTGGTGCAGGCGGCAGCCGGGGTCGACATCGTCGCGCCTTCGGACATGATGGACGGACGCATCGGATCGATCCGCCGCGCGCTGGAGGCCGAAGGGCAGATCCACACGAAGATCATGGCGTACTCGGCGAAGTACGCATCGGGCTTCTACGGTCCGTTCCGCGACGCCGTAGGCTCGGCCGGCAATCTCGGCAAGGGCGACAAGAAGACCTACCAGATGGATCCGGCGAACTCCGACGAGGCCCTGCGCGAAGTCGCGCTCGACCTGCGCGAAGGCGCCGACATGGTGATGGTCAAGCCGGGAATGCCGTACCTGGACATCGTGCGCCGCGTGAAGGACACGTTCCGCTGCCCGACCTTCGTCTACCAGG
>CAYZYC010000040.1:0-20328 GCA_964481165.1 uncultured Limnobacter sp. | reverse complement strand
ACTGCTCGACGTGCTTCGTGCCGATCTTGTTGCACGCGCAGTAGTAGCAGATCGACCGGCAGAACGGGATGTGCACGTACAGGCCGAGCGGCTCGCCGCGGCGGCCGGCGCGCTCGGTCAGCGCGACGCCGTAGCGCTGTGCGTCGACGCTTTCGTCGAAACGGTCGGCGGTGGGGTACGACGTGTATCGAGGGCCGCGGCCGCCGAAGCGCTGCAGCAGTTCGGCGTCGATGACCAGCGGTTCGTGCATCGGGGATTTCGTTCCTTTCGACTGCGTATCGCCTGCGGTGTGCGCCGGTAGCGCCCGCAGCAACCCGGCCGAGTATATCGTCGGGACAGGCTGCTACAGGTCAGCAGGGTCGGCCGCCCGGTCGACGGGGAACCGGGCCTTCGATCGATTCACAGGCCGAGTTCGGCCCACAGCGCATCGACCCGCTTCGTGAGCGCGTCGTCGACACCGATCGCGCGCCCCCACTGGCGCATCGTCTCGCCCGGCCACTTGCCGGTTGCGTCGATTCCCATTTTCGAGCCGAGTCCGGAAACCGGCGAAGCGAAGTCGAGGTAGTCGATCGGCGTGTTCTCGACCAGCGTCGTGTCGCGCGCGGGATCGACGCGCGTGGTGATCGCCCACACGACTTCCTTCCAGTCGCGCACGTCGACATCGTCGTCGGTGACGACGATGAACTTCGTGTACATGAACTGTCGCAGGAAGCTCCAGATTCCGAACATCACGCGCTTGGCGTGCCCGGGGTACTGCTTGCGCATCGATACCACTGCGACGCGGTACGAACAGCCCTCGGGCGGGAGATGGAAGTCGACGATCTCCGGAAACTGCCTGCGCAGGATCGGAACGAACACCTCGTTCAGCGCGACTCCGAGCATCGCCGGCTCGTCGGGAGGTTTCCCGGTGTAGGTCGAGTGGTAGACGGGATCGCGGCGCATCGTGATGCGGTCGATCGTGAACACCGGAAACCAGTCCTGCTCGTTGTAATACCCGGTGTGGTCGCCGAACGGTCCTTCGAGCGCCATCTCCCAGCCGGTTCTCGCGGCCGGGGGGAGTTCACCGGACCAGCCGAGCGCTCGCGCGTTCTCCCGCGTCGCTGCCGCATCGGCGTCGGCGCGGATCGATCCTTCGAGCACGATTTCGGCGGTGGACGGAACCTGCAGTTCGTTGCCGAGACAGCGAACGACTTCGGTGCGTGCTCCGCGCAGCAGGCCGGCGAAGCGATATTCGGACAGGCTGTCGGGAACCGGCGTGACCGCCGCGAGGATCGTCGCGGGATCGGCGCCGAGCGCCACGGCCACCGGAAACGCCTCGCCCGGATGCCGCTGCGTGTGGTCGCGAAAGTCGAGCGCGCCTCCGCGGTGCGACAGCCAGCGCATGATCGTGCGCCGGGAATCGAGGACCTGCTGACGGTAGATGCCGAGGTTCTGGCGTGCGCGTTGCGGGCCGCGCGTGACCACCAGTCCCCACGTGATGAGCTTTCCGGCGTCCTCGGGCCAGCACGTCTGCACCGGTATGCGCGACAGGTCGATCGCGTCGCCTTCCAGCACGACTTCCTGGCACGGAGCACGCGACGTCTCGCGCGGCGACATCTGCATCACCTGTCGCAGCAGCGGCAACTTCTCCCACGCGTCGCGCAACCCGCTCGGCGGTTCCGGTTCCTTCAGGTACGCGAGCAATTCGCCGATCTCGTGCAGCGATTCGGTCGATTCGGCACCCATGCCGAGCGCCACCCGTTTCGTCGTGCCGAAGAGATTCGCCAGAACGGGCATCGAGTAATCGTGTCCGTTCTCGCGCGGTCGCTCGAAGTACAACGCCGGGCCTGCTGCGTGCAGCACGCGATCGGCGATCAGCGTCATTTCGAAACGGGGAGAAACGGGAACTGCGATTCGCCGCAGTTCGCCGATTTCCTCGAGCTTGCGCACGAAATCACGCAGGTCGTCGTATTTCACGGTAGTGAGTCATCGCCCAGTGTTGCGAACGTCATTGTGGCACTCGGCGCCGTTGCGCATCGTGGAATGGAAAGTTGACCCGCGTGGCACGCCTTCATAAAATCCGCAGCGTCTCGACTCGTCGTCACCTCGACGGCCCCGGAGAGAGTCGATTCGCAGAGTTCCGACATGAATCGGAACCAATGCAGCCAGCCCTGCATACGATCACACGCAGTCGACGAAGTATCGGCTGCGCAGAGAGCGAGGTCCGCGAGCCCCTGAAATTGCGCGGACGCAATAGACGATCGCCGAATGGCGAGCTGTACGGCGCAAGCCGGAGGCACGGCGCGAGCCGGAAGGAGTCTGCATGCTGAAGCAGCATCAGGTCGGGATTCTGTTCGGTCTGTTCGTGCACGCCATCGGCGCTGCGCGATTTGTCTGGACGATTGCGCCGCTGATCGTGCTGCTCGGCCTGGCTTCGCTTCCGTATCCGCGCGCGGAGGCGACGATCGACCCGGCGTCGCTGCACGCAGCGACACCTTCTTCCGGTTTCACGAAGATGCTCGCGGTCGCGCAGCGGGCGGCCGTTCCGTTCCCTTATCGTGCGCCCGATGCCGTCGGGTCGGCGCGCGTTGCGACGGCATCGAACGCGTCGACCGCAACCGTGCATGCGCAGCGGCGCGGAGCAACGGTTCGTCCTGCGGCGTTCGCCGGCAGGCAAGACCCGGTCGTCGTGCGCCGCATCGGCGATCGATGGCTGCAGGCTCGCGCAGAACACTCGATCCTCCACGAAAGCGAGTTCGCGCTGCGCGGGATCGGCGAACGACTGCTTCGCAGCCACGATGCGGTTCTCGGCATCGAAGCGATGCCCGGCGTCGACCTGACCGAAGCCATCATCGCTTTGCGCAACGACACGATCGGCGGAGTGCTGCATCCGCTGAGCAGCAGCGCGACCGCGCGCGTGTTCGGCCGCAGCACCGGTGAAACCGCGCGTGCCGTCGCGTCGGCGGCCGAAGGCAATGCGCGCGACGTCGTCGTGGCCGCGTTGCCCGAACGCGCCGGCGCCGCAGCACGCGATGTCGCCGCGACCGCACTGCGCGCCGAAGGAGCGGTCTTTCCGCTGAAGCTTTCGCACGAGCAGCGCAGCGTCGCGAACTTCATCGCGCGCAGGTACCGCGTCGGCGTCGACGACGTGCAGCGCTTCGTTGCGCACGCCTACCGCGCCGCGAAGGACTTTCGACTCGACCCGCACCTGGTGCTCGCCGTGATGTCGATCGAGTCGAGCTTCAATCCGAACGCGCGCAGCTCTGCAGGCGCGCAGGGGCTGATGCAGGTGCTCACGCGCGTTCACCTGGAGAAGTTCGAGCCCTTCGGCGGCGCGCGTGCGGCCTTCGACCCGATGGCGAACATCAACGTCGGATCGCGGATCCTGAAGGACTACCTGGTGCGTGAAGGCACCGTCGAGGGCGCGCTGAAGTCCTATGTCGGTGCCGCGCAGCTGTCGCACGATTTCGGCTACGGCAACAAGGTGCTGCGCGAGCGCGCGCGCATCGCTGCGGTCGCCGAAGGCCGGTCGATTCCCGAAGCACCGACGCGGCGCGTGGTGCGTGTCGCTCCCGTTGCCGCTCCCGTGGCCCCGGCGCCGACCCAGGCGTCGCTCGGCGCCGCCGTACCGATCGCGTCCGATCGCTACGGAGCCGACCCCGGCGCGAAGCCGCTTCGCGACCTGCGCTCTCTCTGAGCGCTGCGCGCGCTAGCGTTGCGCCAGGTAGCGCCGCAGCCGGGCGACCGCTTCTTCGAGTCGTTCCATCGACGTCGCGTACGAGATGCGCAGGTGGCGATGGGGCTCGTGCGAGCCGAAGTCCATTCCGGGTACTACCGAGACGTGGATGCGCTCGAGCAACTCGTCGGCGAACGCTGCGCTGTCGCTGCTGTGCGCGCTGCAGTCGGCCCACGCGTAGAACGCTCCGTCCGGGGTGACCGGAACCGATAGTCCGGCCTCGCGCAGCGCCGCGACGATGTAGTCGCGGCGCCTGCGGAATTCCTCCTTGCGTTCACGGTAGACCGCCTGCGACTCGTCGTCGAAGCACGCGATCGCCGCGTGCTGCGCGAGCGTCGACGCACAGATGTACAGGTTCTGCGCGAGCTTCTCGAAGATCGGCGACAGCGCGGGCGGAACGACGAGCCAGCCGAGCCTCCAGCCGGTCATGTGAAAGTACTTCGAGAAGCTGTTCGAGACGATGACGTCGTCGCCGTATTCGAGCGCCGATCGCGAGTCGCCGTCGTAGTGCAATCCGAGGTAGATCTCGTCGACGATCGCGAATCCGCGGCGTGCGCGCACCGACTCGAGGATGCGGCCGAGTTCCGCGAAGGGGATCGACGTTCCGGTCGGGTTCGCCGGCGACGCGAGCAGCGCCCCGCGCGTGTCCTGCGACCAATGCGACTCGAGCAGGTCGCGCGTCATCTGGTAGCGCGTCTGCGGACCGACCGGAACCGGTTGCGGCACGCCGTCGAATGCGGCCACGAAGTGCCGATTGCACGGGTAGCCCGGATCGGTCATCAGCACCGAACTGCCCGGATCGACCAGCGCGCAGCACGCGAGCGACAGCGCGGCCGAAGCGCCTGCGGTTACGACGATGCGCGACGGGTCGACGTCGAGGCCGTGTCGCCTGCCGTAGTCGTCGGCGATCGCCGTGCGCAGTCGCGCGAGTCCGTTGGCCGCCGTGTACTGGCTGTGGCCCGCGCGTGCGGCGCGTTCGAGCGCATCGAGCACCGGCGCCGGAGCCGTGAAATCGGGCTCGCCGATGTTCAGGTGGATCACCGGGTGTCCCGCGGCCTCGAGCGCGGCCGCGCGCTTGGCGAGCTCCATCACGTGGAACGGTTCGATCTGCGCGACGCGTCGCGCGACCGGATACGCGAGTTCGTTCCGTGTCATCCGATTCCGGGGTCTTCCTGCGGTGCGGGCCATTCTATAGAGCGCCGATGCGAAACTGCCATAATCTTCCCCCCGATCGACGCGAGGCGCTTGCAGGATGCCGACACCCGTGAATCCGGAATTCCGCGAGGCCGCACTCGAATATCACGAGCAGGGGCGGCCCGGGAAAATCTCCGTCACGCCGACCAAGCAGCTCGTCACGCAGCGCGACCTCGCGCTCGCCTATTCCCCCGGCGTTGCCGCTGCCTGCGAGGAGATCCTCGCCGACCCCGCCAACGCGTTCCGCTACACCGCGCGAGGCAATCTCGTGGGCGTCGTCACGAACGGGACTGCGGTGCTCGGACTGGGCAACATCGGCGCACTTGCGTCGAAGCCGGTCATGGAGGGCAAGGCCGTACTGTTCAAGAAGTTCGCCGGCATCGACGTCTTCGACATCGAGGTTGCGGAGAACGACCTCGACCGCCTCGTCGACATCATCGCCGCGCTCGAGCCGACCTTCGGCGCGATCAATCTCGAGGACATCAAGGCGCCGGACTGCTTCTACGTCGAACGCCGGCTGCGCGAGCGGATGAAGATCCCGGTGTTCCACGACGACCAGCACGGCACGGCGATCGTCGTCGGAGCAGCGGTGCTCAACGGCCTGAAGGTCGTCGGAAAGGACCTGCGCAACGTCAAGCTGGTGTGCAGCGGCGCCGGCGCGGCTGCGCTCGCCTGCCTCGACCTGCTCGTCGATCTCGGTCTTCCGCTGTCGAGCATCTGGGTCGCCGACATCGCCGGTGTCGTCCATCGCGGACGCACCGAGCTGATGGACCCGGTCAAGGAGCGCTACGCGCAGGACACCGCGCATCGCACGCTCGACGACATCATCGGCGACGCCGACGTGTTCCTCGGGCTCTCCGCCGGCGGCGTGCTGAAGCGATCGATGGTCGCGAAGATGGCGGCGCGCCCGCTGGTCTTCGCCCTCGCCAACCCGACGCCCGAGATCTCGCCCGAGGAAGCGCGCGCGGCACGCAGCGACGCCGTCATCGCGACCGGGCGCACCGACTATCCGAACCAGGTCAACAACGTGCTGTGCTTCCCGTTCGTGTTTCGCGGCGCGCTCGACGTCGGCGCGACGACGATCACGCGCACGATGGAGATCGCGGCGGTGCACGCGATCGCCGATCTCGCGCGCGACGAGTTGTCGGACATCGTGGCGACCGCGTACGGGGCGGCCGACCTGTCGTTCGGACCCGAATACCTGATTCCCAAGCCGTTCGACCCGCGCCTGATCGCGAGGATCGCTCCGGCGGTCGCGCGTGCGGCGATGCAATCCGGCGTGGCCACGCGACCGATCGCCGATTTCGACGCGTACCACACGCAACTCGAGCAGTTCGTCTACCACTCGGGGCATTTCATGCGCCCGATCTTCACCGCGGCGCGCCAGGCAGTCGGGCGCCGCGTGGTCTACGCCGAGGGCGAGGAAGAGCGCGTGATGCGCGCGGTGCAGGTCGTGGTCGACGAACGCCTGGCGCGGCCGATCCTGGTCGGCCGTCCCGCGGTCATCGAGCGGCGGCTCGAACGTTTCGGCCTGCGCATGAAACCGGGCCAGGATTTCGAGATCGTCAATCCCGAATGGGACGAGCGATTCAAGTCGTACTGGCAGGAATACCATCGGCTGACCGACCGGCGGGGGATCACCGAGCAGTACGCGCAGATCGAGATGCGGCGCCGGCTGACGCTGATCGGCGCGATGATGATGCGCATGGGCGACGCCGACGGGATGATCTGCGGCACCTTCGGCGCGTTCTCCCAGCACCTGGAATACATCGACCAGGTCATCGGCCGTCGTCCGGGTGCGAGCGTGTACGCGGCGATGAACACGCTGATGCTGCCGAACCGGCAGGTCACGCTGGTCGACACGCACGTGAACGTGCATCCGGATGCGCAGCAGATCGCCGAGATCGCGCTGATGGCGGCCGAGGAACTCAAGCGCATCGGGATCCTCCCGCGCGTCGCGCTGCTGTCGCACTCGAACTTCGGCACGTCGAACCACGACTCGGCGCTGCGCATGCGCGAGGCGCTCGAACGGATCCGCGAGCGCGCACCCGATCTCGAGATCGACGGCGAGATGCACGGCGATGCCGCGCTCGATTCGGAACTGCGCCGGCAGGTGATGCCGCGCTCGACGCTGACCGGGGACGCCAACCTGCTGGTCATGCCGGGCATCGACGCGGCGAACATCTCCTACAACCTGCTCAAGACGGCGGCCGGACACAACGTCGCGATCGGTCCGGTGCTGCTCGGTGCCGCGAAGCCGGTGCACATCCTCACCGCGTCGGCGACCGTACGACGCATCGTCAACATGACGGCCTGGACCGTCGTGGAGATCGGAGCCGAGCGCTGACCCTGGCCGAGCGCTGATCCCGGCGAGTCGACCGGCCGACACTGCCCGTTCCGGGCCCGGCCGCTCGTCCGGAACGCCGTTCGTCCGCCGTCTGGCGGCCGGATCGACGCGGATCCTGCCGCTCGTCCCGCGCTCGTTGACCCTCGCCGAGGGTCCCACCTAGCATCGCGGCACCCCTGGGGTTCCGGGTTCCCGAGCGCGCAGCACCGATGTCAGCCGACCTCCGCGAGAAATCAGCGTCCATCGACGGCGAGGAATCCCCGATCGAGCCGAGGCGGCGTCTCGAACTGCTGAAGGACTGCCGGGATGTCGTCCTGTCGCACCTGACGCGTTTCATTGCAGAGGCGCTCGATCGACTCAGCGTCGAGTTGACGATCACCGCGATGAAGGAAGCGGGGCGGGAAACGCAGCAGGCGTTGCTCGACGCGCTGTCGCTCGTTCGGGTGCATCGCAACGACATCGAGTACGGATTCCGCCAATCGGTGGCGGAAATCTTCGAGCGGCGCCTGTTCAACGAAGCGCACGCCGAACCCGCGAAGGAACCCGATAGCGACGAACTCGCTCTCGTCTCCGAGGAAGAGATCGAAACGCGCATCGCGCTCGAGCGCCTGGTACGCCGTTCGCGCGGCCGGCTCGATCCCGACGAGGTGCTCGGCATCCGCGCGCGACTCGCCGCCCTGCTCGATCGCGAGTGGTTCGACGAGGACGATCACCCGGTTTCGCCCAGCATCGTCTTCGAGGCGTTGCAGCGTTCGCTCGACGACCTGTCGCCGGCGGTCGAAGTGCGTTCCGCGTTGCTGCAGGCCTTCGAGCCGCACGTCACGGCGAGCCTGAACGACGTCTACATGACCGTCAACGAACGTCTGCGCAGCGAGCGGGTGTTGCCGAGAATCCGCCCGCCTTCGGTTGCGCCGGTGCCCGAGTCGGGGCGGGGAGCGTTCGCGACGAGCGGACAGTCCACGAACATCGGACCGGCAGGCGCGGTCGCTGGGGCAGGCGCGGTCGGCGGGCCGGTCGGTTCCGGCGCGGGCGCGTTCGGTTCGGGAGCGCCCGGCCATCCACCCGCGGGCGGCGGTGCAGGTGCGATGTCCGCACGACAGGGGAGCTCGTTCGCCGCAGGCGATGCGATGTCCGCGCAAGGCTCGCCGGGCTTCGGCGGCAATGCGATGTTCGGGCAGTACGCCTCGCCGGGATTCGGCGTCGACCCGATGTCCGCAGGACAGGTCGGCATGCCGGCAACCGGCATCGACGGGGCAGGCGATCCCTTCGCGGAATTGATGCAACGGATCGCGATGGACCAGCCCGCGGCGCGCCAGTCGGCCGCGCGCATTCTCGCCGATCCGGGAACCTTCGGCATGGCGGACCTGCCGATGCCGGCGGTCGAAGCGCCGCTGATCCAGGCGCTGCACACGATGCAATCGGCGCCGGCGCCGGCGCCGGGCGCTCCGGGAGGAGGGCAGGCGCTCGCCGCACAACTGCTCGACGAGGCGCGCAGCAAGGGATCGTCGCTCGACCAGTTGACCGTCGAGATCGTCTCGCTGGTTTTCGACTACATCTACAACGATCGTCGCCTGCCCGACGTCGTCAAGCAGCAGCTGCTGCGGCTGCAGGTCGTGGCGGTGAAGGCGGCCTTGATCGACCGCAGCTTCTTCGCCCGGCGCCAGCACCCGATGCGCCGACTGATCGACAGGATCTCCGATCTCGCGACCGACCCCGATGCCGACCTGGACGACGACTCGTCGCTGGCCGCCGGCATCGCGGAGATCGTCGACTGGATTCTCGTCAACTTCGATGACGACCTGGCGACCTTCGAAGACGCGATGAAGCGCATCGATCATCTGTCGCACGCCGAAGCCGAACGGCGTGCGACGCGCCTCGCAGAACTCACGAAAGCCGCCGAACGGCTCGATGCACTCGGCGTGGCCGAGGAGGAAGCGAGCACCGAGATCGCAGTGCGCATCGATGCCGTGACCCCGGCGTTCGTGCGGGAGTTCCTCTACCACACGTGGACGCGGGCGCTCGCGCACGCGCGCGTCGACGGCACCTGCGGCGGCGCCGACTGGGCGGCGTCGCTGCACACCGCCGAGTTGCTGATCTGGAGCGTGGCTCCGAAAGCCCCCGACGACATCGCGCGGCTCGCTTCGCTGCTTCCGAGGCTGATCGGCGCGCTGGTCAAGGGGTTGCAGGGCATCGGACTGGAGCAGTCGCTTCGCGAGCGCTTCCTGAACGAGTTGCTGCAGTGGCACACGCGCGCGATCCAGGACGCGAAGCTGAACACGGCGCGCACGGTAACCGGCACGCCCGGCGGCGGCGTGCGCATGAACGAAGACGGCACGCTGCGTTTCGATGCACCCAGGCCCGGCGAAACGCGACCGGGTGCGCGCCCGGCATCGCATGGATCGCGCACGCTCGAGAACCCGAGCGTCGACGCCCTCGAGCGCGGCGCAATGCTGTCGATCGACGAAGACGACGGTACGAACAACACGTTCCGCCTGGCGTGGATCAGCCCGACGCGCAAACTGTACGTGCTGACGCGGTTTCCCGACGTCGGCCGTTCGTACAGCCGCAGCGAACTCATCACGTTGTTCGCCTCCGGACGCGCACGACAGGTCGAGGCGCACCGGACCGTGGACCTGGCGATCGATGCGATCGCCCGACCGGAAACAATTCCGTCGTAGGCGCGCCGACGGTTCTCCATTAGCATTCGCCACATCGACGTGCGCCGAATGCTGTCGTTCCTTCCCGGGCGACCGCGACGGTATCCCGCCTGTCGCAGCTTCGGCCGATCGGGGAGGGTGCCCATTGAGTACCTTGAGCAACATCCCGTCGCAAGCGGTCGTTCCGCTGCAAGCCTATGACCGCGACGCGCTTCGGCGCGCTGCCGAACGCGCGGACCAATTGCTGCTGAAGGCGGACTGCCGGCAGGCGAAGGACCGCCAGTCGGTGCTCGCGCGGATCGCGCAATCCTTCGCGTTGCCCGATCACTTCCGTCACGACCTCGACGCGCTCTACGACAGCGTCACCGAACTGAAGCCGCGGCACGACGCCGAGAACCCGGGCTTCGTCGTGTTCCTGGAGAATCTCCCGGACACTGCCGAGTTCGGTCACGAGGAGCGCAACCGGTTGCTCGATGTCTTTCGCGACGCCGCCGACTATTTCTTCGATCGTCAAACGGCGTTTCGCGTCTTCTATTCGATCGATCGCAGCTAGCGGCGCGACGGCTAGAAGTCTCCGGCGATCGCCTGCAATGCCGCGAGCGCCGCGAGCGCCGCTGTCTCCGTGCGAAGCGTGCGCGGTCCGACGCGAACGCCGGTGAATCCTGCGGCGAGCGCCTGCGCGATCTCGCGCTCGCCGAATCCCGACTCGGGCCCCACCAGCATCTCGATTTCCTGTGCTGTGTCGACCGGAAAATCCCGGATGCGCAGCGCGGCATCGGGCAACAGCACGAGGGCGGTGCCCGGCGCGTCGGAGCGCTGTTCGCGCGAACCGAGCCACGTCTCGAACGCCACCGCTTCGTGCAACTCGGGGAGCCGGTCGCGACCGCACTGCATGCACGCCGCTTCGACGATTCGCGACCAGTGCTCGTGCCGCCTTCGCGTGCGCTCGGGGTCGAGCCGGACCGGCGAGCGCGCGGAAATCAGCGGGCGGATCGTGTGCGCCCCGAGTTCGACCGCCTTCTCGATCGTCCAGTCCATGCGCTCGGCGCTCGACACGCACTGTGCCAGCGTGATGTGCAGCGGACTTTCCGTCTGCGAGACCAGGCGTGTGCCGACGCGCACCGTGCATGCGCGCGCGTCGGCGCGCTCGATGCGCGCCTCGAAGCGCGATCCGGTTCCGTCGAAACACTCGATCGCCGCGCCGGGCCCCAGGCGCAGCACCCGAACCAGGTGGTGCGACTGGCGCGCATCGAGCGTGCGCAACCCTTCGCCGAAAGGCTCTCCTGCGTCGGGGATCAGCAACCGGGCGCGCATCGCTTCAGGCCTCCGCTACCGCAGCGAGTGGGCTCGGGTTGGTTCAGGTCGGCCCGGGTCGGCTCAGCTCAGGTTGCCCAAGGTTGGCTCACGACGCCTTCGCCAGCGGAACGAGCCTGGCGGTCGCCGCGGTTGCCGGCACCAGTTCGCGGTAGAAGTTGGGCAGCGCGAACAGCGCGCCGTGCGTATCGCCGTTGTAGTAGCGCAGATCGACGATGCCGCGTTCCGCGAGCCGCCGCTCGACCACTGCCGCGTCGACCGACCGCGGATCCAGGGTGTCGGATGCCACGCACAGGCCCCAGTACGCACCGTACAACGGGATGTGCAGGCCGAGCGGCCGGACGATCCGGAACACCGAAGACACTTCGTGCAGCAGGCGCGAGACGAGATCGGGCCGGTACAGCGGCGATCCGATGTGCAGCGCGATCGCGCCGCCGGGCCGCATCACGCGCTTCAGCAGGCGGAAGAAATCGGCCGTGTACAGGCGATGCGCCGGAGTATCGGGATCGGTGAGGTCGAGCACGACGAGATCGAAGCGTTCGTCTCCCTGCTGCGCGATCGACTCGACCAGCGTCCAGCCATCGGCGATGCGCACGTCGACGCGCGTATCGTCGAGCGCGCCGTGGTGCACGCCCTGCAGGTGCTCGCGCGCCACGCGCACGACCTCCGCATCGAGTTCGGCGAGCACCACGCGGCGAATCGACGGATGCTTGAGCAACTCCTCCGTGGACCCGCCGTCGCCGCCGCCGATCACCAGCGCCGTCTCGGGATTCGCGTGCGCGACGGCCGCCGTGTGGGTGATCGCTTCGTGATAGAAGAACTCGTCGCCTTCGGACGTCATGTAGCAGCCGTCGAGGCGGAAGAGCTTTCCCCATTGCGGCGTGTCGAACACTTCGAGCGTCTGGTACGGCGTGCGCACGGTCTCGATGCGTCGCGTCGCGCGAAAACCGAACGCGCTGTCCGGATTCAGCCACTCGAGCAGCAGTTCGCCGGATTGCGATTCCGGGTCTTCGGAGCCGCGAAGGATCCGGTTCGTGTTCTGTTGCGTGGGGGCGAACGCGATGATCAGGTCGTCGAGGAGCTTCTCGGCCTTCGACGAGTTGTCGGTCGAGAAATTGCAGACGTAGACGTCCAGCGTCACGCCCGAACGTTCGGGCCAGGTGTGGATCGCGACGTGCGATTCCGCCAGCAGCACCGCGCCGGTCACTCCGCCGGGCTGGCCCCGGTAGTCGGGAAAGGTGAAGAACTTCTCGTCGACCACGGTGAGCGCCGCGGCGTCGACCGAGCTTCGGCACAACGCGGCGAGTCGATTCGCGTCGACGAGCAACGACGGCTCGCAACGGCAGCCGTACAGATCAGCGGTCAGGTGAACACCCTGCATTTCGGTCCAACCCAGTCGCCCCGAAAGGCTGAAGACCCCAAGACCCCCGGACGCGCAACCGGGTCCGCCAAGCGAACCCGCACGCTTCCGGGACGCTCCGGACGCGCCTGCGCGCTTCCGGGCCCCGGGACGCGCTTCGAGCGCTTCCGCGGGAAGTCGTGCGCCCGTCGCACGACCAGTCCCTGAGCATCCCCAAGATCGATTCAGGGGGATCCAGATCAGTGGAAATGTCGCGGACCGTGTAGGTAATGAATGGCCCGCTCGAGAAAGCCTTTGATTATATAGGAGTTTGCGTACTTTGCGCCAGAGGGAGAGGGGCGATTTGTTAGAATTCGCTTTTGCCCTTTTCCGGATCGCAGATGGATTCTTTCGTGGAACCCGCCGGCCGAGCGGCCGTGACGGCGCCTTCGGTCCTGGCTTCCGGTTCCGGATCCTCGCCGGCTGCACCCGGTGATTCCGCGATGCGAGCCAGGATGGCCGATGCGATCCGCGCACTGGCGATGGACGCCGTCCAGCAGGCGAACTCGGGGCATCCCGGAATGCCGATGGGCATGGCCGAAATTGCGCAGGCGCTGTGGACCCGGCAACTGCGGCACAACCCGGCGAATCCGCACTGGCCCGACCGCGACCGTTTCGTGCTGTCGAACGGTCACGGATCGATGCTGCTGTATTCGCTGCTGCATCTCACCGGCTACGACCTGCCGATCGAGGAACTGCGCAACTTCCGGCAGCTGCACTCGAAGACGCCGGGACACCCGGAAAGCGGACTGACACCCGGCGTCGAGACGACGACGGGTCCGCTCGGGCAGGGGCTCGCCAACGCGGTCGGAATGGCGCTCGCCGAGCGACTGCTCGCGGCGGAGTTCAATCGGGACGATCTCGCCATCGTCGATCACTTCACGTGGGTTTTCGCGGGCGACGGCTGCCTGATGGAAGGCATCTCGCACGAAGCGTGTTCGCTGGCCGGCACGCTCGGGCTTTCGAGGCTCGTGCTGTTCTACGACGACAACGGCATCTCGATCGACGGCGAAGTGCGCAACTGGTTCACCGACGACACGGTTCGCCGGTTCGAGGCATACGGCTGGCACGTGATCTCCGACATCGACGGCCACGATCTCGACGCGCTCGACGGTGCGATCGCGCTGGCGCGGCAATGGGGAACGTCGGGCCGCGACGGCGTGTTCGCGCCGACGCTGATCCAGTGCAAGACGCAGATCGGCAAGGGCTCGCCCGCGCGGGCCAACACCGCGAAGGCACACGGCGAACCGCTCGGCGCCGACGAGATCGCCGCCACGCGGGCCGCGATCGGATGGCCGTATCCGCCATTCGAGATACCCGAGGACATCCGTGCCGCGTGGGACGCACGCGAGAGCGGCGCGCGCGCCGAGGCCGACTGGCGCGGCCTGTTCGATCGCTATCGGTCGCGGTATCCGGAGCGGGCGCACGAATTCGAGCGGCGGATGCAGGGGCGGCTGCCGGGCGCCTACGACGATGCGTTCGACGCCGCGATCGACGAGGCGCTCGAACGTGCCGAGTCGATCGCCACGCGCAAGGCGTCGCAGAACGCGCTGAACCACTTCGGCGCCGCCCTGCCGGAACTCATCGGCGGCTCGGCAGACCTCACCGGAAGCAACCTCACGAATTTCAAGGGCAGCGGCGCGCTGCGCGCCGCCGACCGCCTGGTCCCCGGCCGGCACGTGAATTTCGGCGTGCGCGAATTCGGGATGAGCGCGATCCTGAACGGAATCGCGCTGCACGGCGGTTTCATCCCCTACGGCGGCACGTTCCTGACGTTCTCCGATTACTCGCGCAATGCGCTGCGCATGGCCGCGCTGATGAAGCGGCGCGTGATCTTCGTCTTCACGCACGATTCGATCGGCCTGGGCGAAGACGGGCCCACGCATCAGGCGATCGAGCACACGGCGTCGCTGCGCCTGATCCCGCGGCTGGACGTCTGGCGCCCCTGCGATGCCGTCGAGTCGGCGGTTGCCTGGAGCGCGGCGATCGCACGCGACGACGGCCCCGCGGCGCTGTTGTTCTCGCGGCAGGCGGTTCCCTTCGTCAGCCGTTCGCGAACGCAGATCGATGCGATCTCCCGCGGCGCCTACGTGGTGCGTGACGCTGCCGAAGCCGTCGCCGTGCTGATTGCCACCGGATCCGAAGTCGGGCTCGCGATGCAGGCACGCGACCTGCTTGCCGCCGACGGCATCGCGGTGCGGATCGTTTCGATGCCTTGCGCCGAGGTGTTCGACCGGCAGGACGAGGCATATCGCAGCAACGTGCTGCCCCGCCGGCTGCCGCGGATTGCCGTCGAAGCCGGAGTCACCGACGGCTGGTGGAAGTACGGGTGCGACGCAGTGGTCGGAATAGACACCTTCGGCGAATCGGCGCCCGCCAGCGCGCTGTTCCGCCATTTCGGCTTCACGCCCGAGAACCTGGCCGACACCGTCCGCGAGGTCCTGCGCCGGCGGGCCGAGGCAGGCTGACGTGGAACGCTCGCCGAACCCATTCACCAACTACCGGAACCCGCAATGACCATTCGAGTCGCCATCAACGGATATGGCCGCATCGGCCGGAACATCCTGCGCGCCCACTACGAAGACGGAAAGAAGCACCCGATCGAGATCGTCGCGATCAACGACCTGGGCGATGCGAAGATCAACGCGCACCTGACGCAATACGACACGGCGCACGGGCGCTTCCCCGGAAAGGTCGCGGTCGACGCGGACGCGATGGTCATCGACGGTGACCGGGTCCGCGTGCTTTCGCAGCGCAATCCGGCCGAGCTCCCGTGGAAGGACCTCGGTGTCGACGTGGTGCTCGAGTGCACCGGCTTCTTCACGTCGAAGGAAAAGGCTTCGGCGCACCTGAAGGGCGGCGCGAAGAAGGTCATCATCTCGGCCCCCGGCGGCAAGGACGTCGATGCGACGATCGTCTACGGCGTGAACCACGACGTGCTGAAGGCGAGCCACACGGTGATCTCGAACGCCTCGTGCACGACGAACTGCCTGGCGCCGCTGGTCAAGCCGCTGCACGAGCGCATCGGCCTGCTCAACGGGCTGATGACGACGATCCACGCGTATACGAACGACCAGGTGCTGACCGACGTCTATCACGAGGACCTGCGCCGTGCGCGTTCGGCGACGATGTCGATGATCCCGACGAAGACCGGTGCCGCTGCCGCGGTCGGCCTCGTGCTTCCCGAACTGAACGGCAAGCTCGACGGTTACGCGATGCGCGTGCCGACGATCAACGTGTCGATCGTCGACCTTTCGTTCATCGCGTCCCGCGACACCTCGGTCGAGGAAGTCAACGCGGTCATGAAGGAAGCCGCCGAAGGCGCGATGAAGGGGATCGTCGTCTACAACACCGAGCCGCTGGTGTCGGTCGACTTCAACCACAACCCTGCGTCGAGCATCTTCGATTCGACGATGACGAAGGTGTCGGGCCGGCTGGTCAAGGTCAGCAGCTGGTACGACAACGAGTGGGGGTTCTCGAACCGGATGCTCGACGCCACCGTCGCGCTGATGCAGGCGAAGTGAACCGTTCGTGCCGATGAGCGCGAAGGTGTCTGCCGCCGAGTCGGCGGCCGTGCTGCGAGAGATCGTCGACGGCGCGCGCGAGCTTCGGCTGCGCGACCCGCGGCGCCCCTGGTTGCAGGTCGCCGTCGGAGAGTGCGCGTTCGTCGCGGACGATGCGGAACTCGTGTTCTACGCGGACAGCGCGACGCTCGATCACGTCGCGCGCGTGCATCTGGCCGATGGCCGCGGCGCGTCGTTCACCGACTGGATGCGCGACGGCGAAGAGAACCCGCTCGACCTGCTGGACGAAGGCGAACGTTTCGAACTCGAGCAACGACTGCACCAGGCGCAGTGAACCGGACTGCAGCAGCGCAGTGAACGGAGGTTTCCGATGCAGTTCCGTCGCCTGAACGAAGTCGACCTGCGCGACCGGCGCGTGTTCATTCGCTGCGACCTGAACGTCCCGCAGGACGATGCATTGCGCATCACCGACGACACGCGAATCCGCGCTTCGGTGCCGGCGATCGAGCATTCGCTGAAGGCGGGTGCCGCCGTGATGGTCACGTCGCACCTCGGCCGTCCGAAGGAAGGAGTCGTGCGCCCCGAGGATTCGCTCGCGCCGGTCGCGCAGCGCCTGGGCGAACTGCTCGGGCGCGAAGTTCCGCTGGTGCGGGACTGGGTCGACGGCGGATTCGACGTCGACCCCGGCAATGTCGTGATGCTGGAGAACTGCCGCTGCAACGTCGGCGAGAAGGCCGACGACGAAGGACTCGCGCGGCGCATGGCGGCATTGTGCGACGTCTACGTGAACGATGCGTTCGGTACGGCGCACCGTGCCGAGGCGACCACGCACGGCATCGCGCGATTCGCGCCGGTGGCGTGCGCCGGGCCGCTGCTGGCTGCCGAGCTCGACGCGCTCGGCAAGGCGCTCGACCGTCCGCGCCGCCCGCTGGCGGCGATCGTCGCGGGGTCGAAGGTGTCGACGAAACTGTCGATCCTGGAATCGCTCGCCGATCGGGTCGACCAGCTGATCGTCGGCGGGGGAATCGCGAACACGTTCCTGCTCGCCTCGGGATTCCCGATCGGCAAATCGCTCGCCGAACGCGACCTCGTCGGCGCAGCGCGTGCCGTCATCGACCGGATGGCGGCGCGCGGGGCCGCAGTGCCGATCCCGGTCGACGTGGTCTGCGCGAAGGAGTTCAGCGCCACCGCGCCCGCGCAGACCAAGGCCGCTACCGACGTCGCCGACGACGACCTGATCCTCGATATCGGCCCGCGCAGCGCGCAGGCGCTCGCCGATTCGCTGCGGAAGGCCGGAACGATCGTCTGGAACGGTCCGGTCGGCGTATTCGAGTTCGACGCGTTTGCCGAAGGAACGCGGGTCGTCGCGCAGGCGATCGCCGACTCGCCTGGGTATTCGATCGCCGGCGGCGGCGACACGCTCGCTGCGATCGCCCGTTTCGGCATCACCGACCGCATCGACTACGTGTCCACCGGCGGCGGCGCCTTCCTCGAGTTCCTCGAAGGACGAACACTGCCGGCCGTTGCGGTCCTGATCGAACGCGGCTGAGCCGCGCAGCGTCGCGGGCCCGGAGGCGCGGCGGCGGGTCGGCAGGCGAGGCGGCGGGCAAACGCTGCCGAAGGACCGATTGCAGGCGCCGTCGACGCCGACTCGGGTACCCGCGCGAGCGCGGTGCGATACGATGAACGGATGTGCGGTTGCCGACCGAGCCCGGTCGGCCGTTCCCGTCCCGTCCCACTCGTACCGTTCCGACATGTTCACACCCGTTCCACGCGCCACGAAGATCGTCGCCACGCTCGGTCCGGCGTCGTCGGACCCGGAAATCCTCGAGCGGATGTTGCGTGCCGGCGTCAACGTCGTTCGCGTGAACTTCTCGCACGGCAGCGCCGAGGAGCACACGCGCGTCGTGGCGCTGGTGCGCGAGATCGCCGATCGCATCGGACAGAGCGTCGGCGTGCTTGCCGACCTGCAGGGGCCGAAGATCCGCATCGGCAAGTTCGCCGATGGACAGATCACGCTCGCGGTCGGCGATCGGTTCGTGTTCGACGTCGACAGCGCACTCGGCGATCAGCATCGTGTCGGGCTCGACTATCCGGAACTCGTCGACGACGTTCGTGCAGGCGATACGCTGCTGTTGAACGACGGCC
Source organism: uncultured Limnobacter sp. (assembly GCA_964481165.1). Taxonomy (GTDB): domain Bacteria; phylum Pseudomonadota; class Gammaproteobacteria; order Burkholderiales; family Burkholderiaceae_E; genus Zeimonas. The sequence continues at coordinate 2,030 of CAYZYC010000040.1, read as the reverse complement.
GGATGAGCATGCGCGTCGACCGCACCACGTCACGCACGATCGAATGCACCGTGACGCAGGGCGGCGTGCTGTCGAACCGCAAGGGAATCAATCGGCAGGGAGGCGGCCTGTCGGCGCCGGCACTGACCTCGAAGGACATGGAGGACATCAAGACCGCGATGCGCTTCGAGGCGGACTTCGTCGCGGTCTCGTTTCCGAAGAACGCGGCGGACATGTACATGGCGCGCGAATTGATGCGCGCGGCCGGCGGGCGGGCGCTGATGATCGCCAAGATCGAGCGCTACGAGGCGATCGGCAACCTCGACGAGATCCTGAAGGCTTCCGACGGCATCATGGTTGCGCGCGGCGATCTCGCGGTCGAGGTCGGCGACGCGGCGGTGCCTGCGCTGCAGAAGCGGATGATCCGCATGGCCAAGGAGCTGAACAAGGTCACGATCACTGCCACGCAGATGATGGAATCGATGATCGAAGCCCCGGTTCCCACGCGCGCCGAGGTCTCCGACGTCGCCAACGCGGTGCTCGACGGAACCGACGCGGTGATGCTGTCGGCCGAGACCGCCGCCGGACGTTATCCGGTCGAGACGATCGAGTCGATGGCGCGCGTGTGCGTCGAGGCGGACCGCTCCGAAGTGATGTCGCTGGACACGGTGTTCCTGAAGCGTTCGTTCACGCGCATCGACCAGACGATCGCGATGAGCGCGCTTTTCGTCGCGCACCACATGAAAGTCAAGGCAGTCGTGTCGCTGACGCAGTCGGGATCGACGGCATTGTGGATGTCGCGGATCGACTCCGGCGTGCCGATCTACGCATTGACGCCCGAGGAACGCAGCCGGCGGCGCATGTGCCTGTACCGTGAAGTGCATCCGATCGTGATGACCTACCATGCCGCCGAACGTGAGGCACTGCTGCTCGAGGCCGAGCAGCGCCTGCTCGACGCATCGATCGTCGAGCGCGGCGACCTGATCGTGCTGACCATCGGCGAGCCGATCGGCAAGTCGGGCGGCACGAACACGCTGAAGATCGTGAAGGTGGGCGAACACGGCGTGTGATCGCGGGCGGTTCCGCCGCCACCGGGACTTGCGGCTGCATGGCAGGCCGCCGGTACGTGCTACCGGTCGTGCCGAAGGTCCGGCTTGCGCGCGATGAGGCCGGCATACGCGATGTGTCCGAAGAAGCATCCTGCCTGCGAACGCCTGCGTGCCTCTTCCTTCAACGCCGAAGCGGTGTCCGCCCCTATGCATCCCTGGCTGCACAGGACGTCGGCCCCGCGGTCGACGACGGTGAGCATGTAGCCTTCGTCGCTTGTCTCCGCGAAGCCGAAACTCCGGAAGGAGACGATCCCGAAGCCGTATGCGGCAACGACGTTCGCCAGGCGACGCATGATCCGGCGATCGGTGACCGAATTGGCCATCATCGCGTCGACGCAGGCCTGCAGGGGGTCATGATCTGCGATCGCAACCGTTGTCGTGGCGTAGTCACCGTCGAAGACGGCAAGGCAACCGTCCGGGCGAAGCACCCGGAAAGCCTCTTCGATCGCACGGTCCGGGCGTCGAGACGCCGGTTCCGCACCCCACGTCGAGTACCCGAGCGCCCGGCGGAAACGGGACTTCGCGGAGGAAGTCGCGACGCATCGCCTGCTGGCGGCGATCGCCGCCACGTCGTTCGAGGACGTCGGCGAGACGCTCCTGGGTCGCATGGTCCAGATCCTGAACGGTTGTCCAGACGTCTGGCATGATCGTCTCCCGATGTAGCGATCGTGCCCGCCGAGCCGATCGCGAACCGCTTCCCGGCAATGCTGCCTGCCCCTTGCCCGTGCGCCCCGGTTCCCCATGCTCCGAGTGCGACTGTACGGCGGTATCGACATGGCCGCACTTGGCTGTCATCGTGTCGGCGCGTTCCGACGAACACGCCACACACTTGTTCCGGGGGGTCGGATGAGCAGTATTGCCGGGGCCGTGCCGATTCCGCAGCCGTTCGTCCGCGAAGCGGGCGCCGGGCCGGCGGTCGTCTGCCTCCACTCCAACGCCAGC
>CAYZYC010000039.1:6732-20384 GCA_964481165.1 uncultured Limnobacter sp. | reverse complement strand
CCGAACGCCCGAACGCCCGAACGCCCCGCCTCAGCCCAACCCCACCCGCAACAACCGCTGCCGCAGCGTGTCGATCTCGTCGATCAGGTCGAGCGCGAGCGCGACGCCGGGGGCGTCGATCTCGAGGTCGCGCGACAGGCGCAATGCCAGGCGCGCGCGGCGCAGCGACGTACCGCTGAAACGCCACTCGCTCGGCGACGCGCCGACCGGCTCGATCACGCCCTCGACGATCAGTGCGCTGACCTGCTGCTCATCGACGCCGCAGGCGCGCGACAGTTCGACCAGCGTGAACTCGACCTGCTCTTCGACGATCGGTCCCTGTACCGGGGTGCGGGGAACTTCGCTCATCTTGCATCCTCGCTACCGTGCGCCCTGGGCGGTGTCGAACGCCTTCGCCATCGCCCGGTAGGCTTCCTTCCTGGCTTCGGTATCGGCCGGCGGCACGACGATCGAGACGACCGCGTACAGATCCCCGGCCGGTTGGGCCGGCAGCCCCTTGCCGCGCAACCGCAGCTTGCGACCGCTCGACGATCCGGCCGGCACGGACAGTTCGACCCGTCCCTCGGGCGTCTGCACCGACACCGTTTCGCCGAGTGCGGCCTGCCACGGTGTCAGCGGCAGGTCGACGTAGACGTCGCGGCCGTCGACGCGGAACCGGGGATCGTCGCGGAACGCGATCTCGAGGTAGAGATCGCCCGCCGGCCCGCCGCCGACTCCGGGGCCTCCCTGGCCGCCCAGCCGCAGGTGCTGGCCGGCGCGAATTCCGCGCGGGATGTTCACGTCGAGTTCGCGTTCGCGCGTCACGACGTGGCCCGCGCCGTCGATCTCGGGGACCGCCAGGCGGATGCTGCGGTGTCCGCCGCGATACGAGTCGGCCAGGTCGATCAGCACTTTCGCGTGATGGTCCTGCCCCTGCCGTTGCGTCGTGCGTGCGCGCTGCGATCCCTGCCCGCGCCCGGCTCGACGGCCGAACAGCGCTTCGAAGAAGTCGCTGTAGTCGGCTTCGCCCGCGCCGCCGTCGCGTCCGCGGAATTCGAAACCCGCGTCCCATCCGGGTGGCGGCTGGAAGTCCTGTCCGGCGCGCCAGTTGCTTCCCATCCGGTCGTAGGCTGCGCGCTTTTCCGGATCGCGCAGGACCTCGTTGGCTTCGCCGACTTCCTTGAAGCGCGCCTCGGCGTCCGGCTCCTTGCTGACGTCGGGATGGTACTTGCGGGCGAGCTTGCGATACGCGCGCTTGATGTCGTCCTGCGTCGCGTTGCGATCGACGCCGAGGATTTCGTAGTAGTCCCTGAATTTCATCTCATGCCACCGTCCCGAACAGTGCCCCGATACCGGCCGTCAGCGCCATTGCCAGCGCGCCCCAGAATGCCACGCGCAGCGCCGCACGCGCGACCGGCGCGCCGCCGGTACGGGCGGCCAGTGCACCGAGCAGGATCAGGGACACCAGCGACATCGCAGCGACCGAGGGGCCCAGGTTGCTCTGCGGCGCGAACGCCACCGTGACGAGCGGCAACAGCGCTCCGGCCGAGAAACTCGCCGCCGATGCGAGCGCCGCCTGGATCGGGCGCGCAACGAACGTCGGCGTGATGCCGAGTTCGTCGCGCGCGTGTGCCGCCAGCGCATCGTGCGCCATCAGCTGTCCCGCGACTGTGTCGGCCAGTCCCGGATCGAGTCCGCGGGCAACGTAGATCGCGGCGAGTTCGCGCCGCTCGTGATCGGGCTGCGTCGCGAGTTCGTGCCGCTCGAGCGCGAGATCCGCGCGTTCGCTGTCCGCCTGCGAACTGACCGATACGTACTCGCCCGCCGCCATCGACATTGCGCCGGCGACGAGTCCGGCGAGACCTACGAGAAGGAGTTCGTCGCGATGCGCGCTCGCAGCGGCGACCCCGACGATCAGGCTCGCGGTCGAGACGATGCCGTCGTTGGCGCCCAGCACCGCTGCGCGCAGCCAGCCGATCGATCCGGTCCGGTGCGTTTCGGCATGCAGCCTGCGCGGCATCGGGCGTTTCGCGACACGTACGTCAGGTGGAGGATTCGCCGGACGCGGCGTCGTCGGGCGCGGCGATCAGTGCGCCACGATCGCCGTCCTCCGCGCCCGCGTCGCCCGGCGCGCTCGTTTCGCTTCGCGCGGTTCGCGACCGTACGCGTCCGCGCAGGTATCGGCTTCCTTCGACCGCCGCGCCGAACGGTGGCCTTCCGAAGGACGCTTCGCGTGCGCCGGCGATGCCGCCGCGCGCCTGGCTGCGCTGGAACAGCAGTCGTGCAAGCTCGCCGAGCGCCTGGCTGTACACCTCGCGCTTGAACTCGATGACCGCATCCAGCGGTACCCAGTACTCGTTCCAACGCCAGGCGTCGAATTCCGGATGATCCGAGGCCCGCAGGTCGATGTCGCTATCGCGCCCGACCAGGCGAAGCAGGAACCAGATCTGCTTCTGTCCGCGATAGTGGCCCCGCCATTCGCGACGCACCCAGTGTTCGGGCACGTCGTAGCGCAACCAGTCGCGCGTGCGTCCGATGATCCGGACGTGGTGCGGATGCAGCCCGACTTCCTCGGTCAGCTCGCGGAACATCGCCTGTTCGGGCGATTCGCCGCGCTTGATGCCGCCTTGCGGAAACTGCCACGAATGTTCCCGTATCCGCTTGCCCCAGAAGACTCCGTTCCTCGAATTGACCAGAATGATCCCGACGTTGGGGCGATAGCCGTCACGATCCAGCATGGCCGCACCCCGTGATCTCTTACAATCGCTTCGATTATAGCCAGTGCACCGCGGCGCTTGCTGCGTCGTTCGTCAGCTTCCGCGCCTCTCCCGTCTCCCGGATTCCGCATGAAAGCTTCCCGATTCCATCTGTCGACGCAGAAGGAGGCGCCAGCCGACGCCGAGATCGTCAGCCACCGCCTGATGACGCGCGCCGGAATGATCCGCAGGGTCGCCGGCGGCATCTACAGCTACCTGCCGATCGGGATGCGGACGATCCGCAAGGTGGAAGCGATCATCCGCGAGGAGATGAACCGGGCGGGGGCGATCGAATTGCTGATGCCGATCGTCCAGCCGGCCGAATTGTGGATCGAGTCGGGTCGGTGGGATAAATACGGTCCGGAGCTGCTGCGCCTGAAGGACCGCCACCAGCGCGACTTCATCGTGCAGCCCACCTCCGAAGAGGTCGTCACCGACATCGCCCGCAACGAGTTGCGCAGCTATCGCGACATGCCGAAGAACTTCTATCACATCCAGACGAAGTTCCGCGACGAGCGCCGCCCGCGTTTCGGTGTCATGCGCGGGCGCGAATTCACGATGAAGGACGCGTATTCGTTCGACCGCGATCTCGATTCGGCGATGCGCAGCTATCGGGCGATGTTCGATGCGTACGTTGCGATCTTCTCGCGGATGGGGCTGCGTTTTCGCGCGGTCGCCGCCGATACCGGCGCGATCGGCGGATCGGCGAGCCACGAGTTCCAGGTGATCGCCGACACCGGCGAGGACGCGATCGCGTACTGCCCCGACTCCGACTACGCGGCCAACGTCGAACTCGCCGAGGCGCTGCCGTTGATCGCGCAGCGCGGCGCTCCTTCCGAGCCGCTCGCGAAGACTCCGACCCCGTCGCGCGCGCGCTGCGAAGACGTCGCCGAACTGCTCGGGTTGCCGCTCGAGCGCACGGTGAAGTCGCTGGTGCTCGCGGTCGATGCGCCGGGCGGCGACCCGGGCGCCACGCAACTCTGGCTCCTTCTCGTGCGCGGCGACCACGAGCTCAACGAGGTCAAGGCGGCGAAAGTGCCCGGGCTCGCGGGGTTTCGTTTCGCGACCGAAGCGGAGATCGTCGAGCATTTCGGTTCGCCTCCGGGCTATCTCGGCCCGATCGGCACGCGACGGCCGGTGCAGGTCGTTGCCGACCGCACCGTGGCCGCGATGCACGATTTCGTCTGCGGCGCCAACGAGGCCGACTTCCACTACACCGGCGTCAACTGGGGGCGTGATCTCCCCGAACCGATCGTCGCGGACATCCGCAACGTGCAGGCCGGCGATCCGTCGCCCGACGGCAAGGGCGTCCTGGCGATCCAGCGCGGCATCGAGGTCGGGCACGTGTTCGTGCTCGGCACGAAGTACTCGGAAGCGATGCAGGCGCATTTCGTCGACGTCGACGGCAAGTCGAAGCCGTTCGAAATGGGCTGCTACGGAATCGGCGTCACACGCCTGCTCGGCGCCGCGATCGAGCAGAACCACGACGAGCGCGGAATCGTCTGGCCGCGTCCGATCGCCCCGTTCGAAGTCGTGATCGTCCCGCCCGGCTACCATCGCTCCGAGGTCGTGCGCGCGGCAGCCGACGCGCTCCACGATCAGCTGCTCGCCGAGGGCGTCGACGTGATCCTCGACGACCGCGACGAACGCCCGGGCGTGATGTTCGCCGACTGGGAACTGATCGGCGTTCCGCTGCGTGTCACCGTCGGCGAACGCGGCCTGAAGGAAGGCGCGATCGAACTGCTCGAGCGGCGTGGAATGCGAAGCGCGCAGGTGCCGGTCGGCGATGCGCTACCGGCCATCCGGCGCTCCCTTGCGCAGTGAATCGCTCGCGGCGTTCAATCGCGGGCGCATGAAACGAGTTTTCCTCCTGCTGATTCTCACCTGCGCATTGCTCGCCGCGCTGATGGCGAGCGCTCCGGCGCGCGCCGGCGAGCAGCAGTACGAGCCGCTGAGCGCCGCCGTGCGCAGCGCGCTCGCCGCATCGGTGCGCGACGATCGCGATCTTCCCGAACCGCATTTCGTTTCGCTCGACGAGAAGATCGACTGGCTCGCGACGATGTCCGAGCGCCTTCCGCGACGCTGGAAGCCCGAGTATCGGCAAAGGGTCGATTTCCTGAACGCGGTGCGCTACGAATCGCAGCGCGCCGGCCTCGATCCGCACCTCGTGCTCGGATTGATCGAAGTCGAGAGCTACTTCCGCCGCTACGCGATCTCCCGCGCGGGGGCGCGAGGGTACATGCAGGTGATGCCGTTCTGGACGACCGTGATCGGCGACGGCGATGCGACGAAGCTGTTCGACACGCGCACGAACCTGCGATACGGCTGCACGATCCTGCGCCACTACCTCGACATCGAACGGGGCAACCTGTTCCGCGCGCTCGGGCGCTACAACGGCAGCCTGGGGCGCGCCGAGTATCCGGATGCGGTGCTGCGCGCCTGGAAACGGTGGAAGTACGAGCCGCCCGCGGTGCAGCGCGTCTCGACCCCGCCGTCGCCGCGGCCCGTCGCGACCCCGCCGGCGCCACAGCGCGTAGCCGCGCCGCCGTCTCCTCCCGCCTGAGGGGCGTCGGGCAGACGACCCAGCGGTTCCGGCGTCACGCTCGATGACGCAGGCGGGGAAATGCCAGGCAGGCCGGCACATGAGCAGGATCGACTCCCCGGCATCGTGCGCATCGTCGAAAGTGCTATAAACAGGCGAACGTTCCGGGAGCCGCAATGAACCTCGCATCGAGCCTGCAACGCTGGGCGACGCAGACGCCGTCGCAACCTGCGATCCTCTTCGAAGGACGCACGCTGACCTATGCCGAACTGGAGGCCGCCGCGTCGCGGCTCGCGCACGCGATGCACGCGAAGGGCGTCGCCGCGGGCGACCGCGTCGCGCTGTACCTGCCGAACATCCCCGAGTTCGCCATCACCTATTACGCGGCGCAGAAGATCGGCGCGGTGCCCGTTTCGATCAACGCGATCTTCCGCACCGGAGAAGTCGAGTACCTGCTGAACGACTCGGGCGCGGTGGTCGTCTTCACGGTCGCCGAACTGCTGCAGTTCGTTCCGCGCGACGCGTGCGGCGCGCTCGAGGAAATCGTCGTCTGCGAAGGCGATGCCGCACCGGGGACATCCACGCTCGCGCAGTGGTGCGAAGGGCGCGACGCGAGCTTCGCGCCGGTCGACCGCGCTGCCGACGCCCCGGCCGCGCTGCTGTATTCGTCGGGAACCACCGGCTTTCCGAAGGGCGTGACGCTCACGCAATCGAACGTCGCGACGAACATCGCCTCGGCCGCGAAGTACTCGGGGTACCGGGCATCCGACCGGCTCGCCGCGTTCCTGCCGCTGTTCCACGTCTACGGCCAGAACTACATCCTGAACGCGGCGATCCTGTCGGGGGCGACGGTTTCGCTGTTCCGGCGCTTCGTCCCCGACCAGGTGCTCGAGGCGATCCAGCGCGACCGGATCACGATGTTCTTCGGCGTCCCGACGATCTTCATCGGCCTGTTGTCGATGGACCTTTCGAAGTACGACCTGTCGTCGATCCGCTACGAGATGTCGGCGGCTGCCACGATGCCCGAGGAGATCTCGCGCCGGTGGACCGAACGTTTCGGCCGGCGCGTCTACGAGGGCTACGGACTCACCGAGTGTTCGCCGTTCGCCTGCTACAACGACCTGGTCGAGCACCGGTTCGGTTCGGTCGGGCGCGCGGTCGAGGGTTTCGAGCTGCGGATCGTCGACGAGAAGGACGAGGAAGTGCCGCGCGGCGAATGGGGCGAGATCGCGATCCGCGGCGCCGGCGTCATGGCCGGCTACTGGAACCGTCCCGAGGACACCGCGATCACGTTGCGCGGGGGATGGCTGCACTCGGGCGACATCGGGCGCATGGACGCCGACGGGTACGTGTTCATCGTCGATCGCGTCAAGGACATGATCAACGTCTCGGGGTTCAAGGTGTGGCCGGCCGAGGTCGAGCAGTACCTGTACAAGTTGCCGCAGGTGCAGGAGGTGGCCGTCTACGGCGCGCCGCACCCGGAGAAGGGAGAACAGGTCGTCGTCGCGGTCGTGCCGAAACCGGGCCAGCAGCTCGCGCCCGGCGACATCGTCGAGTACTGCCGCAGGAACATCGCGGCCTACAAGGTGCCGGCGCGCGTCGACGTCGTCGCGGAACTGCCCAAGAGCGCCACCGGCAAGATTCTCAAGCGGGTGCTGCGCGACCAGGCGGCTTCGTAGCGGCTGCACGTGCCGCGCGGTCGGAACGAAAATTTCCCGCCCCCGGGAAAATCCGAGGGCTCCCGGCGCCCGTCGCAGGCCTTGCCGTGATAGCCTGACGCGCGCCACGCGGCAGCGTTGCGCGAGCACGCGCCGTTTGAATAACGAGGAGGAGAATCCGTGAAGAAAGTTACCCGTCGCGATTTCAACCGCATGGCCGCCGCCTCGGCGGTCGTCGGCGGCAGCACGCTCGCCGCCCCGGCGATCGTTCGTGCGCAGCCGAAGAAACTGAAGGTCGGCGTCGTGCTGCCGCGCTCGGGCGCGCTGGCGCAGATCGGCCAGTCGTGCCAGCGCGGAGCCGACATCGCGCCGGCGCTGCTGCGCGAGATGTACGGCGTCGACGTCGAACTGATGAACGTCGATTTCGAGTCGAACGTCGAGCAGGCGCGTGCACGCTCCGAGAAGCTCATCGACGAAGGCGCGCAGGTGCTGATGGGCCCGTTCGACAGCGGCGCGGCCGCCGCGATGGCGCAGGTGGCCGAGCAGCGCAAGGTTCCGTTCGTGGTGAACATCGCCGCGGCCCCGCAGATCACCGAGCAGGGCTACAAGTACACGTTCCGCAACTTCCCGACGTCGGTCGACCTGATCACCAACGGCCTGTCGCTGTTCCGCGACATCTTCCAGGCGACGGGTGCGGCGCCGCGCACCGCGGTGTTCATGTACGTCAACGACACGTTCGGCCAGGCGAACAAGAAGGCGATCGATGCGATCCTGCCCAAGCTCACCTACCTGCCGTTCAAGGTCGTCGACCAGATCTCGTACGACCGCGACGCGCGCGACCTGTCGGTCGAAGTGGCGAAGGCCAAGGCAACGAACGCCGACTTCATCATGCTGGTGAGCCGGTTGAACGACGCGATCCTGCTGGTGCGCGAACTCGTCAAGCAGCGCTGGTCGCCGCAGGGCATCATGAGCCCGGGGTCGCCCGGCATGTACGAGGCGCAGTTCTACAAGACGCTCGGCCCGCGGTACTCCGACTACTGCATCTCGAACGTGCCCTGGTACAACCCGAACGCCGCGCTGACCAAGCGTGTCGAGACCGCGTTCAGGAAGCAGTTCCCGAACGACCAGCTGATGTTCCATGCGCTGAACGTCGGCTTCACCTTCGAGGCGATGATGATCGCCGCCGACGCGTTCAAGCGTGCCGGCAGCGCCGACGGCACCGCGCTCGCCGATGCGATGCGCCAGACCAACATCGCCGACCGGATGATGCTGGGCGGGCCGATCAAGTTCAACGCCAAGGGGCAGAACACCGAGATCGCCTCGGCGTGCATCCAGAACCGCGGCGGGAAGCCAATGGTGGTGCTGCCGAAGGAGGCGGCACAAATGGCGCCGGTGTATCCGATGCCGGGGTGGCAGGAGCGCAAGGGCTAGGGCGCAGCCTGCTGCAATCCGGGGAGTTCGGCCGATGACCAGCGGGATTCGGTCGGCTTCCCGGACGAACATATTCCGCTATGCTGCGGCGTTTTCGCGCCGACCCGCCTTGCCGTTCCCCGGAGTAGTCCTGTCTTGCCCCTGGACGCAATCGCCAACATCGTCATCAGCGGCCTGCTGACCGGCCTGGTCTACGGCCTGATGGCCCTCGGGCTCTCGGTAATCTACGGCGTCGTGCGCATCGTCAACTTCGCGCACGGCGAGATCATGACGATCGCGATGTACGTCGCGGTGATCGTGTTCGCGTTCAGCGGCATCGACCCGCTGTGGATGCTGGTGCCGATGGCGTTTCTCTTCTTCGGCTTCGGCTACCTGCTGCAACGTGCGTTGATCAATCCGTTCATCGACCGGCCCGAGCACTCGCAGTTCATCCTGCTGCTCGCCATCGCGCTGATCCTGGTCAACGTGCTGCTGGTCATCTTCGGACCCGACGCGCGCAACGTGCAGGTCGACTACGCGCTCGATTCCTACGAAATCGGTCCGTTTCTCGTCGACAAGGTGCGCGTGATCTGCGCCGCGGCGTCGCTCGTCGCCTGCGCGGTGCTGTTCGCGATCTTCCGCTACACGTCGTTCGGCAAGGCGATCCGCGCGTGTGCCGACAACCTGCTCGGCGCACAGGTGGTCGGGCTGAACGTCAAGCATCTGTATGCGCTTACTTTCGGATTAGGCGCCGCGTGCGTCGGAGTGGCCGGATGCCTGTTGTCGATTCTGGTCGACGTGACGCCGATCTCGGGGCCCGCGTACACGCTGCTGGCCTTCGTCATCGTGATCATCGGCGGGCTCGGATCGATGGTCGGGGCACTGGCCGGGGGCGTGCTGATCGGCGTCTCCGAATCGGTGGCCGGATTGCTGATCACGCCGTCGGCCAAGAGCATGCTGTCGTTCGCGCTGCTGATCCTCGTGCTCGCGTTCCGCCCGCAAGGGCTGTTCGGGGGCCGCTGACGTGGATGGCGTGCAGGCCGGCCGTACCCCGGGCCCGACGCCCTCGCGGATGAGCGGGCTGCGCGACCTGCGCGACCTGTTCACCGATGCTCCGGCGCGCTCGCGCACGGCGCTGCTCGTCCTGCTCGCGGTACTGCTCGCGCTGCCGTGGGCGCTCGACCGCTATCTGCTCTCCGTGATGATCCTGATCCTGTACTTCGCGTACGTGGGACAGGCGTGGAACATCATGATGGGCTTCTGCGGCCAGTTGTCGATCGGGCACGCGCTGTTCGTCGGGCTCGGCGCCTACACTGCCGCCGCGCTGTACCAGCATTTCGGCGTGATTCCGTGGGTCGGCATGGTCGTCGCGGTTGCGGTCTGTGTCGCCGCCGCTTCGTTCATCGGCTGGCTGGCGTTCCGCTTCGGCATCTCGGGAACGTATTTCGCGCTGCTGACGATCGCGTTCGCCGAATTCACGCGCATCGGTTTCGATCACTTCGGCTGGGTCGGGGGCTCCGGCGGGTTCTTCCTGCGCGTGGTCCAGTCGGGGCAGGCCGACTGGCTGAACCTGCGCGGCGGTCCCTTCATGTTCTATTACCTGGCTCTCGCTCTCGCCGCGAGCGGGTTCGTGCTGTCGGCGTGGCTGCTGCGCGGGCGGCTCGGCTTCTATTTCCGGGCGATCCGCGACAACGAGGAGGCGGCGCGCGCGGCCGGAGTCAACACGTTTCGCTACAAGATGTACGCGATCCAGATCTCGGGCGGCATGACCGCGCTGGCGGGCGTCTTCTTCGCGTTCTTCTACAGCAACCTGTTCCCCGAGCAGATCTTCCACATCAGCCGGTCGATCGAGATCATCCTCGCGCCGGTCATCGGCGGCATCGGCACCCTTTTCGGGCCGATCCTCGGCGCGGCCGTGCTCACGGTGCTCTCGGAAGGCATCAACGAGGCGCTCGCCGCTTCGGGCTACGAAATACCCGGAGCCAAGCAGATCCTCTACGGAGTAGCGCTCGCGGCTTCGATCATGTTCATGCCGCACGGCATCTGGCCGGGCATCGCGCGGCGCCTGCGTTTCACGCGGTCGCGCACGGACGACGGCGATGCCTGAGCACAATGCGCCGCTGCTCGATGTGCAGAACGTCTCGAAGAGTTTTCGCGGACTGCGCGCGGTTTCGAGCGCATCGCTCGTCGTCGGGCACGGCGAGATCGTCGCGCTGATCGGTCCGAACGGCGCCGGCAAGACGACGCTGTTCAATCTCGTCGCCGGGGTCATGAACGCCGACGAGGGGCAGATCCGTTTCCTCGGCGAACCGATCGGCGGGCTGCGTGCCGACGTCGTCTGCGCGGCGGGCATCGGGCGCACGTTCCAGATCGTCAAGCCCTTCGCCGACATGTCGGTGCTCGAGAACGTGATGGTCGGCGGTTTTCGCGGCACGGCCGACCGTGCGCTGTCGCGCTCGCGCGCCGAATACGCGCTGCGTTCGCTCGACATGTGGGGGCAGCGCCATCGGCCGGCATCGGCGCTGACGCTGCCCGATCGCAAGCGACTGGAGGTAGCGCGCGCGCTGGCCACCGAGCCGAAACTGCTGCTGCTCGACGAAGTGATGGCGGGTCTGCGGCCGACCGAAACCGACCAGATGGTCGCGGCGTTCCGGCGCCTGAATAGCGAGCACGGCGTGACCATCCTGCTGATCGAGCACGTGATGCGCGCGGTGATGGCGCTGGCGCAGCGTGTCTACGTGTTGAATCACGGCGAGATCATCTCGTCGGGCACTCCGCAGCAGGTGACGAGCGACCAGAAGGTGCTCGAGAGCTACCTGGGCACGGAGGCCGTGCATTGACGCGAGCCGGGGCATGACGGCGGGCATGAAGGCGGGCAGGACGGCGCTGCTGGCGATCCGCGACGTGTCGGTGTACTACGGCGACGCGCAGGCGCTCGACCGCGTGACGCTCGAAGTGGGCACCGACGAGATCGTTGCCCTGGTCGGCGCCAACGGGGCCGGCAAGACCTCGCTGATCCACACGACGGCCGGCATCCTGAAACCGCGCTCCGGGTCGATCGTCTTCGACGGCACCGAGATCGCCGGGCTCGACAGCCATCGTGTCTGCAATCTCGGCGTCGGCCAGGTCGCCGAGGGCAGGCAGGTGTTCCCGACGATGAGCGTGCTGGAGAACCTGCAGGTCGGTGCACGCGTTCCGCGCGCCCGTGCGCAAATGGGCGAGACGCTCGAGCGCGTCCTGACGATGTTTCCTCGCCTGAAGGAACGCGCGCACCAGTCGGCCGGCACCCTGTCGGGCGGCGAACAGCAGATGCTGGCGATCGCACGCTGCCTGATGGGTGCGCCGCGCCTGATCATGTTCGACGAACCGTCGCTGGGCCTGGCGCCGGCGCTGGTGGCCGAGGTGTTCCAGACGATCCGCCAGCTGCACGAACAGGGAATCACGATCCTGCTCGTCGAACAGAACGTCGCGGCCTCGTTGCGCCTCGCCGATCGCGCCTACGTGCTCGAGAATGGCAACATCGTGCTCGAGGGCAGCGGCGAGGCGCTGCTCGACGATCCGCGCGTACGCGAGGCGTATCTGGGGTTGTGAGAACGGGCAGCACACCGACGGGCGCCGCGAAACCGGCACCGTTCCCATGGCGCGTCCGGCGCACGCGGTTCGCCTGCGGCCCCCGCGCCCGGTCAACGAGTCGGCTCGTCGCGATCGAACTGCTTGCGACGACGCTGTTCGCGATGTGCACGCTCGCCACGGCCGGCGATCGCGGGGCCGCCGAAGCGGCGCCGGTTGCGATCGGGGCGGCCGGGGTGCCGCGCGCCGAAACGTCGTGTGACCCGGAAGCCGCTTCGGCGCAGGCGGCCGCTTCGAGGCTGGCAAGCGCATCGGCGGAGGGGAGCGCACCGGCGGAGGGCATCGCGCCAGCGGAGGGGATCGCTCCGGCGCAGCCGCTCGTTGCCGCGGTTTCCACTCCCGACGCCATCGTCGAGCGTTCGATCACGCACGTCATCGCGCGCGGCGAGGGGCTGGGAACGCTTGCGGCCCGGTACGGCGTGGGCGTGTCGCTGATCGCTGCGGCCAACGGGCTCGACGCCCGCAAGCCAGTGCGGATCGGCCAGCGCATCGAGGTGCTCGCGCGCCACGTCGTTCCGCCGCCGCTCGCCGACGGGATCGTCGTCAACGTCCCGCAGCGGATGCTCTACCTGTTTCGTGGGGGCCAGGTCGTGCGCTCGGATCCGGTGACGGTCGGGCGCAGCAACTGGCGAACGCCGACCGGAGAATTCACGGTCATCAACCGCCAGTTCGACAAGACCTGGATCGTTCCTCCGTCGATCCAGCAGGAAATGCGCGATTCCGGAAAGCCGGTGCTCACATCGGTCCCGCCCGGGCCGGAGAATCCGCTCGGCCGCCACTGGATCGGGACCAGCCTGCCGGGCATCGGGATCCACGGGACCAATGCACCGTCGAGCATCTATGGTTTCCGTTCGCACGGATGCGTCCGCATGCATCCGGACGACGTCGCGGCGCTGTTCGATGCCGTGCGGGTGGGGGATGCGGGACGCATCGTGTATCGTCCCCTGCTGCTGGCGCGAGCCGGCGACGGACGGATCTGGTTCGAGGCGAACCCCGACGCGTATCGGCGCGGGCCGGGGTCGATCGAGCCGGTGCGCGAGATGGCGCGGCTGCAGTCGATCGACGAGGCAACGATCGACTGGGCGCTGGTGGAAGAGGGCATGCGGCGACGCGACGGGTTCGCCCGCGACGTCCGCCGCGTCGGCACCGCCGACGCAGGAACACCGGGAGGAACCGCACGATGACGAAGACGCCGACGCGACGGCGACTGTTCCGTACGACCGCGATCGCACTGCTCGGTGCCGGCGCCGCGCGCAGCGCGATCGCGCTGCCCGGTCGCGCGCCGGTCGACGCGGCGAGCGAAGTGTCGCGCCTGGCGTTCGTCAACACGCACACCGGCGAGGCGCTCGACGTCGTCTATCGCGAAGGCGGGCGCTACCTCACCGACGCGCTCTCCGACATCGATCGCGTGCTGCGCGATCATCGAAGCGGCGACGTGCATCCGATCGACCGCGCGCTGCTCGAGCAGTTGACGATGCTCGGATCGCTGCTCGGCACCGGCGGGCGTCCATTCCACGTGATTTCCGGATACCGCTCGCCGAAGACCAACGCGATGCTCGCCGCACGCAGCGGCGGCGTCGCCACGCGCAGCCTGCACCTGTCGGGCCGCGCGATCGACATCCGGCTGCCCGGCATGCCGCTGGCGACGCTGCATCGCGCCGCGCTCGGCATGCAGGC
>CAYZYC010000039.1:0-6632 GCA_964481165.1 uncultured Limnobacter sp. | reverse complement strand
GGCTGCCCGGCATGCCGCTGGCGACGCTGCATCGCGCCGCGCTCGGCATGCAGGCGGGCGGGGTCGGCTTCTACGCGCGCTCGAACTTCGTGCACCTGGATACGGGGCGCGTGCGGCGCTGGTAGGGCGCGCAGGCCGGTGCCGCAAGGGCGCGCGGCCTGCAGCAGGCGCGTGGCCTGGCCAGGGCAGGCGGCCTGTCGCGAACGCGCCTGGTTGGCGCCGCGCGCCGTTGCGCCTCAGCCCGGCGGCAGGAACTTGCCCGGATTCATGATCCCCAGCGGATCGAGCGCCTGCTTTACCTGCCGCATCAGCGCCATCTCGACGTCGGACTTGTAGCGCGCCGATTCGTCGCGTCGCAACTGGCCGAGACCGTGCTCGGCCGAGATCGATCCGTTGAACGCGACGACGGCGTCGTGCGTGACGAGATTGATCGCCGGCTGCATCGCCAGGAACTCGTCCTCGTGCTCGGGGCCCGAACGATCGACCGGCGGCGAGACGTTGTAGTGCAGGTTGCCGTCGCCGAGATGCCCGAAGACGACGAGGCGGATGCCGGGAAACCGCCGCTGCAACTCGGCATCGGTTTTCGCGACGAAGTCGCCGATCGACGAGATCGGCACCGAGATGTCGTGCTTGATGTTCTTGCCGGTGAGCGCCTGCGCTTCGGAGATCAGTTCGCGCAGCGCCCATAGCGCCTGGCTCTGCGCGCCGGAGGTCGCGACGACCGCGTCGCCGACGATCCCTGCCTCGAGCGCCGCTTCCATCAGCGATTCGAACCGGGCGTTCGCGTGTTCCTCGCTCTCGCTGTCCGAGGTTTCGAGCAGCACGTAGTACGGCGACGGTTGCGCGAACGGCCGCCGCCGATCGGGGAAATGCTGCGTCACGAGTTCGATGCACAGGTTCGACATCAATTCGAACGCAGTCAGCGAAGCGCCGAGCATCGACTGCGCGAGCCCGAGCAGCCGCAGCGCGGCATGCGGATCGTCCAGCGCCGCCATCGCGGTGATCTGCGCCGCCGGCTGCGGATGCATCTTCAGCGTCGCGGCCGTGATCACGCCGAGCGTTCCCTCGGACCCGATGTACAGGTCGCGCAGGTCGTAGCCGGTGTTGTCCTTGCGTAATCCGCGCAGCCCGTTCCAGACGCGACCGTCGGCGGTGACGACCTCGAGCCCCAGGCACAGTTCGCGCGCGTTGCCGTAGCGCAGCACCTGCACGCCTCCGGCGTTGGTCGCCAGGTTTCCGCCGATCGTGCACGTGCCTTCCGACGGCAGGCTCAGCGGAAACAGGCGTCCGGCCTCGCGCGCCGCGGTGCGCACTTCGTCGAGCGTGCAGCCGGCTTCGACCGTGATCGAGTTGTTGACCGTGTCGACGGCGCGAACGCTCCGGATCCGTGCGAGCGACAGCACGATCGAACGTCCCGATTCGCCGGGAGTCGCGCCGCCGGACAACCCGGTGTTGCCGCCTTGCGGCACCACGGCCACGCGGTGTTCGGCGCACCAGCGCACGACCGCCGCCACGTCGGCAACCGAATCGGGTTGCGCCACGGCGAGCGTGCGCCCGAAGTATCGGCGTCGCCAGTCGACGACGAACGGTTCGAGATCGGACGCATCGGTGATCAGCCGGCCGCGGAAGGACGCACGCAGCGTATCGAGGTCCACACCCTGCGCCGGGGACGGATCGCGCTTCGCTCCCATCGACGCGACCCTCAGCGCATGCCGGGCATCATGCCCTTCATGCCGCGCATCATCTTCGCGAGGCCGCCTTTCTGCATCTTCTTCATCATCGACTGCATCTGTTCGAACTGCGACAGCAATCGATTGACTTCCTGCACCGGAACGCCCGAGCCGGCAGCGATGCGCCGCTTCCGGCTCGCCTTGATCAGGTCGGGCTTGCGGCGCTCGGCCCTGGTCATCGACTGGATGATCGCCTGCATCCGGCGGATCTGTTTCTCGGCCTGCGACATGTCGGCGCCGGCCGCGGCCTGCTGGAACTGCGACGGCAGTTTCTCGAGCATCGACGAAAGCCCGCCCATGCGGTTCATCTGTCCGAGCTGCGAAGCGAAGTCGTCGAGGTCGAAGCGGCTGCCGGCCTTCAGCTTGTCGGCGAGCGCCTTCGCGCTCTTCTCGTCGACCGCCTTCTGCGCCTCCTCGACCAGCGACACGATGTCGCCCATGCCGAGGATCCGGTTGGCCATGCGTTCCGGATGAAAGCCTTCGAGACCGCCGAGCTTCTCGCCGACGCCGACGAACTTGATCGGTGCGCCGGTGATCGCCTTCACCGACAACGCGGCGCCGCCGCGCGAGTCGCCGTCGAGTTTCGTGAGCACGACGCCGGTCAGCGGCAGCGTCTCGTGGAACGCCTTCGCCGTGTTCACCGCGTCCTGGCCCTGCATCGCATCGACGACGAACAGCGTCTCGACCGGATCGAGCTGCGCGTGCAGTTCGGCGATCTCGCGCATCATCTGCTCGTCGATCGCCAGCCGTCCGGCCGTGTCGACGAGCAGCACGTCGTGGTAATGCGTGCGCGCCCACTGCTTCGCCGCCGCGGCGATGTCGGCCGGCTTCTGGTCCGGAGTCGACGCGAAGAAGTCGGCGCCGGCCTGTCCCGCGACCGTGCGCAGCTGCTCGATCGCGGCCGGACGATAGACGTCGCACGAGACGGCGAGAACCTTCTTCTTCTTCGTTTCGCGCAGCCACTTCGCGAGCTTGCCGACGGTCGTCGTCTTGCCGGCGCCCTGCAGGCCGGCCATCAGGATCACCGCCGGCGGCTGGCTCGCGAGATCGAGTTCGGCGGTCTGGCCGCCCATCAGCCGCGTGAGTTCGCGATGCACGACGCCGACGAGCGCCTGGCCCGGGCTCAGGCTGCCGAGGACTTCCTGGCCGAGCGCACGCTCGCGCACGCGGGCGACGAAGTCGCGAACGACCGGCAGCGCGACGTCGGCTTCGAGCAGCGCCACGCGGATCTCGCGCAGCATCTCCTGCGTGTTCGCTTCGGTCAGCCGCGCTTCGCCGCGCATCGTCTTGACGACGCGGGCGAGCCGTTGCGAGAGGTTTTCGAGCATGGCCTTGGAGTAAACTGGATCGGTGCAGAGTTTACTGGTTATCGTCCACTTGCTCGCTGCGCTGACGTATCTCCTTGCCTGGCGCATGCCGTTTCGCTGGACGGCGTCGACGATGCTCGTCGGACTGGCGCTGCACGCGGTGGCGCTGTACGGCGTCATCGTCGGCGATGCGGGCTGGCACTTCGGATTCGCTCCGATTCTCTCGGCGACGATGTGGATCGGCGTCGCGGTGCTCTGGTTCGAGTCGCTGTCGGTGCGCGTCGAGGCCATGCGCAGCATCGTGCTGCCGGCGGCCGCGATCGCCGCGCTGCTGCCGCTGTTGTTCCCCGGTATCGACCTCGGCGCGCAGGCGGGGCGTCCGTTGTTCCTTCCGCACCTGCTGATCGGCACGCTGGCCTACGGCGTCCTGTCGATGGCGGCGCTGCACGGCGTGCTGATGACGGCCGCCGAGCGGGCGCTGCACGGCGGCGGCGATTCCGGCAAATTGCCGTTCGCGCGTTTCCTCGAGGACCTGCCGCCGCTGCTGGTGCTCGAGCGCATCCTGTTCCGCTTCATCGGCGTCGGATTCGTGCTGCTCACGTTGACCGCGTTCAGCGGCGTGCTGTTCTCGGAGGAAATCTTCGGGCAGCCGATGCGTTTCGACCACAAGACCGTGTTCTCGCTGATCGCGTGGGCGGTGTTCGGCGTCCTGCTGCTCGGGCGGTGGCTGTGGGGCTGGCGAGGCCGCACGGCGCTGCGGCTGACCTTCGGCGGCTTCGCGCTGCTGCTGCTCGCCTACGTAGGCAGCCGCTTCGTTCTCGAAGTGATACTGCACCGGAACTGATGGGCAAGCTGCTCGTCTGGGTGGCGCTGATCGCTCTGGTCTGGCTCGCGTTCCGGCTGATCGCGATCAGCCAGCGCCGCAGCGAACGCAGTGCGCGCGATGCCCCGTCCGGCGCGGATCGCGCGGGCGCGACACGACGCGGGAAGTCGCGCGAAGTACCCGGCGAGTCGATCGTTCCGTGCGCGCACTGCGGCCTGTACCTGCCGGAGTCCGATGCGCTGCGCGACGACGGCAACACGTATTGCAGCCGGGCGCATCGCGACGCGCACCGCCAGGCGGTGCGTTCGGAACGCGATACGCGCGGCGAATGACGGTCGCGCATTCGTACTGGGTCGCGCTGCGCTGGCTGGCCGCCAGCCGCGTCGCCGTCGCGTTGCTGCTGTTCGCTTTCGTTCCGCTTCACGACTACGGCAGCCTGCCCACGGAGATGAACGACCCCGCGCTGTTCGGCGGCACGGCGGTCGCGTACCTGCTGCTGTCGGTGCTCTACCTGTCCACGCTGAACCGGTTCCGCGTGCATTTCCACGCACTGGTCGTCGTGCACGCACTGACCGACCTGCTCGCGCTGACCGCGATGATGCATGCGGCCGGCGGCCTGCAGAGCGGACTCGTCGTGCTGCTGATCGCCGCGCTCGCCGGGTCGGCGGTTCTTTCGACGCAACGCATGGCGGCTTCGCTCGCCGCCGCGGCCACGCTGCTGGTGCTCGCCGAGACGCTCTGGAGCCTGCTCGGGGCGCGCGGCAACGAAGCCGGATCGCTGATGCTCGCCGGCGTGATCGGAATCGCCTGTTTCGCCACGGCGATGACCGTGAACTGGCTGGCGACCCGGCTGCACGCGCAGGAGCAGATCTCCCGCGCGCGTGGCGACGACCTGCGAAGGCAACTCGCGGTGACCTCGCGCGTCGTCGCCGAACTGCAGCACGGGGTGGTGATCGTCGACGGCGCAGGCGCGGTGCGCACGATGAACCCCGCTGCCCGGGCGCTGCTCGGAATCGGCACGCAGGTCGCGGCGCTCGCGCCGCTGGCATCGAACGACGAACACGCGTTCGGTGCCGGCTGGGCATCGCTGCAGCGCGCCTATGCGCGCTGGCGCGGCGATGCGCAGGCGCGTCCGGCCGAAAGCGACCTGGACCTGCCGGCCGCCGACGGCCGCTCGACCCGGGTTCGACTGCGTTTCCTGGGCACCGCCGAGCCGGGCGACGACACGGTCGTCATGCTCGAGGACCAGCGCCTGGTCGAAGAGCGCGCGCAGCAATTGAAACTGGCGTCGATGGGACGGCTGTCGGCGTCGATCGCGCACGAGATCCGCAATCCCCTCGGAGCGATCCGGCACGCCAACGGCCTTCTCGCGGAACGCCTCGGCGAGCCGTCGCTGGCGCGGCTGGCCGGCATCGTCGAGACGAACACCGTGCGCATCGACCGGATCATCGAGGACGTGCTGTCGATCGCCCGACGCGAACGCGCGTCCGACGAATCGATCGATCCCGGTCCGTTCCTCGATCGCCTGCTCGACGAGTTCGTCGCGATGCACGGTGTCGACCGGGCACGGATCGCGGTGCAACTCGAGACTGCGCGGCCGATCCGCTTCGATTCGAATCACCTGCGACAGGTGCTGCTGAACCTGCTCGGCAACGCGCTGCGCCACGCATCCGAGCGCGATGCGGCGGTGCTGATCGGCTGGCGCGAGCGCGACCCCCATCGATTAGAATTGAAGGTCGCCGACGACGGGTCCGGGCTCAACACCGAAATGCTGGAGCACGCTTTCGAACCGTTCTTCACCACCGAGAGCCGCGGGACCGGGCTGGGACTGTACCTGGCGCGCGAGTTGTGCAACGCCAACGGTGCGACGATCCGCTACGAGGTCGCAGCAGCGTCGCCGCGATACCGCAGCGTGTTCGTGATCGAACCGCAACCCGACTGAGCGCCATCCGATGAAAGACGCCGCCGAGACCGCGAACGGCCGAACCGCTGCGCGGTCCGCACGCACGCCCCGGGTACTCGTGGTCGACGACGAGGCCGACCTGCGCGAACTGCTCGAGCTGACGCTGGTCGGCATGGGACTGGACGTCGATTGCGTCGCCACGCTCGACGAAGCCGGCGACCGACTCGCGGCGAACGTCTACTCGCTGTGCCTCACCGACATGCGACTGCCCGACGGCGACGGGCTGTCGCTGGTCGCGGCGATCAATCGCGGGCATCCGCAGACACCGGTCGCGGTGATCACTGCGCACGGCAGTGCCGAGAACGCGGTCGCCGCATTGAAGGCCGGCGCCTTCGACTATCTCGCCAAGCCGGTGGCGCTCGACGCATTGCGCAGTCTGGTGCGCTCGGCGCTGCAGCTGCCGGCACAAGCGGACGCCGCCCCCGAGACGCCGGCTTCGCCATCGGACGCCGGACGCCAGCTGCTCGGAGAATCCGAAGCGATGCGCGCCGTCCGTGCGCAGATCCAGCGGCTTGCAAGAAGCATGGCTCCGGTGGCGATCACCGGGGAAT
The DNA here is from genome assembly GCA_964481165.1 of uncultured Limnobacter sp. Classification (GTDB taxonomy): domain Bacteria; phylum Pseudomonadota; class Gammaproteobacteria; order Burkholderiales; family Burkholderiaceae_E; genus Zeimonas. The sequence goes on along the minus strand of CAYZYC010000039.1, from coordinate 258 downwards.
CGGGCTCGGGGAAGGAACTCGCCGCGCGGCTCATCCACGAGTCGGGCGCGCGCGCGAAGCAGCCGTTCGTCGCAGTCAATTGCGGGGCGATTCCCGAGTCGCTGATGGAGGCCGAGTTCTTCGGCTACCGCAAGGGCGCGTTCACCGGCGCCGAGCAGGACCGCGAAGGCTTCTTCCAGGCGGCCAGCGGAGGAACCCTGTTTCTCGACGAGGTCGCCGACCTGCCGCTCGCGATGCAGGTGAAGCTGCTGCGCGCGA